>USEZ01000231.1 GCA_900553775.1 uncultured Slackia sp. | reverse complement strand
TGTCGCCGCCCGGCAAGGCCGACAGCAGCTTCGACACGCCGCCCATCTTGCGGATCTGTCGGTTCATGTCGACGAAATCGTTGAGCGTGAGGTTCGCGCGCATCATACGCTCGGCCTGCTCCTGCTCGACCTCCTCCTGTTGCACCTTCACGGCGCTCTCGATGAGGCTGACCACGTCGCCCATGCCCAAGATGCGCTTCGCCATGCGGTCGGGGTGGAACTCCTCGAGCGAGTCCGGCTTCTCGCCGGACGAGATGAACTTGATGGGCTTGCCCGTGACCTGCTTGAGCGACAGCGCGCCGCCGCCGCGGGCGTCGCCGTCCATCTTGGACATGATCACGCCGTCGAACTCCACCTTTTCGGCGAACGCCTGTGCCACGTTGACCACGTCTTGACCGGTCATGGCATCGACCACCATAAGAATCTGGTCGGGCTTGACGGCGGCCTTGATCGCGGCGGCCTCGTCCATCATGGCGTCGTCGACATGCAGGCGGCCGGCGGTATCCACGATCACCACGTCGCGCAGATTGTCGATGGCGCAGCGCACGCCCTCTTCGGCGATGCGCACCGGGTCTTGCCCGTCGCCGCGATACACCTTCACGCCCATCTCGTCGCCGAGCGTCTGCAGCTGGTCGGCGGCGGCGGGACGGTACACGTCGCAGGCTACCAGAAGCGGGCTGTGGCCTTTGCTCTTCAGCAGATAGGCCAGCTTGGCCGACGCGGTGGTTTTACCCGAGCCCTGCAGGCCGACGAGCATGATCACATTGGGAATGCGGCTCGTGAGCACCAGCTTGGAATCGGACTGGCCGAGCAGCGCGGTGAGCTCGTCGAGCACCACCTTCACCACGTTTTGGGCGGGCGTGAGCGAATCGAGGATTTCGGCCTCGAGGCAGCGCGCCTTGGTGGAGGCCACGAATTCCTTGACCACCTTGAAATTGACGTCTGCTTCGAGCAGCGCCATGCGGATCTCGCGCATGGCCGCATTGATGTCGTCCTCGGTCAGGCGGCCTTTCGAGCGCAGGCCCGAAAAAATCCCCTGCAAGCGATCGGAAAGATTATCGAACATGGAAAAGCTCCTTTTGAAACGGTGGGAACGCCGGGCGTCGATGCATATCCCGCTTATTATGCAATAGCGGGGGCGCGACGCAAAAAAGAAGCCCCGGATTACGCGATGAATCCGGAGCCGAGAGAATGCGACGATGCGGGCGAAACGCAAGCGAATCCCCAGAGCCGCCCGCACGACGCACGTTGCAGAAAGCCTACGACCTCTCGTCGAAATCGCCCACGAAGGCGCGGGCGAAATCATGCGCGTCGAAGTCTTTCAAATCGCCCAGGCCCTCGCCCACGCCGATTTTAAGCACGGGCAGGTCGAGCTCGTGGCTCACCGCAAGCGCAATGCCGCCTTTGGCGGTGCCGTCGAGCTTGGTGACGATCACGCCGTCGAGCTTCAGGGCGCGGTCGAACTCGCGCGCCTGGGAAAGCCCGTTCTGACCCGTGGTGGCGTCGATCACGAGCACCGTGTAGACAGGAAGCTTCGAGCGCTTGCGCACCACGTTCACCACTTTTTCCAGCTCGCGCATCAAATCGGCCGACGTATGCAGACGGCCCGCCGTGTCGATGAGCACCAGGTCGGCGTTTTTCTGCTCGGCGCGCTCGATCGTGTCGTAGCACACGCTGGCAGGGTCGCTTCCCCGTTCGCGCGTGCAGATCTCCACATCGGCGCGGCGCGCCCATTCCTCGAGCTGCTCGATGGCCGCGGCGCGAAACGTGTCGGCGCTGCCGAGCAGGACCGTGCGCCCCGCATCCGTGGCTTCTTTGGCCAGCTTGCCGACCGTCGTGGTTTTGCCCGCGCCGTTGATGCCGACGAACAGCACGCAGGCGGGATCCCCGCCGAACACCGCCTCGCCGCCTGCGGAAAACGCCGACGCCATGCGGTCGTTGAGCAGATCGAGCACGGCGTAGGCGTCGGGCAGCGCCTTGCGCGTGGCCTGATCGCGCAGACCCTCCACGATCTCGGCGGCCGCGGCGCCCCCGACGTCGGCCAGGATGAGCGTCTCCTCGAGGCCGTCCCAGAACTCCTCGTCGAGATCGGAGCCGCGGTCG
>USEZ01000230.1 GCA_900553775.1 uncultured Slackia sp. | reverse complement strand
ACCGGCTCATAGCGGCAGCTCAGATCGACGCCCTGGTGATAGTCGCCGATCGACGGGCGCCAGCCGAAGCCGCTCGTGATGTATTTGCCGGGAGCGGGGTTGACCCAGCCCGAAACGCTCGTCGAAGGCGTCGATGAGCTGGAAGAATCCGTCGAGCCGGTCGAACCGGACGGCCGGGAGGCTTGCGCCTGCTGCTTGGCAAGCGCTTCTTCGGCGGCCTTCTTCGCCGCTTCCTCCTTCTCGCGCGCCGCATCGGCATCCATGCGGACCTGCTCGATTTCGGCGTGGATGGCGACGATGTCTTCGTTCATCGCGTCGTACTCCGCCTGAAGCGAAGCCTGGGCTTCTTCGAGCTCTTCTTTCGCATCGCGCGCTTTCGCAAGCTCTTCCGCCGCTATCTCTTCCTGTCTGGCGTATTCTTCGCGCGCCGCCTCGGCCTCGGCCTTGGCGTCTTTGCTTTCCTGCACGAGCCTTGCATCCTGCTCGCCGATTTTTTCCATGGAATCCCAGTTGGTGACGAAATCCTCGAATGACTCGGATCCGAAAAGCACGTCGATGAACGACGGCTCGCCTTCGCGATAGATGGCCGTCGCGCGATTGCTGAGCTTCACCTGCAGCTCGGCGATGAGCACCGTGGCCTCGTCGATGCGCTCTTGCGCCTCGTCCATGGCGGCAACGGCCGATTCATGGGCGTCGTTGGCCGCATTGTAGCGCTCGAGCGCTTCGTTGAACTGGGTTTGGAGCGCTTCGAGCTTCGCCGCCACCTCGTCGGCCTGGGCCTGCTTTTCGGCGGCCGTCGCCTCCAGGTCGTCGGCTTTCGCATCGAGCTCGTCGGACTCGGCTGCGTAGGCCAGCCACGGGAACAGCATCAAAGCGCCGGCTGCGCCGGCGGCTTTGAGGAAATTACGGCGCGTCCAGCCGTGTATCTGAGAGCCTGTTTCAGTCATAGTGTGATCGCTCCTGATCTGTCGAACATCGCGATGCGATGTCTATGAACCCTACGATGATACCGGCGCAAACGCTCGCGAGCGATCTTCTACAAGGTTTCCAAATAATCGACCACCGTGCGTATCTGGTCGTCGGGGGTCGACGCGCCTGCGGTCACCCCTACGGTTTCGCAGCCGGAAAACCACGCCGGGTCGATCTCCTCGGCGCGCTCGATGAAATAGGACCGTGCGCAATGAGCCTTGCATATATCGTAGAGATGGGTGGTGTTCGAAGAATTCCTGCCGCCTATCACCACGATGGCGTCCACCTCGTCGGCAAGGTCGGCCGCCGAATTCTGCCGTTGGCGCGTCGCGAAGCAGATCGTGTTCTTGACGACGGGCTCGATCCCCCGGCTTCGCACCGCCTCGACCACCGCCTCCAGCTTTTCTTTGCTTTCGGTGGTCTGCACGACGATGCCTACGGGCTCGACCAGCTCGTCGGGCAGCTCGTCGACATCGGCCACCACCACGGCACGCTCGCCGGCATGGCCGCACAGACCTTTGACTTCGGGATGCTCGCTGCGGCCGATGACCACCACCGTTCCGCCCGCATCGCGCAGCTCGCCTGCAGAACGCTGCGCCTTGGCGACATGCGGGCACGTCGCATCGATCACCGTCAGCCCTTTGTCTTTGAGGGTCTGCATGACGTGCGGCTCGACGCCGTGGCTGCGGATGACCACGATGCCGTCCTCTATGTCGTCGATGCCCTCGGCCACCTTGACGCCTTGCTCCTCGAGCTGTTTGACCACCGTAGGATTATGAATCAGCGGACCGAGCGTGTAGGTGTCGTCTTCGTCCATCATGGCCGCCACGGCCATGTCGAGCGCGCGCTCGACCCCGTAGCACACGCCTGCATGCTTCGCCCTGATAACGCGCATGGCTCCTACGCCCCCTTTCGTGACATATCGCGCCCCGCGAATACGGACGCGAAGTCTTTCGCCGCGGGAAAAAGCTCTTTCATGTCGATTTGCTCGCGGGATACGCCGCGAGAAAGCGCATAGCATTCCCTCATCACATACCACGACGCTCCGTCGAGCCTGTCTTCCTTGGGAAGAAAGTCGAAATCCTCCAGGAACACCGGGGCGCCGAAGCACACTTCTATCTTGGGAAAATGCAGGAATCTGCTGCCGGCGGGCTTGATCTTTTCCACTCCG
>USEZ01000229.1 GCA_900553775.1 uncultured Slackia sp. | reverse complement strand
CGGCGGCCGTGGTCTGCACGCCGAAGCGCGGCAGCATCAGCTCGGTATGATTGCGCGAAGGCGACGGCTCGAACACGCGCGTCGTTCCCTGCGCCCTGACGCCCGCAAGCAAGATGGCGGTTTTCACCTGGGCCGATGCAACGGGAGAATCGTAATCGATCGCATGCGGAAAACGCGTGCCGCGCACTGTCAAAGGAAGCGTCGCGGCGTCTTCGGGGTAGAAGCGGGCGCCCATCCTCGCCAACGGAGCCGTCACTCGGCGCATCGGGCGACGACGCAGAGAATCGTCTCCCGTCAGCTCCGCCTCGATATCCCACGAAGCCAGGATGCCCATCAAAAGGCGCGCCGTCGTGCCGGAATTGCCGCAGTCGACAGCGGCGTCCGGCGTGCGGGGGCCGCCTTTGCCCCATCCCGTGATGCCGCCCGCAAGGCTTGCGTCCGCCATCTTTTCAAGCGAGACTCGCGCGCCGAGCTGCTCGACGGCGCGAATCGACGAGCGCACGTCGTCGGAGTCGAGCAGGCCCGACAGCCGGCTCGTTCCCTCGGCCATGGCGGCGAAAAGCACCGCCCTGTGCGATATGCTTTTATCCCCCGGGACGCGGATGCTGCCCGTCAGAGGCCCTTCGAGCGGTTCGATAAGTGTCGAGGTGCGCTGCGTATCCATGGTTGCTCCTTAGCTGCGATGCAGGAAATCGGAAACGGTCGTCTCCACGCGATTCTAGCACGGCCGATCGAGGGCTGCGGCACGGCGTAATGCCTCCACCTCCCGCGCATCGAGCAGACGCCACGACCCTTCGGCGAGCCCTTCCAGCTCGAGAGGGCCGAAGCTTTTCCTGTGCAGCGCGATCACCGGATGGCCCACGAAGCCGCACATCCTTCTCACCTGCCGCTTTCTTCCCTCGTGGATGGTGATGGCGACACGCGAGCGTCCGGAGACGGCCTCGAGCACCTCGACCTGGGCGGGAAGCGTCAACCCGTCGTCGAGCATGACGCCGTCGCGCAAAAGCCGGGCTTCGCGTTCGGTCATCACGCCGTCGACGATCGCCTCGTAGGTCTTGTCGACATGCCGTCGCGGATGCAAAAGCCCGTTGCCGAGCTCGCCGTCGGTGGAGAACAGCAAAAGGCCCGTGGTGTCGAAATCGAGACGCCCGATCGGAAACAGGCCGGGATACGAATCGTGCGGCACGAGGTCTGCCACCGTCGGCCGGCCATGAGGGTCCGACATCGTGGTGATGACGCCTGCAGGCTTGTGCAGCATAAGCGTCACCGAGCCATCGGCAAGGCTCACCTTCCTGCCGTCTACCGTGACCGTATCGACACGCGGGTCGACCTTGGTTCCCAGTTCAGTTGCGACCTGCCCGTTCACGCATACGCGTCCCGCCGTCATGAGGTTTTCGCTGCCGCGCCTGCTTGCCACGCCTGCGCGAGCCAGGAATTTCTGCAAACGCATCGGCACGATGCGCTCTTCGGCTGTGTTATCGGCCATGGACGGCCCCTCCTTCGTATGTGCGATTCCCGTGCCCCTCGGAAAAATCCGAGGCGAATCCCGCCTCGTCGTCTTCGCCGAACGTCGCAGCATCGTCCCGCGGCGACACGACGCCTAAGCGCTCCTTTATCAATGCGCGCGTCCGCTCATCCGGCGCGAAGCCCTCTATCGCGGGAAGGTCGGACGCCGAGGCCAGGCCGAACTTTTCGAGAAACGCCTTCGTCGTGGCATACAAGACGGGCTGCCCCGGACTCGAATCGTCCCTTCCCGCTTCTTTGACGAGCCCCTTTTCGACAAGCGAGTGAACGGAGCTGTCGGAATTCACGCCGCGTATCGAGGCGATCGCCGCCCTTGTCACAGGCTGGGCGTAGGCAATCACCGCAAGCGTCTCGATCGCCGCCTGGGACAAACGTCGCGTATCCCAGGAAAGGACATAGCGCTCCAGCAGATCGTGATAGCGCGGATGGGTATAAAGGCGCCATCCCCCCGCGACCTCGCGCAGCCGGATGCCCGACCCCTCCCTCGAAAGACGCGATTCGAGCTCTTCGAGCGCCGATCTCGTCCGCTTCGCATCGACCCCGATCATGCTCGACAGGACCGCAAGGCTTACCGGCTCGTCGCTGACGAAAAGCAATGCCTCGATGGCGCCCGCAAG
>USEZ01000228.1 GCA_900553775.1 uncultured Slackia sp. | reverse complement strand
GGCGCCGGATGCGCCACGCAAAGCGCGTGACGGCTCGTTTTCGCATGCTACGTTGCAGGGATGTGCGGCATGCGACTGGTGGATGGTTTCAAAGGATGGACGTATGAGCAAGAAACAGGCTAAGAAGAACGCCGCCCGAAAACGCGAAGCGACCGAAGAAGAGCGCCGCCGTCTGCTCGAAAGCGTGCCGCGGGTGAACATCGGCGCGCTGTTTTTGCCGCCCATCTGGGGTCCTGCCCATGGGCTTTGGGCGGCCATCGCGTTTTATCCTTTGTGGCTTGTGGCCGATACCTGCTTCGTGAACGCCTTCGCCGAAAGAACGCCGCTCGCCATCGCCGTCGGGCTTGTCGTCTTCGTCGGCCTGACGGCGGTTACCGCGGCGTTTTCCGTGATTTCGCAGAAATACGCCTTCCGGCGCGCGCTTGCGATGGGCGTCTCGAAGGAGGCCTACGGCAAGCGCCAGCGCATCTGGGCCGTCGTCTCCGTCGTCGCGGGGCTTGCCATGATCGCGGCCGCCACGTATTACAACGTCTGTCTGAATCCTCGTTTGGCGGGCGTGTTCTTCTAGCGCTGCGCCGGAGGGGCTTCGGCCGTATCGTCGAACGGGGAGCTTTCCCGTTCGCGTCCGCCCCGACGGCGGGCTTTTCTGCGAAAAATGGCCCGCGCCCGCCCGCTCGACGGCGGGGTGAGGTTTCGCCCTGCATTTTCGCCGGGCGCGCCCCGCATCGTCGTTGCGACGAAGGGGATGCGGGGCGGGGCAATGCGGCGGCGCGCAGGCGATTTATAGCGCGCGCGTCGCGTTGTCGGGATCGATTGACATGGTCTGGAAGCGCTCCGTCATGAATTCGTTGTCGTAGTGCCGTTCGCAGAAACGTTCGATGGCATTGTGCGGGGCCTGTCCCGCCTCGCGCTGATACCACGAATCGAGGGCGAACAGCGTCATGGCGCCGTTGACGATCATGAGCGCCGCGCACACCGTGGTGACGCCGTAGCGCCAATTCCACGGGATGATGTTGACCAGCTTGAGCAGACGCGGCAGCAAAAGCTTGATCCACACGCATCCGAGCGCGCCCCACATGCACATGAACGCGAAATTGGTGCGTCCGTCGATAGACATGAACGAACCCGTGTAATCCCAGGCGACGATGCCGAACGCAAACTGCATAAACCAGCTCGTAAGATACTCGAAGGCGCCTCCGATTACGGCGCTGACCAGGAAAATCAGCGGCAGCGGCTTGTCGTGGAAACGGTTGAGCGCGATGGTCATGAGCACGGCGCCGAAACCATAGATCGGAGAGAAGGGGCCGTACAAAACGCCCGCACGGTCTTGATAGCCCCCGAAGACCACGGCATGAAAGATCGTCTCGATGATCAGCCCGAGCACGCAGCACACCATGAATATCCAGAACAGATTGAAAAAGTCGAGCTCGATGTATCCTTTGCCGCTCTCGTCGCGCCCGAGCGTGCCTTCTTCGGCGCGTTCTTTCAGTTCAAGGTCGCGCAGCTTGTGGCGCAGCTCGCGTTCTTCGGAAAGCGACGGGTCGATGTAGACCATGAGCGCGATGGCCACGACGAGGCGGACGAGCCCTGCGACGATGCTGCTCAGCTCGATGCCGTAGACCATCATCTCGCAGAGGAATTGGGCGATGTCGAGCGCGATGAGCGTTTCGAGGGCATGGCGCGCGTGCCTGCGGTTATTGCGCAAAAGGTAGATGCCCAAGGCGATGTAGAGCGCGCCTGTGGCTACGAGCAGCGCGATCTGCACGCCGAAGATGACAAGCGTGGTGGTGCCGTATTCGGCGAGGGATTTCTCGAATCCTTCCGACATGCTGAAGGCGGCGCCGAAAACGGCAGGCAGCGAAAGCGCGCCGATGACGACGAGTGCGATGCCGAACACCTTCAACGGCAGCGGAAGCTTCTTTTTCGAGGGGCGGGCAAGAGATTGCTCGGCGGCGTTTTGCTCTGTCACGGGGCTCCTTCGGACGACGCGGCGATAAGGGCCCTTCGAAGCGGCCTATCGCGCGAAAACGGTTCGTTTCGTTCGAGTGTAGTTGCTCTTCGCGCGGATTGCGATGACGCTTCGGTGACGGATGCGCGCATCGTGCGTCCTGCAAGGTGCGCAGGGGGGTGCTTTCTTTCGGCAGGGCGTCTTCGGCGGG
>USEZ01000227.1 GCA_900553775.1 uncultured Slackia sp. | reverse complement strand
CACGCGCAAAGGCTGGAACATGTTCTTCGGCTTGATGTCCATGGGCTCGCACAAATCGCGGCATGCCTGCTGCAGGCCCTCGCATTCCCAGGCGCGGCTCTCGTCGGCCAGGATGTCGCGGCAGGCACGCAGGGCCTCGTCGGCGCGGGCGCCGTCTTTTTTCAGCACCTTGTTCACGCTCTTTTCGTCGAGCGTGACGTTTGCGCCCCAGAACATATAGGGCAGCTTCTCGGCGGCGTCGGTCAGATGCGTCTCGCGCTCGGCCAGCAGCGGATAGAGCTTGGCGTACCATTCGGGGCGCGCGTCGATGTCTTCGGCGGCAGCACCCGCCTCGATTAGCCAGGGGCGGGAAGCCTCCACCCAGTCTTTAGCGTCCATGGCCTTGATGTACTGGCCGTTCATCCAGTCGAGCTTGGTCTCGTCGAACACGGCGTCTTTCTTGGTGATGCGGTCCAGGCCGAACTTCTCGCACAGCGTGGCGCGGTCGATGATGGTGGTTTCGCCGTCCAGGCTCCAGCCCAGAAGCGCCAGGAAGTTCACCATGGTGTCGGGCAGATATCCGCGCTCGGCGTATTCCTCGACGCTCGTGGCGCCGTGGCGCTTGGAGAGCTTCTTGCCGTCGCCGCCCAAGATCATGGACAGATGCGCGAAGGTGGGCGCGGGCAGGCCCAGCGCCTCGTAGATCAGGATCTGGCGCGGGGTGTTGGACAGGTGGTCGTCGCCGCGCACCACGTGGGTGATCTTCATGTTGGCGTCGTCGCACACCACGGCGAAGTTATAGGTGGGGGTGCCGTCGGTGCGCACCAAGATCATGTCGTCCATGACCTCGGCGGGGAAGCTCATGTGGCCGTACACCGCGTCGTCGAATTCGATCGGGCCGTGGTTCTCGGGAACCTTCAGGCGCCACACGTGCGGCTCGCCGGCCTCGATGCGGGCCTGGGCCTCCTCGGCGGGCATGTTGCGGCAGGTGCGGTCGTAGCCGGCATAGCCGCCCTCGCTTTTCTCGGCGGCCTCGCGCTTGGCGTCGAGCTCTTCTTTCGTGCAGAAGCACGGGTACACGGCGCCGCGTTCTTTGAGCGTCTCGAGCGCGGCGGCGTAGGTGTCGAAGCGCTCGGTCTGCTTATAGGGGCCGTATTCGCCGCCCACCTCGGGGCCCTCGTCCCAATCGAGGCCGAGCCAGCGCATGGCGCGCAAGATGATCTGCGTGTTCTCCTCGGTGGAGCGCTCGGGGTCGGTGTCCTCGATGCGCAGGACGAACGTGCCGCCCATGGCGCGGGCGAACGCCCAGTTGTAGATGGCGGTGCGGGCGCCGCCGATGTGCAGCTTGCCGGTGGGCGAAGGTGCGAAGCGGACGCGTACGGTGTCGGTCATGCCGAGTTCCTTTCTTCTGATGCGAGAAGGTGTGCGATAACGCGAGGGCGTGCGCGCTGCGTCTTCGCCGCGTTTCCGAGACGGCCCTCGGCGGTTGGGGCCCGAAGGCCGCAGGAAGGGGACGCAAACGCGCTTCCTCGTACGATGGCGAAGCGATGTTCGGTCGCGCGCGACGCTACGAGAAGCGTTTGCGCATCAACTTCCCCATGATAAAGCAAACGGCGCAGGCCGCAACCGTGACGGCCAGCCAGACGGCGCCCATTCCCAGCCAGAATTCGGGGGGATACATGCAGATGAGCAGCGAATCCCACGAAAATGTCCAGGTTCCGTCGGCGAAAAACAGCGAATGGAAGGCCGCGAAAAACCCGCTGAAATCCACGGCGACCCAGGCGGCCAGGGCGGCGAACACGGCGATCGTCGCGATCGCGGCATTGCGCAGCACCGTGCCGAATTCCTTCCTGCCGCAGCGCACGTACACATGGGCCGCCGCCGCGATGCAGGCTGCGGCCATTGCCGCAAGCGCCCAGCGCGCGCCGACGAGCACGCGATGCACGTCGGCGAGATGGTCGAGCGCGTCGTCGGTCAGGGTGTAGCGTTCGCCGAGCGCTTCGAGCGCTGCAACCTTGTCGGCGCTTTGGGCCACGGCCGGCGAAACGTCCGATGCCGCTTGCGCGATCGTGTCGAGCGTCGCCGTCCGGTCGGCGCCGTCGACGGCGTAGTCGCGCGTGAGCACGGCAAGCCCGACAAGCGCCTCCTTGTCATAGGGTGAATCGGCGGCGTTGCTTGCGGCTTGGGCGAGCAGCAGGGCGGTGGGACG
>USEZ01000226.1 GCA_900553775.1 uncultured Slackia sp. | reverse complement strand
GCCGGCGCAAAGGCTTGCGCCATACTTCCGCCGACGTATTCTCCCTTCTGCCCGGTTTCGCCACAACGCGCAAGCGCTCATCCGCGCGGATGGGCGCGGCGATGCTCGCTTTTCAAGCGCGAAGGAGAAACGTGGGTGTAGATCTGGGTCGTCGAAAGGCTGGCATGCCCGAGCATCTCCTGCACGCTGCGCAAATCCGCTCCTCCTTCGAGCAGGTCGGTCGCGAACGTATGCCGCACGGCATGGGGAGAGAATCCCTCGTCGACGCCCGCGAGCGCAAGCGCCTCCTTGAACATCGCGCGGATGGCATCGGCGCTCATCTTGGCGCCGCGCGCGCTTAAAAACGCATACGGCGTCTCTTCGTCGACGCAAAGCTCGTCGCGACCGCGAACGCAGTAACGCTCCAAAGCCCGGCGCGCCGTCTCGTGCATCGGCACGATGCGCTCTTTTCCTCCCTTGCCCATCACCTTGACCTGCGAGCGTTGGAAATCTATCCCCGAAAGCACCAGGTCGGACGCCTCGGAAACGCGCAGGCCGCAGGCGTAGAGAAGCTCGAGCAGCGCCTGATTTCTCAGTGAAAGCGAATCGTCGGCATCGGCATAGACGGAAAGCAGGCGCTCCATATCGGCGGCGGCCATCGTGCGCGGCAGGCTCCTCGTCGACTTCGGGCCTTGAATGGCCTCGACCGGGTCGGATTCGACGACGCCCTCGGCCGCGAGCCATCGGAAAAACGAACGCAGGGCCGACAGGCGCCTATTCGCCGTTTTGCGGGAAAGGCCTGCGCCGTCGATGCCTGCGAGGTAGCGGCGCATATCCCGATGGTTCGCGGCGAGGGGATCGAGCATGCAGCGCGCGGCCCATCTCCCGAAGTCGAGCAGGTCGCATCGATAGGCCCTCACCGTATGAGGCGATGCATTTCGCTGGAACGAAAGCATCGCGCAAAACGCGTCGACAAGCGCCGAGAAGCGCTCGTCGACGCGCTCGGAAGGGCCTTGTTGCGAATCGGCCATACGGCTAGATAAGCCCCGATGCGCGCAAGGCATCCTTGTACGCCGCAAGCGAGGATGCTCCGCGCTGCGCATAGGCGGCATAGCGCTGCTGCTTGTTTCTGATGCGCTCTTCGAGAGGCTCCATGATGCCGAAGTTCACATGCATAGGCTGATACCCCTCGGTTTCGGAATCGGTCGCGTAGGCCAACAGGGCGCCGAAGGCCATCGAACGGGGCATGGCAGGAAGCGCGATGCCCGACAGATCGGCGTAGACGGACAAGGCGGCCACGAGGCCCGACATGACGGCCTCGCAGTATCCTTCGGTTCCCGAAAGCTGGCCTGCGATATAGACGGGCGTCTCGTCCGACGCCTTGGCGAAATGCAGGCCGCCGTCGAGCAGTTCGGGCGCGCAGACGAACGTATTGCGGTGCATGACGCCGTATCGGGCGAACTCCGCATGCTCGAGGCCGGGAATCATGCGAAAGACCCGTCGCTGCTCGGGAAACGTCAGGTTCGTCTGGAACCCCACCAGGTTGTACGCCGTTCCATCGGCGTTTTCCGCACGCAGCTGCACGGCCGCCCACGGCCTTTTGCCCGTGGCGGGATCGGTCAGACCCACCGGCTTGCACGTTCCGAAGCGGGGAGCGTCGCGGCCTTTGCGGGCGATTTCTTCGATCGGCTGGCACGCCTGGAACAGATCGCCCGTCTCGAATTCCTTTTTGACGACGCGCTCGGCGGCCACGAGCTCGTCGATGAACGCCTCGTAGCCCTCCTTGGAAAACGGGGCGTTCAGATAATCGCCCACCGCCTGCTCTTCGTAGCGGGACTGGCGGAACAGCACGGATTCGTCGAGAGAGTCGGCCATGACGATCGGAGCGGCCGCATCGAAGAAGGCCAGGTTGTCGGCGCCTGCCCGGTCGGCGATCCACGACGCCAACGCATCGGAGGTCAAAGGGCCGGTGGCCAAAACGACCGCATCGGCGTCGACGGGAGGACGCAAGACCTCCCCTACGATGTATTCGATGAGCGGATGCTCGCGCACCAGACGCGTGACGCCTGCGGAAAACGCATCGCGATCGACCGCAAGGGCGCCGCCCGCGTCGACGCGATGCTCGTAGGCCTGGGCGATCAAAAACGAGCCGAGGGCCGAAAGCTCCGCCTTCAGCATGCCGGCCGCGCTGTCGGGCTTCTCGCTTTTCAGGGAGTTCGAGCACACGAGTTCGGCGCAGCATCCCGTGACATGAACGAGCGTGGGCGTCTTCGGGCGCATTTCGACCAAACGGACCCGCACGCCACGATCGG
>USEZ01000225.1 GCA_900553775.1 uncultured Slackia sp. | reverse complement strand
GCCTTCTGCTCACCAGCGCCGGCATGGTGCAGTTCAAGCCCTATTTCCTCCACGTCAAAGAGTTCGACCCCGCCTATATCGGATCGACCACCGTGCAGAAATGCGTGCGCACGAACGACATCGACATCATCGGCACCACCGGCCGCCATCTGAGCTTCTTCGAAATGCTGGGCAACTTCAGCTTCGGCAGGTATTTCAAAGACGAGATGTGCGCCTGGGCCTACGAGTTCGCCACCGAAGAGCTCGAGCTTCCCAAAGACAGGCTGTACTTCACGGTGTTCGAGGACGACGACGAGACGATCGAGATCTGGAAGAAGCTCGGCGTTTCGGAAGACCACATCTCCCGTCTGGGCGAAGACGACAATTTCTGGCGCGCAGGCCCCACCGGACCGTGCGGCCCGTGCTCCGAAATCTATTTCGACCAGGGTCCCGATTTCGGCTGCGGCAGCCCCGATTGCGCGCCCGGCTGCGACTGCGACCGCTTCCTCGAATTCTGGAACTGCGTGTTCACCCAATACGACGGCCAGGAAGACGGCACGCTCGCGCCGCTTCCGACGAAAAACATCGATACCGGCATGGGTCTTGAGCGCATGGCCGCCATCATGCAGGGCGTCCAGTCCAATTACGAAACCGACGTCATGCGCGACCTGATAGCGGTGGGCGAGCGTTTGAGCGGCAAGGAATACAAGGCCGACGCCGCCGACGATCTGTCCTTGCGCATCGTGGCCGACCACAGTCGCAGCGTCACCTTCATGATCGCAGACGGCATCCTTCCCTCCAACGAGGGCCGCGGATACGTGCTGCGCCGCCTGCTGCGCCGCGCGGTCATGCACGGGCACAAGCTCGGCATCGAGGGCGCGTTTCTGTCCGATTACGTCGATGCCATCGTGCGCCTGATGGGCCATGTCTACCCCGAGGTCGTCGACAACCGCGAACTCGTCGAGCGCGTCATCCTTTCCGAGGAGGAGCGTTTCGGCGTCACGTTGCGCCAGGGCCAGGCGTATCTCGCCGATGCGCTGCAAAAGCTCGACGGCGGGGTGCTCGACGGCGATACCGCCTTCACGCTGCACGACACCTACGGCTTCCCGGTCGAAATCACCGAGGAGATATGCGCCGATGCGGGCATCGCGGTGGACAAGGAAGGCTTCGAACGCTGCATGGAGCAGCAGCGCGAACGCGCCCGCGCCGCCACGAAAGACGATGCAGAAGCGGCATGGAGCACCTACGGCGGCGTCCATGACGAGCTGCTCAAAGAGCTCGGCGCCACGGGATTCGTGGGCTATGACCGCCTGAGCGCTTCCGCCGAGGTCAAGGCGCTTGTCAAAGACGGCGCGCGCGTCGACGCGCTCGCTCAGGGCGAGCAAGGAGAGGTCGTGCTGAGCCTCACGCCGTTTTATGCCGAAATGGGCGGCGAAGTGGGCGATACCGGCACGATCGAGGCGGAGGGCCTCAAGCTCGAGGTCGTCGATACCAAGGCGCCTGCCAAGGGCTTGGTCTGCCATTCGGTGAAAGTCGTCGAGGGCACGGTGCGCGAAGGAGACGCCGTGCGCGCCGTCGTCGACGAGCTGCGCCGCAAGCGCATCACGCGCAACCATACCTGCACGCATCTGCTGCATGCCGCCTTGCGCCGTGTTCTCGGCGAGCACGTCAAGCAGGCGGGCAGCTATGTCGGCCCCGACCGCCTGCGCTTCGACTTCACCCATTTCGAGGGCATGACCTCCGAGCAGATCGCCGAGGTCGAGCGCGTCGCCAACGAGGCCATCATGCAGGCTACGCCTACCACCATCTACGAAACGTCCCTCGACGCCGCCCGCGAATCCGGCGTCACGGGCCTGTTCGGCGAGAAATACGGCGATATCGTGCGCGTCGTCGAGGCGGGCGAGTTCTCCCGCGAGCTGTGCGGCGGATGCCATGTCGCCAATACCGCCGAAATCGGTTTCGTCAAGATCGTCTCCGAGGCGAGCGTCGGCGCGAACGTGCGCCGCATCGAGGCCGTGACGAGCTTCGATGCGCTCGCGCATATGAACAGGATCGAATCCGAGCTGAAAGAGGCGGCCGCCGAGCTCAAGGTTCCGATGTTCGACGTCTCCGAACGCACGGCCGCCAACATCCGTGCGATCAAGGAGTTCGAAGCCAAACAGAAGCAGGCGAAAAAGGCTGCCGCCGAAGGCAACGTGGCCGAGCATATCAAGGCCATGGTCGACGTGGGATACCCTCTGGTCATCGCGCGTATCGACGGGCTCGATTCGGGCGCTTTGCGCAATGCCTGGGACATCCTGCGCTCCCGCATGCCCAAGCCCGGCGCCTGCGTCATCGGCACGGTGAACGACGATAAGCCGGTCATCATGGCCGCAGGCACCGAAGAGGCGGTGGCCGCGGGCTTTAA
>USEZ01000224.1 GCA_900553775.1 uncultured Slackia sp. | reverse complement strand
ACAAGTGGGACTGGAAACTTTTTGTTTCCAGTCCCACTATCGGGGTTCAGTTCATACGGAGCGGGCGCTTTTTTGTGCAAGGACGCGGCCGGCCGTCCGCTAGGCGCGCAGCGTCACGCCTTCGGGCAGTTCGACGGAGGAAAGGTCGAACGCGTCGTCGTCTTCATCGGGCGCTTCTTGCACGCGAGGCGCATCTTTCTCGACGGGCTTTGCGAACGCGGCGTCGAAAACGGACGCATGCGCGCGGGGCACGGCGAACACCATGCGCTCGAACACGCCCGGATGCGCGTCGAGCCACGCCTTGAACACGTCGACGACCTGCGCCGCTTCATATCCCGAACGGCCGCACGCGAATGCGCCGCAGACCAGGGTTTCGCAGCCCTGCGCCGCCGCGATGCGAAGAACGGTTTCGATGCGGTCGGCCAATGCGGTGTCGCACTCGCGCTCGGAGCGGTGGTTTTCGAGCGCACGGACGCGCAGCGGCTCGGCCGCCACGATGACGCCGCTCGTATGCATCGCGCCGCCATGCGGGAACACGACGTCCGGCACGTACGCCGCACGGTCGGTGAACAGCTGGCCGCGGCGATAGTCGCGATTCTTGTCGTGATACGCCTCTTTCAGGCCGCATAGAATCTGATACAAGTTGCTCTGAGAACAGATGACCTGTTCGGGGCCGAATGCGCCGTCTTCGTACGCGCCGCCTGGACGCGTGAACGCCGCAGGGTCGACCAAAACGGTCTTGCCCGAAGCGAAGCGATACATCGCCTCGGGAATGAACGCCGTGGTGACCAGGGTTTCGGTCGTCTCGAACGGCGCATCGGGGATATCGAGCGTGCGGCCCTCCCCTTCTTCGTAGATGACGGTCGCCTCGATCGACTCCTGCGTCTCCTTGCCCAGGGCGCCCCTCATAAGCGCGGCATGCCTCGCCGCCTCCTGCCTGCGCTCTTCCCTTTCCGCCACGGCTTCCTCCTCGTTCGTCGCTTCCTCTTGCACCGACCATCATAGCAACCCTGCGCAACCGACAAGACGCTCGTCCGATTTCCGCACAACCGCACCGCGACGGAGCCGGGGCGCGCAACCGGGCGTCGGCTCCGCATTGCGCCCGTATAGATTCCCCGTTCATACCCAAGACGTGCCATGCGAAGACGGACGAAGGCTTTATGATGGATAAATACGCGTTTTTACCGCCATGGGACGATTCCGTACATGAATCGGGCGTCCCGCGCGCGGCTGCGCGATCGGAAGGACTTCTATCTAGCTACCGGGAAGGCAGGAAACCAATGGTTTCTCGTATCTACGTTGAGAAGAAGCCCGGCTTCGATGTGGAGGCGAAGCAGCTTCTGCACGAGCTGCAGAGCATTCTTGGCATCGAGGCGCTCACGGGCATCCGTCTCATCAACCGCTACGACGTCGAGGGCGCAAGCGACGAGCTGTTCGAGCAATGCGTGCCCACCGTGTTCAGCGAACCGCAGTCGGACGATGCGTTCACCGAGCTGCCCGACGCGCAAGGCGCCATGTTCGCCGTCGAGCCGCTGCCCGGCCAATTCGACCAGCGCGCGGCATCCGCGAGCGAATGCATCCAGCTGATCAGCCAGGGCGAGCGCCCCGAGGTGCTGAGCGCCAAGGTATACATTTTGGAAGGCGAGCTGACCGACGCCGACATCGATGCGATCAAACGCTATGTCATCAACCCCATCGAGGCGCGCGAGGCATCGCTTGCAACGCGCGAGACGTTGAAGATGGAGCAGCCCACGCCGGGCGCCGTCGAGGTGGTCGAAGGCTTCCGCGAGCTCGACGAGACGGGCCTTGCCGCGTTCATCGCCGAGCGCGGCCTTGCCATGGACGCCGCCGACATCGCCTTCTGCCAGAAGTATTTCGCCGAAGACGAGCAGCGCGACCCCACCATCACCGAAATCAAGATGATCGACACCTACTGGTCCGACCACTGCCGCCACACCACGTTCGGCACGGTGCTCGAGAACGTGCAAATCGACGACGAAGCCGTGAAGGCCGCCTTCGAGCAGTATCTGGCCATGCGCCATGAGCTCGGCCGCGACGAAAAGCCCGTCTGCCTCATGGACATGGGCACCATCGGCGCCAAATGGCTCAAGGCCAAAGGCATTTTGAAAAACCTCGACGAATCCGAGGAAATCAACGCCTGCACCGTGAAGATCAAGTGCGACGTGAACGGCGAAGAGCAGGACTGGCTGTACCTGTTCAAGAACGAGACGCACAACCATCCCACCGAGATCGAGCCGTTCGGCGGCGCGGCCACCTGCGTGGGCGGCGCGATCCGCGACCCCTTGTCGGGCCGCAGCTACGTCTATCAGGCCATGCGCCTGACGGGCGCGGCCGACCCCACGGTTCCCGTGTCCGAAACCCTCGA
>USEZ01000223.1 GCA_900553775.1 uncultured Slackia sp. | reverse complement strand
GACGAGAAGCTTTCCGAACCGACGCCGCTCATGGAAGACGCCCTGCGTTGACCGATCGTCGGCGTTGCGCCTCGGTTGTCGCGCAACGCCGACGATCGGGTTTTCTTACGCGGTTCGTCCGAGGCCGCGACGCTCGCCGACGGCTTCGTCTTCTGCGCGATGCTTTTGTCGCGCATGCGGCGCGGGCGGAAAGAGCAGGAGGCTTCGCGTCGGCGAAAAACAACATCCGCGCTACGGTTGGCGGGTCGACGCGGGCGTGCGCATGCGAGACGGATACAATGGCCGCATCCGTTCGAACCGATAGGAGCATCGATGCCTGATACCGTCCGCCCGTCAGAAAACGACGCATCGCCCGCATGCCGCGAATCCGAGCATTCTTGCAAGAATCGAAAGGCCGACCCATCCGATGGCGCGGCGTGCTGCGAGAAAACGCCGTTCGCCTGCGACGACGCCTCTGCCGCGATCGAGGCGTTCGAAGAACGTCGCGAAAGCCGCCGACGCCATCGCGAACGCAAGCTGGTCGGGTATTCCCGCTTCATCGCCGTGGTTCCCAGCGTCGGGCTGTTCATCGCATCGATGGCGCTCACCATTTCAACGCTGCTCTCCACGATCGGCGTGACGTTCGAAGCCGCATGCGGCCGCGTGGATATGCAGGACATGCTGGTCGATTACATCGAATTCGCCGACTTCTTCCTGCTTTCCGTGGTGCTCTACATCATGTCGGTCGGCCTGTATTCGCTGTTCGTCGACGACGGCATCGAAATGCCCTCATGGCTGCAGATACACGACCTCGACGATTTGAAAGAGAAGCTCGTCGGCGTGATCGTGGTTGTCATGGGCGTGTATTTCCTCGGTTTGCTGATTCACGGCACCGAGCCGATCGATCTGCTGATGACGGGCTTGGGCATCGGCGCCGTGGTGCTGACGCTTGCGTATTTCGTCCGCCATATCATGGTGGCGCATAAGGAGAAGTAAACGGAAACGGCGCGCGTGTATCGTGAAAACGGTTCCGACGAAAGGCGGCCACAGGCCGCCTTTCTCGCATTGAGGAACCTCTTCGGCATGCGGCGTCGCTTCCCTTGAATGCTATAGTTCAAATAACATTTCAACGTTGGCCGCTGTTGCCCGTTTTCGTGAGCCGCGATACAATACGACCTATTGAACAACGTGTCTATTATTGGCCACATTGTTCAAAATATTCGATACCCGTCCGACGAAACAAGAGGGGAGCGGTCCGATTTGGCCTCTGTCTCTGAAAACGGCGCCGATTCTCACGACGTTGCCGCCCTTGCGCAATCGGTTCCACCGTGCAAACGGGCCTCGACGGCGAAGGCGGCGGCCTGCGCCGAAGCGGGCGTCGTGGGCGCATGCGACCCGCGCATCGCGCGTTCGCGCGCCGCATTGCGCGAGGCGCTTATCGAGCTTATGGAAGAGCGCGGCTTCGACGGCTTCACGGTGAACGACCTCTGTCAGCGTGCGGGCCTCAATCGCGGTACGTTCTACAACCATTTCAAAGACAAAGATGCCCTGCTGCTTGCCTTCGAAGACGAAGTGCTTGCCGATCTGGACGATTTCAGCCGCAAGATGGGGGAGTTCTCCATCAAAGACCTTGCGGGCTATCGTCTGCGCAAAAAGCCCTTTCCCGTGCTGGTCGAGCTGTTCGACTACGTGCGCGAGGAGGGGCCGTTCTTCCATGCGGTGCTCGGCCCCGGCGGCGATATGCGCTTCGCCCCGCGCCTGCGCGAGGCCGTGTGCAACGAGCTGATCATGTCGCTTCTGCACGACCGCTATCAAGAAGACCCGACGCCGTTCGTCAATTACTACATCGCCTATTTCGCCGGCGCCTATCTGTCGGTGATCGTCCGTTGGATCGAGACGGGCATGCGCGAAAGCTCCGAGGAAATGGCGCTTATCGCCGTACGCCTGTTCTTCATCAAGCCGGGCGAATCCATCACGCTCTAGATTGGGAACGACTATGACTCACAAAGAGAACATCGTGGCTGCCGAAACCCTGTCCGATAAAACCGAGGGCGCGCCGTTGCATATCGGCATCGACGTTGGTTCCACCACGGTGAAGGTGGCCGTGCTCGACGACGAAGGCGCCATCCTGCACTCGTGCTACCGCCGCCATCATGCCGATATCCGCGCCACGATCGTCGAGGTGGTGGGCGATGCGGCCGAGCGCTACCCCGACACGCCCATGACTATCGCCATCACGGGCTCGGGCGGCCTTCTTTTGGCCCAATGGCTCGGCATCGAATTCGTGCAGGAGGTCATCGCGTCGAAAACGGCGGTCGAGACGTTCATCCCGCAGACCGACGTGGTGATCGAGCTCGGCGGCGAGGACGCCAAGATCATCTACTTCGATAACGGCATCGAGCAGCGCATGA
>USEZ01000222.1 GCA_900553775.1 uncultured Slackia sp. | reverse complement strand
CCATACTCTCCCTTCTGCGCGATATCAACGAGCAGCTGGGGGTGACGGTGGTCGTCATCACCCACTCTTTGTCCGTAGCGCGGCGGATATGCGACAAAGTCGCGGTTATCGAGGGAGGGCGCCTTGTCGAGACAGGGTTCGTCGAAGACGTGCTCGGTTCGCCCCGAAGCGATGCCGCGCGCCTTTTGATCGAGGCCGACGGCGGCGTATCGGCCTCGTGGATCGCCGCGAAAGGCGAAGGCCGCGCGACGCGCGGCGGTTTTTCCGGAAAGGAGGCGGTCTGAATGGAGGCCATCGTATCGTTTGCCGACCAGTACGGCGCGCTTATGGCGCAAGGAACGCTCGACAGCGTCGTCATGACCGCCTTTTCCACCGTTTTCGCATATGCGCTCGGAATTCCTCTCGGCGTATTGCTCGTGCTCACGGATTCGCGCGGGTTGCGCCCGCATGGCATGGTCAACGGCATCGTCGGATGGCTGGTCAACGTCGGCCGCTCCATCCCGTTCATCATCTTGATCGTGTTCATGATCCCCGCGACACGCGCTCTTGTGGGAACATCGCTCGGCGTCGGCGCCGCCATCGTTCCGCTTTCCGTGGCGGCGGCCCCCTTCGTCGCGCGCATGGTGGAGCAGAGCCTCTCGGAGGTCGACGAAGGACTCGTCGAAGCCGCATCGAGCTTCGGGGCTTCGACGAGCCAGGTCGTGCTCAAGGTTCTGCTTGTCGAGAGCCTGCCCTCGCTTATCCGCGGCTTGTCTATCACGTTCGTCACGTTGTTCGGCTTCGTGGCCATGGCCGGCACGGTGGGGGCGGGCGGCTTGGGCGATATCGCCATCCGCTACGGATATCAGCGCTACCAAGACGACGTCATGATAGCGGCGATCGTGCTGTGCATCGTCATCGTGCAGGCGGCGCAAAGCCTGGCGAACATCGCCGCGCGCAGGGTGGATCATCGGCAGCGCTAGGCCGCTTTCGCTCGCTTTCCTTTTCTGCAGCGGCGGTCGGCATGATGTTGCGATAACGAAAATCATTCTCTATCCGGATTTCGATACAAGTCGAAGAAAACGAGACGTGCACGGGCACGCTTGCTTCGTGCACCCTGAAGAAAGGTTGGAATCATGAAGTGCAAGAAATTCGTTCTGTATTGCGCAAGCATCGCGGCATCGCTCGCTCTCGTGCTGTCGCTTACGGGCTGCGGCGGCGCGGCGAAGCGAATCGCCGTCCCTTCCGACGCCACCAACGAAGCGCGCGCCTTGCTGCTGCTTGAGGAGCAAGGGGTTATCAAGCTGGCGGAAGGCGCCGGGTTGTCGGCCACGAAAAACGATATCGTCGAAAACCCCTATGATGTAGAAATCGTCGAAGTCGAAGCGGCATCGTTGCCGCGCGTCGCTGCCGATGTCGACCTGGCGGTCATCAACGGCAACTATGCGATCGGCGCGGGCCTCGATCCTGCCACGGCGCTTGCTGCCGAAGACGCCGCTTCGGCAGCCGCCGAGGAGTACGGCAATGTGGTGGCCGTGCGTGCGGGCGACGAGGAGTCGACGAAGACCAAGGCTCTTCTTGCGGCGCTGCAAAGCGACGAGGTGAAGGCGTTTATCGCATCGACGTACGGCGGCGCGGTGACGCCTGTGTTCGAGGCGGGCCAGGCGGGAGAAATTCCGCAGGCCGAGGGAGGCGACGTTTCGATCAAGGTGGGCGCATCGCCCATTCCGCATGCCGAGATTCTCGCCCAAGCCGAAGATGCCCTGGCAAAGAAGGGCTGGGAGCTCGAAATCGTCGAGTTCACCGATTACGTCCAGCCCAATGTGGCGCTCGCCGAAGGCGATTTGGACGCCAACTACTTCCAGCACCAGCCGTATTTGGACGATTACAACGCGCAGAACGGAACCGAACTGGAAGGTGTGGCGAAGATTCACTTCGAGCCGCTGAGCATCTATCCCGGCAAAAGCGACAGCATCGAGGCGTTGAGGAAGTAGGAGGAGGGCTTTCTCTACTGCAAAAGCCGAAAGCCGGTCCGATTCGGGGCTCGGCTTTCGGCCGTAGGGCCGAGATATCGCATAATGGAACACACATTCCATGGGATCATTTTGATATTAATCATGGCAAATACTATTATTTGATAGATTCAGATTGGATAGGATAACTATCTGAATCTATAGATTTTTAAATAACCAATATGATAATAGAATCAGATATCGACAATCGCGGCAAAAGCATTTCGTCGATGCGGGCGGAGACGCCCTTGCGCTGATTTTCGGACAGAGTCGACGGCACGAAGCGCGGCGGCGTTTTCACAAACCGTCAAGGAGGCATCGCCATGGACAATCGTCAAGTTCGAAGGTTTTTCATCGACAAGGAGGATGCCCCGACCCCTCTCTGCGACGCCTTGATCGCAGGC
>USEZ01000221.1 GCA_900553775.1 uncultured Slackia sp. | reverse complement strand
TTGGGGGCATCGCCCGGCTTGAACTGCAAGACGACCTTGGCGAAGTAGGGCTGGTGCAAAAGCAGGCTCACCTTCTGGAGATTTTGGAAGTTGAGCTCCTGGGCGGCGTTGTACAGGTCGATCGATTTGTTCGCCGAGGCGAATTCGGCGTAGGTCTCGAACGCCTCGCCCATGCTGGCGAAGTTGCCGGTGAGTTCGTCGGCGAGCATCTCCTTGTCGGCGGCCACGTCGCTGTCGAGCTTTTCGATCTTGGCGGCGATCGCACGCTTCATGCCGCACAGGGCGGCGTAGACCTCCGAAAGATGGCGCTGCTCCTCCTGGAAAACGGGGTCGGCCTCGTTTTCCGCGCACCCGGCGCGGCCGTTCGCGTCGCATGCGGCCTGTCGGGAAGGGTTCGGTTGTGCGGGATCGGTGAACACGTGCTCTCCTTGCGGTTCGTCGGTTTTGTATCGGGTCGGCGCAGACGGGAAACGCCGACGCGTCGAAAACGTATCCCGGGTACAATGGCATATGCGCGCGCCTCCGTGGGGACGGCGTGCCATTTTGCACGATAACTACGGCTGCGGCCGCGAAACGCCCGCGCATCATGCGGGCGCCCTTTGCGCCTGCGCCCGTCGGTCGATGCGCGATCCGCGCTGCGACGCGGCGTCCTGCAGGCGCCTGCGCGCAAACGCGCTTCGCGCCGCCTTCGCCCGGCAAAGACGTGCGCCCGGATCGCAGGCGCGCCTTCGACGGGCGCGGCGAACGAGACGTTTCGATGACGAACAAGGATAACGAAGTGGAAGAAAACGCAGTACAGACCACCGACGGCGCAGACGCTGCGGCCTACGGCTCGCTCGGCGCCCTCGTGCCCGATACGGTATGGGACCGATACTGGGACTACGGCGAGCAGCAGGAGGGCTGCGCCCAGGCGGCGCCGGACCATGCTCCCGATGCGGACCCGTCGAAAGATTCGGACGCGCCCGAACCCTTCGATTCCGGGGACGGGCGTTCGGGCGCGACGCCGTCCGAGTGCGCATCGCCCTGCCTTCCGAGTGCGGAGGATGCGCTTGAAGCGTTTTTGGAATGGGTCGATGCGCGCGGCATCGAACCGTGGCCGCATCAGGAAGAAGCCCTCATGGGCCTGATGATGGGCGATCATGTGATTCTGGGCACGCCGACCGGCTCGGGCAAGTCGCTCGTGGCGCTCGGCATGCATTTCATGGCGATCATGACGGGCAAGGTGTCGTATTACACCGCGCCGATCAAAGCGCTCGTCAGCGAGAAGTTCTTCTCGCTCGTCGACGTGCTCGGCCGCGAGAACGTTGGCATGATCACGGGAGACGTGTCGATCAACCCGTATGCGCCGGTGGTGTGCTGCACCGCCGAGATCCTCGCCAACCAGGCGCTGCGCGAGGGCGAGGCGGCCGATGTGGGCTGCGTGGCCATGGACGAATTCCATTTCTACGGCGACCCGCAACGCGGCTGGGCATGGCAGGTTCCGCTGCTCACACTTCCCCATACGCAGTTTCTGCTGATGAGCGCCACGCTCGGCGATACGTCGCGCATCGTGGAGACGTTGAGGGAGCACACCGATTTCGACGTGGACGTCATCGCCGACGCGCCGCGTCCCGTCCCTTTGAGCTACCAATACGTGACCACGTCGTTGGAGGGCACGGTCGAGCTTGCCATCCGCGCGCAGGAAACGCCGCTGTACATCGTGCATTTCTCTCAGGACGCCGCGCTCGATACCGCGCAGTCGCTTGCGAGCTACGGCGTTGCCACCAAAGAGCAGCGCGAGGCGATCAAGCAGGCCATCAAGGGCGTGCGCTTCACCACGGCGTTCGGCAAAACGCTGCAGCGCTTGCTGGGATGCGGCGTGGGCGTGCATCACGCGGGCATGCTGCCTCGCTATCGCCTCGCGATGGAAAAACTCGCCCAGCAGGGGCTTTTGCCGGTGATCTGCGGCACCGACACGCTGGGCGTGGGCATCAACGTGCCCATCCACACCGTGGTGCTCACGGCGCTCACGAAGTTCGACGGCCACAAGATGCGCCGGCTGCGCGCCCGCGAGTTCCATCAGATCGTGGGCCGTGCCGGACGTTCGGGCTTCGACACCGAGGGCGTGGTGATCGCCGAGGCGCCCGAGCACGAGATCGAAAACGCGAAGGCGGCCATGAAGGCGGCGGGCGACCCGAAAAAGCTGCGCAAGCTGAAGAAGAAAAAGCCGCCCGAGGGCTTCGTCGGCTGGAACAAGCAGACCTTCGAGCGACTTGAGACCGCGGTGCCCGAGCCGCTTCGCCCGCGCATGAAGGTCAGCCACTCCATGGTCCTCGCCGAGGTCGAGCAGGGCGGGGACGCCATGGCCCGCGTCCACCGCCTCGTCGATGACTCCGCCCAGCCGGACGCCGAGAAGGTCGCCCTTCACCAGCGCGCCGACGAGATCATCGCCACGCTGCTGGACGCCGGCGTGGTCACGCGC
>USEZ01000220.1 GCA_900553775.1 uncultured Slackia sp. | reverse complement strand
CGTCTGTTGCGCGAGGTGCCCGACGCCTGGGTGTCGCGCTCCGTCACGACGCGCGCCCCGCGCGAGGGCGACGGCCGCAGCGGGCGGGCCTGACGAAGTGCGTGCGGAGGCGTGCTGTAAGAGTGGCCGGCCTGCAGGAAAGGGCGAGCAGCGTGCTCGCCCTTTTTTCGGCCTTGGTTTCGGGATGAAAGGCGTTTTGCGTCTGCCGGCGGCGCCGGTCGGGAGGTTTTTTCCGGCATGGATGCGGCGGCCTTCGCCTCCGTTCGCGCCATGCGTCATGCGCGTTTTATAGTTCGGCTCGGCGCCGCGCGCAACCCTTCGGCTCCGAGGCCTGTTCTGTTCTGCGGCTTTCGCGCGGCGCCTTCGTCGCGATCGAGCGCCGGCCGCTTCGCGCGGCGACGGGTTCTTTTCGAATGCGTCGCCGCATCATGTCCGCGGCCGCCTCGTCGCATCCTGCGCTTCGGGAGAGGCCCGAGTGCGACAAGGCTTTCATAGGAGGGAGCATCATGGGGAATCAGGGCAAGGAACCAATTCGTCTGAGCCGTCGCCGTTTTCTGGCGGGCGTCGGCGCCGTCGGCGTGTTGTCGGCTATCGGAGGCATCGGCTTGACGGGATGCGCTCCGAAAGGCGGCGGATCTTCGGCGTCGGCGGAATCGTATGACGTGGTGGTCGTCGGCTCGGGCGGCGCCGGCATGTCGGCCGCCATCGCGGCGTTCGACGCGGGCGTGAAAAACATCGTGATTCTGGAGAAGCAGCCCAATATCGGCGGCAATACGAACTTCTCGTCGAGCGGCATGAACGCGTCCGAGACGAAGTTCCAAAAAGAGCAGGGGATCGAAGATTCCAACGACATGTTCGCGGAAGAAACGCTCGAAGGCGGCCACGATACGGGCAATCCCGAGCTCGTGCATTTCATGTGCGACAGCTCCGCCGGCGCCATCGACTGGCTCGACGGCCTGGGCATCACGCTCGACAACATCACGCAGACCGGAGGCATGTCGGTCAAACGCTGCCACCGTCCCACCGACGGGTCGGCGGTGGGCGCCACCTTGGTGCCGGGCTTGCAGGCGGCGGTCGAACAGCGCGGCATCCCGATCAAGAAGAGCACCGAGGTAAGCGAGCTTCTGACCGATGACTCGGGGGCGGTCGTGGGCGTGAAAAGCGCCGATGGCGATACGTATTCCGCCAAGGCCGTCGTCTTGGCGAGCGGCGGCCTGGGGTCGAACCCCGATTTGATCTTGAAATACCGTCCCGACCTGGAAGGCTATGTGACCACCAACCAGCCAGGGGCGACAGGCGACGGCTACGTGATGGCGGAGGCCGTCGGCGCCGAGCTCATCCAGATGGACCAGATCCAGATCCATCCTACGGTCGAGCAGGAAACCTCGACGCTGATCGCCGAGGGCGTGCGCGGCGGCGGGGCCATTCTGGTGAATAGCGAGGGCAGACGCTTTTTCGACGAGATGAGCACGCGCGACAAGGTGTCGGCCGCCGAGCTCGAGCAGCCGGGCGGCTTCGCCTGGGTGGTTTTCGACCAGACGGTCTACGACAACAACAAGGCCGTCGCGCGCTACGACCGCGACGGATTGGTGAAGAAGGGCGACGACGCGGCCGCCCTGGCAGCTGCGATAGAGGTTCCCGCCCAGGAGTTGCAGGCGAGCATCGACGCCTACAACGCCATCACGCTCGAAGGCGCGGCCGATCCGTTCGGCCGTACGCAGGGATGCATCGCCTTCGCCGACGGGGCCATGTATGCGATCAAGGTTGCTCCCGGCATCCATCATGCGATGGGCGGCGTGAAGATCGACGTCAAAAACCAGGCCCTCGGCGCCGACGACAAGCCCGTGCCCGGCCTCTATGCGGCGGGCGAAGTGTCGGGCGGCATCCACGGCAACAATCGCATCGGCGGCAACGCGGTGTGCGATATCGTCGTGTTCGGCAAAAACGTCGGCGAGTCGGTGGCGCAGGCCGTCGCGTCGCGCTAGTCGTTCGCGCCGGCGATGCCGCCGACGATCGAGCTGACGATGCTGATGACGATGCTGGCGACGAAGGCGCTGCCGAAACTCGATATTTCGAAGCCCACGTTGAACAGGCCGTTGGCCATCCACGAGGCAAGATAGAGCACGAACGTGTTCACCACGAGGTAGAAGATGCCCAGCGTCAGCACCGATACGGGCAGGCTCAGCACCTGCAGGATCGGCTTGATCGAGATATCGAGCAGCGAGAGGAAGATGGCGAGCACCGCCACGCAGACCCAGGTTTCTGTGGTGGCCGCCACTTCGATTCCGGGCACGAGCCACACGGCCGCGGCGACGGCGATGGCGGTGACGAGGCAGCGGAGGATGAACTTCATGGCGTCTCCAATCGATCGGGGCGGGCGATCCGGGCGTTTGCGCGGCGGCGGCCGGCGCGGTGCTGTATAACGGGGCGCTGCGGCGATTCGCGGCGCCCCGCGGCGGGGTTGCCGACATCGGCGGGGC
>USEZ01000219.1 GCA_900553775.1 uncultured Slackia sp. | reverse complement strand
ATTCTCGAGCGCCTTGCCGACGATCTGAAAGATATCGCCGTGATCGAGAATGCGCCCAAGATGGAAGGTCGCAACATGCACATGCTTATTGCCCCGTTGCCGGCAAGTGCGAAAAAGGCAGCAGAAAAAGACGCCAAGTAACCGAGGCGTCGGATCGAGGAGAAGAAAGGACATACGTCATGCCTAAGATGAAGACTCATAAGGGCACTGCCAAGCGCTTCCGCGTCACCGGCTCCGGCAAGATCATGCGTGCCAAGGCTTTCAAGAGCCACATCAAGACCAAGAAAAGCCCCAAGCGTATTCGTAATTTCCGTCATGAGACCGAACTCGCCGCTGCCGACCGCAAGGTCGTCGGCAAGAACCTCGGTATTCGATAGTCAAGGAGTGATACTCAATGCCTCGTGTAAAGCGCGCAGTTTCCGCCCATAAAAAGCGTCGTGTCATCCTCGGTCGTGCGAAGGGTTACTATGGCGCGAAGTCTCGCACCTATCGTGCCGCTAAAGAGCAGGTCCAGCACTCGCTCCAGTACCAGTACCGCGATCGTCGCAACAAGAAGCGCGACATCCGCCGTCTCTGGATCACCCGCATCAATGCGGCCGCCCGTATCAACGGCCTGTCCTATTCCGTGTTCATGAACGGTCTCAAGAAGGCCGGCGTCGAGCTCGACCGCAAGGTTCTCGCCGACATGGCCGTCTCCGACCCCGACGCCTTCGCTCAGGTCGTCGAGATCGCCAAAGCCGCTCTCAAGTAGTTTTACGTTCCAGCGTGAAAAGCCCGCCTCGTGCGGGCTTTTTTCATAGGGCGAAATCCATCGAGGCCCCGACGTGCGCCTTTTCCGCATTCTGCGTATCGACTCTCCGGCTACCGCGTCTTTTTTGCCTTCGCTTCGGCATGCGCCCTTCGTTTCGCCTCCTTGCGCCGCAGCTTGGCGGCTTCTTTGCGCTCATACCAGTCTTCGGGATAGGTGGTCTTTTTCACCTGCCACGCGATGCATGCGGTGGCTATGACGAACGCAACCTGAAGGGCGTAGGCAAGCCCCGCCGTTCCAAGCGATATCTTGCTGGCAAGATCCCATCCTCCAAGCATCGCGCTGGCGAAGGCGACGGCGAAAAAGGGCGTTATCTTCGAAGGCGTCCTCGCGATGACGCCGAGAAAGGCATAGACCGCATTCGCGGCGAAGGAGAAAAGCGGAAGCGTGCTGGCGGAAAGGAACGCGAAGAAGATGGCGGGATCGTCCGGCATGAGGAAAAGGGGCGTTTTCGATACGAGCAGGGCGGTTTCTTCGACGATAAGCGAAAGCAGCGACCACCCCAGCATGATGCGGCATAGCACGCGCAATGCACGTTGCTCGATCGTCAGCTTGTCTTCCGGCAGGATGAAGCCCCGATTGGGCCTTGCGGAGGCTTCGAGGGAAGTTCCGCGCGTCATCGTTCGCCCCTGAGCATATGCGATGCGATCAAGGCGCGTGACATCTCCCCTGAAAGGGACGCCGCGGAAAATAGCAGCGCCGCCCCTATGACGGCCGCCCATCCTACGCCGTGCATCTTGCCGATGACAAGACATGCGACGATGCAGGCGACGAAGAGCGAGAATCCCGCAAGCGAAAGCATGCGCAAGACATCCATATGCTTGACGAGTCGCGTGCAGCGAAGGCCGAAAAGGCATACGGCGAACGAGAAGGCGCCCGAGGCGAGAAGAAGGGCTCCTGTCGCAATGTAGGCGATATCGGCCCTGAAGACGAGGCCTGCAGCTTCGAGGGAGGCGTTTTGGACAAGGGGGGCGCCGGAGAGCAGGAATAGCGCGGGTCCGCAGCAGAGGGCCGACCATACGGCCCCGACGATGCAAAGGGCGCGCAATATCGAGCGGATGCGTTCCATGGGAGTCCTCCTCGGCGATTGTCGTCCCGAAGGCAAATCGTGTTCGGGACGGATCAGGATGCATATGCATCCTATGATACGACGCGAAGCGGGCGCGGGGGAGAGCGAAAGGGAGGTGCGGGCGCCTTGCCGCATCTGCAGCGCTGCGGGCGTCCCGAAAAACGAAAAGCGCCGTCCCGGAGGACGGCGCGGCGCTCTTGGTGGAGCCTAGGGGGATCGAACCCCTGACCTCATGGCTGCCAGCCATGCGCTCTCCCAGCTGAGCTAAAGCCCCGAAAAAGTGCGAAACCTAGTATAACGGAAGCGCGCACAGGGTCAAGCATCATTTTCAAGAATTTCCTCGTTTTCGGAAGACGGCGAGAACGAGCGCCTTCGGTTGTCCACGTACGCGCGCAGATCTCGCACGTTGTGCTCTTCCTTGTTGCCGGTCTGCGTTTTCTGGTAGATGTGCCGCAGGTGCGTCTTCACCGTGTTGGGCGCGATGAACAGCGCCTCGGCCACATCGGCGCGCGATTCGCCCTCCACGATGCGCCGCAGCACCTCGAATTCGCGCTGCGTGAGGCTGAAATCCTCGGCGACGATCTGGCAGGCGCGGTGGGCGTTCGCGCCGTCGTCGGGGCCGCCCGGACGCACGAAGCCCCAGCCGGTACGCAGGTTGGCGGCAT
>USEZ01000218.1 GCA_900553775.1 uncultured Slackia sp. | reverse complement strand
CGGACGCTCCACGTCGTCGGCAGCGGCTGCCGGAGCGGCGGCGGGAGCCGGAGCCACGGCGGCAACCGGCGCGGCCGCAGCGGCCACGGCAGCGGCCTCGGCCGACATCGTTCCCGGCATGCGTACGGCGATGCGGGTGCCCTCTTCCTCAACTACGATCTCGCCGACGCCGCTTTCCTCGGCGACGCGAACCAGCTCGCGAATCTGATTGATGTCCACGTAATCGTCCTCCTTGGTGTGGCTCGACTCCTGCTCCATGAGGAAATCGACCTTCTCCGATGTGCGGTGCTTGCTCAGGAACGTGCGCGCCTCGTTCGGGAACAGGGCGTACATGAGCACGTCTTCTTCAGACGTGGCAAGATCGCCGATTTCTTCTGCAACCTGGTCGAACGTTGCCGTCGCCAGCGATGCGGGAGCCACATCGGGCGGCAAGACCTCGGCGTTGCCCACGACCTTTTTGTAAATCTCGGGGGAAATGGGGCCGGGCGCCTTGCCGTAGAAGCCGCACAGGTAGTCTTTCATCTCTTTGGAAACCACGCTCCAACGCGATCCGGTGAGCACGTTGAACACGGCCTGCGTGCCTACGATCTGGCTCATGGGCGTGACCAGCGGCGGATAGCCCACCTCGGCGCGCACGCGCGGAATCTCGCGCATGACTTCGTCGAGACGGTCGGTGGCATTCTGGATTTCGAGCTGGGAGATGAGATTGCTCATCATGCCGCCCGGCACCTGATGCGAATACACCTTCATATGGGTGAGCGAGGAAACGCCGCGCTTGTAGTGGCCGCGCTTGCGCACTTCCTCCCAATAATCGGCGATTTCGAACAGAAGGTCGAGGTCGTAGCCCGTGTCGTAGCGGCTTTCCTGAAGCGCCGCCACGATGGTTTCCACCGCAGGATGGCTGTTGCCGAACGAAAGCGGCGCGCTGGCCGTATCGGCGATCGCGGCGCCCGCCTCGGCCGCCTTGATGATATTCATAGGAGCCATGCCGCCGACGTAGTGGCAATGCACGTGCACGGGCAGGCCGATTTCGGCGTTGAACGCCTTCACCAGGCGCTCGGTGCGATACGGCGTGAGCATGCCCGCCATATCTTTGATGGCGATGGAATCGGCGCCGAGGTCTTTGAGCTTCTGGCCGTATTCCAGATAGCCGTCGAGCGTATGGACGGGAGACACGGTATAGGAGATGGCGCCTTCGAACCAGCCGCCGCATGCTTTGATGGCCTCGGCGTTGTCGACCACGTTGCGGATATCGTTGAGCGCATCGAACACGCGAAACACCTGGATGCCGTTTTTCTTCGCACAGGCGATGAAGCGGTTGACGATGTCTTTGGAGTAATGCTTGTAGCCTACCAGGTTCTGGCCGCGCGAGAGCATGGCCAGATCGGTGTTGGGCATGTGCGCCTTGATGGAGCGCAGACGCTCCCAGGGGTTTTCGTCCAAGAACCTCAGGCAGGTATCGAACGTGGCGCCGCCCCAGGCCTCTACCGCCCAGTAGCCCACTTTGTCCATCTTGGGCAGGATGGGCAGCATGTCGCCGAGCTGCATACGGGTGGCCCACAAGCTTTGCTGGCCGTCGCGGATGGTGGTGTCCATCAGTTGCAAACCTGGCATGCTTCACCTCTCTATCTTCGTAGCGCTTCGCACGGAAGCATGTTTTTTCGACATCTTCGCATTATAGGGATAAGGACGCGCAGCCGGCGGGCAGCCTGCCGAACCGGATACGAAAACGCGCTCTGATGCACTAAAGCAGTGTATCGTTGCCCCAGCCTATTGTCGAGATGCCATTCGGCCTGCGGACGTCCGAACGGCAAGCGTTGCGCAACCGTTGCCTGAAAGGCCTTCGCGATGGAATGCAAGACGAAACGAAGCGCGGGAAACGACCGAAGAGCGCGGGAAGCGACAACGTTTCCCCGCCGGAACAAAGCCGGAAACGCGGCAAAACGCGGCAAGGTTCGTTTTCTACCATTTCGCCATGCCGGTCGCCGAAGACGGGCTTTCATGGAGTGCATGACCCCGCCTTTGCGAATCGCTCCTGCTATAATTTCGTTGTACGAAATGGGGGAAGCGCCCATGGGACGCATCATCATCCATCCCCACGCTCTATCCCATGGCTTAAGCGAGGAGCAAATACGCTACGCGTGGATCAGCTTCGTTCGAAAGCAACGGCGCTCGGCGCCGAGCGAAGACCACGTAGCGGCAATCGGATGCGACCCCAGTGGAGTCGCCATCCAGATGGTCGGAGTCGTTATCGCTGGTGGCATCATGATTATCACGCCATGACGCCGCCCGCTCGAAAGCTTATGGCAGAGCTCGGCCTGCAAAGGAGGAGACGTCGATGAAAACCTGCGAAGAGCTCGAGCGAGAATACGGCATCGGCTTCGAACAAATCCGCCAATGGGACGAATCGTGTACGCGCGGAGACTTCCCGGGCACTCCTACCGGACCCATTTCGGTAGGCAGACCGCTTATGTTCGGAGAAAAAACCAGGCAGGTCGGATTCAAGGAGCCCGAAACGATGGTGGCAGCCATCGACGAACGGGCCGCCTC
>USEZ01000217.1 GCA_900553775.1 uncultured Slackia sp. | reverse complement strand
GTAAAAAACCCGTCGAGGCCGCCGATGCGACGCCTGCGAAAAGCGAGCCGGCCGCCGATGCGGTGTCCGACGCCGCATCCGACGAGAAGCCCGCGCCGCGCCGCCGCGCCCGCCGCACGACGAAAGCCGACGACGCCGCCGTGCCGAAGAAAGCCCGCACGACGAAGAAGGCGGCAGGCGAGGCGCAGGCCGCATCCGCCGAGCCTTCCGCGGATGCGCATGCCGCCGAAAGCGCGCCTGCGCCGTCCGAAACGCGCCGCCGCCGTGCGAGATCCGCCGAACGCGACGAGGCCTCCGCGTCCGAGAATCGAGACGCCGGGGCATTCGCCTTGCAAAGCGACGTGCAAGACGGCGAGGCGCGCCCCGTCGTTCGCAGGCGTCCTGGCCGGTCGACCATGCTGCGCGCGTCGATTGAAACGCAAGCCTCCGATGCCGATCGCGCATCCGATACCGCATCCGCCGTGCAAGACGCGCCGTCCGAAGAGGCGCCGTCGCAGGACAAGCCTGCCCGTCGCCGTCCGGGGCGCCCGCCTAAGGCGAAGCCTTCCGAGAAGGCCGACGCTCGCGAGGATGCCGCTTCGGATTCCGCTGCCGACCAGGATATTTCCGATGACGGCCGCAACGGCGCATCGGAGAAGGCGGAGCCGGCCGAGCGTCGCGAGCGCCCGGACGACGCCGAGGGCAAGCGATCGAAGCGCGAGCGCCAAGACCATCGCGAATCCAAGCAGCATGACCGCCGCCAGGGAGCCTACGAGCGCCGCCAAGACCGTCAGGATTCCCGCAGCAGGCAGAACGGCGAGCGCCGCCAAGACCGCAATCGCGACCGTCTCGAGCACCAAGACCGCAGCCACGATCGTCGCCAGCGCCGCGGCCACGAGCGCGAGCCCATGGTTCCCAAAACCAGCATGGAAGAGCTTTCCAAGCTCAAGGTGGCCGAGCTGCGCGAGAAGGCGGCCGAGCTCGAACTCGATGTGACGGGTTTGAAAAAGGCCGAGCTCGTGGCAAAGGTGTTCGAGGCGTCGGTGCGCGCCGAGGGCTTCATCGAGGTGGAAGGCGTTCTCGACACCATGCCCGACGGCTACGGCTTTTTGCGCACCAAGGGCTATCTGCCGAGCGAGAACGACGTGTACGTGGGGCTTTCCACCATCCGCCGCAACGGTCTGCGCAAGGGCGATTACGTGAAGGGCCAAACGCGCCCCGCCCGCCCGAACGAGAAGTACGCCGCGCTGCAGCAGGTGTCGCTCGTCAACGGCGATCCGGTAAACCAGGGCGTCCGCGTGAAGTTCGGCGATCTGACGCCGGTTTTCCCCGACGAGTGCCTCTCGATGGAACACGGCAAGAACACCATCACCGCGCGCGTGATCGACCTGGTGTCGCCGATCGGCAAAGGCCAGCGCGGCCTGATCGTCAGCCCTCCGAAGGCCGGCAAAACCACGGTGCTCAAAGACATCGCCGCGGCCATCACGGCGAACAACCCCGAAGTGCATCTCATGTGCCTGCTCGTGGACGAGCGTCCCGAAGAGGTCACCGACATGCAGCGCTCGATCAAAGGCGAGGTGATCGCGTCCACCTTCGATATGCCCACCGAAAACCACATCGCGGTTTCCGAGTTGGTGATCGAGCGTGCGAAACGCCTGGTGGAACGCGGCGAAGACGTGGTCATCCTGCTGGACAGCCTGACGCGTCTGGCGCGCGCCTACAACCTGGCGCAGCCTGCGAGCGGCCGCATCCTGTCGGGCGGCGTCGATTCCACGGCGCTCTACCCGCCGAAGCGCTTCTTGGGCGCGGCTCGCAACATCGAAGGCGGCGGCAGCCTGACCATTCTGGCATCGGCGCTGATCGACACCGGCTCGAAGATGGACGAGGTCATCTTCGAGGAGTTCAAGGGCACCGGCAACATGGAGCTCAAGCTCGACCGCTCCCTGGCCGAGCGCAGGGTCTTTCCCGCGATCGACCCGGTGGCGTCGGGCACGCGTCGCGAAGAGCTGCTGCTCGATCCGCAGGAAGCCCCGCTTGTGTGGGCGGTTCGCCGCATCCTGTCGAACACGAACAGCACCGAGCGCGCCATGGACATGCTGATCCGCTCGCTCAAGCAGACCAAGGACAACCAGGAGTTCTTGCTGCGCACGGCGAAAAAGGCCCAGAACAACCGCGATTCCGAGAATATGGAGTTCTAGGGTTTCTCGGGCAGCTCCTCGCCGAAGCCCATAGTCGGAACGCATCCGCGCCGCACGTCGGGCTTCGCGCCGTCCGGCGCGAGTTCCGCTTGCGGCCTGCGCCGCCGATTCCAAGCCCGCGTTTTCCCGGTTCGGGAGGCGCGGGCTTTTTTGCGGAAGAGGCCGTGCGGGGCCGCAGAATGAAATGCGTGCTTTATTAAGGCGCCATGATTTGCCACCCGGTTTTGCTCAGCTGTGGCATGCAGCCGCAGAAGCGTCCGCATGAAGCTTGTTTCGGTTGTAAGATACAAGGCGTTCATTATACGAAGAAGGCTTGCCGGCCATGAGCCGTATCGTGCGCCGCCTGCTTGCTTCGTGCGCTTCAAGGAGGGTGCCGCATGCTTATCAAGGAAGGAAAACGCTG
>USEZ01000216.1 GCA_900553775.1 uncultured Slackia sp. | reverse complement strand
CTTAGTTGAACTTGAAAACGCGCTGGGCGATATGATAAGCGGACAGGGCGAAGCGACGACCCATCTCGGTGGGAATATTGCTCCCCCAGTTCAAAACGGTATGACGAATCCGCTTATACAGCGCGGGGTTTCTCGTTTCAAGATACTTCCAGATGGCCGCGCGATCACGCTCGTTTTCCTCGGTCTTTTCGAGACGAAGGAAGATGGAACAGATGCACATCATCATGGAAAGGTAGTTTTCCATATAGCGTTCGAGCTTTTTCGAAGGCACGTCGTCGGGAAGGCGAACGGAATCGATCATGATGCGTGTGACGCGCAACTGCTGGTCGCGGCGCGAATACATGACTTTTTCGTTCACGCTCTGGTCTTCGCGGCCTATAAAGTAGCGATACATGTCGACATCGAGATAGTAGATGCTTTTGACCCGAGGCAGCGGAACGTACACGAAGATGTTGTCGACATAAAACGTATGCTCGGGAAGCTTCAGGCCGCAATCGCGCAAAAGCTCGGTTCGGTAAATTACCGAATGCATCAGAAGGTACTGGGATTGGTTGAAATGCCCTATTTCATCCCAGCCGATTTCCTTGCGCTCGGGAAGCACGTTGCGATAATGCATGACCGTGCGCGTGCCTTCATGCACTTTTTCATACACGTAGTTCGCCACCACCAGATCGGTGGAATCTTTCAGCTCGCACTGTCTGCGTAGATATGCCATCACCTCGCGCATCGCATCGGCATCGAGCCAGTCGTCGGAATCGACCACTTTGAAATATCGGCCGGTCGCGTTCGAAAGCCCCGTGTTCACCGCCGCCCCATGGCCGCCATTCTCCTGATGAATGGCCAGAATCGTTTCAGGATGGCGTTTTTGCCATTCATCCGCCTTTTCGGCGGTGTTATCCTTGGTCGACCCATCGTCGACGATGATGATTTCGATATCTCCGCGCCCATCTTCGTCGCACGCGAGAATGGATTCGATGCATTTGTCCATATACGCGGCCGAGTTATAGCACGGAATAGCGAATGAAACGGTTTTCATGCCTGAAAGCCCCTTATAAACGCCAAGACGGCAGGCGCCGTCGGATGCAACATACGGAATCTATTATAAAAGCTCCTGCATTCCGCTTGCCCCGATATGCCGACGACCATACGAAATCCGGCTTCGCCGGCGATTTCAGGCAGAATAGGCGACAACCGGGCCCGTTCGCATCCTCCGAAAAGCGCCCCCCCGAAAAATAGGCGACGTTTCCGCCGTTGTCCCCGTCCCTGAGATATAGCTGCATTATGATGGCACGCGAAGAAGACGGCCGAGGAAAGGATCCAAGCATGGCCACGTTTCTCAACACTATGATCGAACGTGCGAAATCGGACAAAAAGACCATCGTGCTTCCCGAAGGCAACGACGACCGCGTGCTCGAAGCAGCTCGGAAAATCGTCGATGCGGGCATCGCCGACGTCATCGTCGTCGGAAACCCCGCCGCCATCGCCGAGAAGGGCCACAACCTCGAAGGCGTGACCGTTATCGACAACATGGGCGACCCGTTGCGCAAAGAGCTCGCCGAAGGTCTTTTCGAGCTGCGCAAGGCAAAGGGAATGACGCCCGAAGAAGCCGATTCCCTCATGGACGACGTCATGTATTTCGGTACCATGCTCCTTAAAACCGGGCGCGCCGACGGCCTGGTCGGCGGCGCATGCCATGCGACCAAGGACGTGCTTCATCCTGCGTTGCGCATCATCAAGACCGCTCCCGGATCGAAGCTGGTCAGCTCGTTTTTCGTCATGGAGGTTCCCGACTGCGCCTTCGGAGACGCCGGGACGTTCATGTTCGCCGATTGCGCCGTTTGCATCCAGCCGAACGCCGAAGAACTTTCTGAAATCGCCATCGCGACGGCGAACTCCTACGAGAAGATCTTCGGAAGCGAGGCGCGCGTCGCCATGCTCTCGCATTCGAGCTACGGATCGGTCAAAGACGCCGATACCGACAAAGTGACCGAAGCGCTCGCCATCGCCAAGCAGAAAGCTCCCGAGCGTGCGATTGACGGCGAATTGCAGGCCGACGCCGCCCTGGTTCCGAGCGTCGCCGCATCGAAAGCCCCCGACTCCCCCGTCGCCGGCAAGGCGAACGTGCTCGTCTTCCCCGACCTCGACGCCGCCAATATCGGCTATAAACTGGTCCAACGCCTCGCGAAGGCCGAAGCGTACGGCCCCATCCTTCAGGGGCTCGGAGCTCCGATGAACGACCTGTCGCGCGGCTGCTCCGCCGACGATATCGTCGGCGTGGCCGCAATTACCGCCGTGCAGGCGCAGGAATCATAAGACGCCGCCTCGTCGCATCCCGCATCGCGCGCATCGGAAATGCAGGCCCCTCGGTTTTCGCACGTTCGCAAACCGAGGGGCCTTTCCATTTGACGCCGGCTGCGAAAGAAAACGACGATGCGTCGGCAGCAGACCCGCATCCCCCGCTCTCGTCAAAACACACGCAAGCGCCGTCTGTCCGACAAACCTCGCGCGGCTGCGAAAAAGCCCCTCGTTTTGAACTAGACCCCAAAAGTAGGACGGATAAATAAAGTTCTCAAGCGGCTCTTATC
>USEZ01000215.1 GCA_900553775.1 uncultured Slackia sp. | reverse complement strand
GGCGGCGTGGCGGCGTGGCGGCCCTCGCATGCTGCCGTGCGGGCGGCGGGGATGCGGAAGCGAACGGCCGCTTCCTCTTCTTGCGAACGTCTTTTCTTTAATTGATATAAAAATAGTTGCATTTAATGGCGAGCCCGCTACAATAAGGGACGTCAACAGATAAGGCGCCGCATGGAAGCGAGCGCCGCCGATCAACCAAGGAGCACAGCCATGTCTTTGATCAACAAAGAGATTTCCGATTTCAGCGTCGACGCGTTCCAGGTCGACGATTTCAAGACCGTCACCAAGGCCGACGTGCTTGGCAAGTGGAGCGTGTTCTTCTTCTACCCGGCCGACTTCACCTTCGTCTGCCCGACCGAGCTCGAGGACCTCGCGAACAAATACGAGGAATTCCAGAAGATCGGCTGCGAGATCTACTCCGTCTCCACCGACACCCACTTCGTGCACAAGGCATGGCATGACGAGTCCGAGCGCATCAAGAAGATCAAGTACCCGATGCTTGCCGACCCCACCCATGCCCTGGCGAAGGATTTCAAGGTCCTGATCAAGGAGAACGGCCTGGCCGAGCGCGGCACGTTCATCGTCGATCCCGAGGGCCGCATCCAGTCTTACCAGGTCAACGCCGGCGGTGTCGGCCGCAATGCTGACGAGCTGCTCCGTCTTGTCCAGGCGTGCCAGTTCGTCGCCGAGCACGGCGATCAGGTCTGCCCCGCCAAATGGCAGCCGGGCGCCGAGACCCTCAAGCCGAGCCTCGATTTGGTCGGCCAGCTGTAAGCTTTTCGCCGCGTTCTTCCGAAAAGGGGCGGCAGCTAATGTAGAACGTGAAAAGGGGCCGCATACGTGCGGCTCCTTTTTCTTATGGAGGACTTCATGGATGCGAAAAACCTTTATGACGCCGTCATCGTGGGCGGTGGACCGGCCGGTCTGACGGCGGCGCTGTATCTGGCGCGCGCCCGCATGCGCGTGCTCGTGCTCGAGAAAGACCGTTTCGGCGGGCAGATAGCCATCACGTCGGAAGTGGCGAACTATCCCGGCATCGCGCAGACGAGCGGCGCGCAGCTGACCGAGACGATGCGTTTTCAGGCGGAATCGTTCGGCGCCGAATTCCTGGCGGCCGAAGCGACCGGCATCGATATGCACGGCGACGTGAAGACGGTTCGCACGAACAAAGGCGACATCTCGGCGTTCGCGGTGCTGCTTGCGACGGGCGCCCATCCGCGCCGTGCGGGCATCGCGGGCGAAGAGGAATTCGCCGGCCGCGGCGTGGGGTATTGCGCCACGTGCGACGGCGAATTTTTCGAGGGCAAAGAAGTGTTCGTCATCGGCGGCGGCTTCTCGGCGGCCGAAGAGGGCGTGTTTTTGACGAAATATGCCGAGCACGTCACCATTCTTGTGCGCGGCGACGATTTCACGTGCGCCCCCGATGCGGCCGCGGCGGCATATGGGCACGAGAAGGTGACCGTGCTCACGAATACGCAGGCCGAATCCGTCGAGGGCGATACGATGATGCGCTCGATTTCGTACCGCAACACGAAAACGGGAGAAGAGACGACATATCGCGCCCCCGAGGGCGACACGTTCGGGCTGTTCGTCTTCGCGGGCTACGAGCCCGCCACCGAGCTTGTGCGCGATATCGCCCCTCTCGACGAACGCGGCTACGTGATCGCCGATGCGGGGCGTCGCACCGAGGTGCCGGGCCTGTTCGCCGCAGGCGACGTGTGCACCAAAGAGCTGCGCCAGGTGGTTACCGCAACGGGCGACGGCGCCGCCGCGGCCGCATCGATCGAGCATTATGCGGCCGCGATGCAGCGCAAGACGGGCATGGTTCCGGTGCAGCCTGCGACAACGGGCGGACAGCCTGCGACGAGCGCGTCTGCCGCCTCGCCGCAGGAGACGCCCGCGCAAGGCGGTTTGTTCGACGAGGCCATGCTCGCCCAGCTGAACGCGGTGTTCGCGCGTATGGAGCATCCCGTGACGCTCGAGCTCCATGGCAACGAAAGCGCCGTCTCGGCGGAGCTTTCCGCCTATGCGCATGAGCTTGCCGGCCTTACGGACCGTGTGCGCGTGGCGCAAGGCGCGCCTTGCGCCGATGCGGCCCCGTTCGTGCGCGTGCTGCGTGCCGACGGCACCGATTCGGGCTTGGCGTTCCACGGCGTGCCGGGAGGCCATGAGTTCACGTCCTTCGTGCTGGGGCTGTACAACGTGGCGGGTCCCGGCCAGCCGCTCGACGACGATGTGCGCTCTCGCATCGCGGCGATCGAGAATCGGGTGGATATCAAGGTGCTCGTGTCGCTTTCATGCACCATGTGCCCCGAAACCGTGGTGGCGGCCCAGCGTATCGCCGCCGAGAACGACGGCGTGCGCGCCGAGGTCTACGACATCGCGCATGCGCCCGGCCTCAAAGAGCGCTACAACGTGATGAGCGTTCCGTGCGTCGTCGTCGACGACGGCAAGCAGGTGCTTTTCGGCCGCAAGAATATCGCCCAACTGCTCGACGCCTTGCAATAGCGGCATGCGCCCCATGGCGCCGTGCCTGATTTTCGGCGCCGGCCGTAGACGCAGCATCCGCCGCCAGCCGCCGGCTTTCGAAGCGCCCCGTTTTCTGAACTGAACCCCGATAGTGGGACTGGAAACAAAAA
>USEZ01000214.1 GCA_900553775.1 uncultured Slackia sp. | reverse complement strand
CATGGGGTTGCTCGTCGGCGCGATGGATATCGCCACGGCGAACAACACGGTGGCCATCGTCATGGCCAATCCGATCGCTTCCGAGATGGCCAAGACCTACGACATCTCCAAGCGCAAGACGGCCTCTCTGCTCGATACCTTCTCGTGCGTTTTCCAGGGCGTGATTCCGTACGGCGCGCAAATGCTCGTGGCCATTTCGGCCGCTGCCGAGCTGGGATACGCGGTTTCGGCGTTTCAAATCATGCCGCTTTTGTTCTATCCGTTCTTGCTGCTGTTGAGCTCGCTCGTATTCATCTTCGTCATTCCCGACAAGAGGCGATTCGACGGCGAAGAGTAGCGGCGCAGCTTGCGTCGCGCGCCTTGCCGCGCGTCGACGCGAAGACAAACGCCCGGCCGCCTTGCGAGCCGAACCCTTAATTAATGTTGGACCCGGAATGAAGATTCATTCCGGGTTTTTTCACGGGATGCTTTTCGCATGTCGGGCATTTCTGTGGACGTTTGATGACGGGGCGGTATCGCTTGCGGCGTTCGTCGCCGCGCGCGTCGTGTTTTGACGCGGATCGCCGAACAGCGCGGCCTCTTTTGATAGAATCGGTCGCATGAATGACGACACTCGCATAACGATCACCATTCCCGACCACGTCGACCCGGTCGCGGTTGTCGGCGTGTCCGATTCGGTGCTTCATACCATAGAGAAGGCGTTCGCCGCCCGCATCACCGTGCGCGGTAATACGATCATGCTTTCAGGCGATTCGCTCGAGGTTCAAAGCCTGACCGCCCTTTTCGGCGACTTGATCAAGATGGCGGCTTCGGGCGCCGCGCCCACGGTCGATGATGCGCGCAGGGCCGTCGAGCTCGTGCGCCAGGGCGAGTTCGCGCCGTCCATCTTGCGCGAAGATATCCTGCTGACTTATCGCGGCCGCGCCATTCGTCCGAAAACGGCGGGGCAGAAGCACTACGTCGACGCGATCCGCTCCCATACCGTGACGTTCGGCATCGGGCCTGCGGGAACGGGAAAGACCTATCTTGCCATGGCCATGGCGGTGGCTGCGCTCAAACGCAAAGACGTCAATCGCATCATCCTCACGCGCCCCGTGGTGGAAGCGGGGGAGAACCTGGGCTTTTTGCCGGGAACGCTTACCGAAAAGGTCGATCCCTACATCCGCCCGCTTTACGACGCTTTGTTCGATATGACCGATATGGAGCGTGCGCGCGAGCTGATTGAGGGCGGCGTGATCGAGATAGCCCCTTTGGCATTCATGCGCGGGCGCACGTTCAACGACAGCTTCATCATTTTGGACGAGGCGCAAAACACCACGCCCGAGCAGATGAAGATGTTTCTGACCCGTCTGGGCTTCAATTCGAAGATGGTGGTGACAGGCGACATCACCCAGCTCGATCTTCCGCGGGGCCTGTCGGGTCTGAAAAGCGTGCAGAGCGTGCTGCGCGATGTGGACGATATCGCTTTTTGCACGCTCACCGGGCGCGACGTGGTGCGGCATAATCTGGTGGCGCGCATCGTCGAAGCATACGAGCGCGCGGCGGCCGGGAAAAGCAGCGATTCATAGGATTTTCGACGCGTTGCCGACGCGGCCGATCCTTTCGGTCGTTGCAAGCAAGACGCGGGCCGCGCGCCCGTCGATGGAATAGAAGGAGGCCATTTTCATGGCGGAGAAGTTCAGAAGCGGTTTTGTGACGTTGGTCGGTCGGCCCAATGCCGGCAAATCGACGTTGATCAATGCGGTGGTCGGGCATAAGGTGGCCATCACGTCGAATACGGCGCAGACGACCCGCCACCGTTTCCGCGCCATCGTCACGCGCGACGATATGCAGATGATCATGGTGGATACCCCGGGCCTGCACAAGCCGCACGATGCTTTGGGCGAGGAGCTCAACACAAGCGCCATCAAGGCCATGGAAGACGTCGATGTGGTGGCGTTTCTCGTCGATGCGAGCAAGCCGATCGGCCGCGGCGACGAATGGGTTGCCGCCCAGGTGCGAGCCGTGCGCCATGCCCGTAAGATTCTCGTCATCACCAAGGCGGACCTCGTGGACAAAGACACGATTATCGCGCAGCTCGAAGCCGCGCGCGCATTGGGCCGCTGGGATGACGAAGTGGTGCTTTCTTCGAAATCGGGCTTCAACGTGGACGGCTTCGAATCGGCGGTGGGGCGTTGGCTTCCCGAAGGTCCCAAGTGGTTTCCCGACGATATGGACACCGACCAGCCTTTCGAGGTTTTGGTGGCCGAGTTCATCCGCGAGAAGATTCTGCGCAGTTTCCGCGACGAGGTTCCCCATTCGATCGGCGTGGTCGCCGACCAGATCGAGTACGACCGTCGCAAGGATATGTATCGCATCTATGCGATGGTCTATGTCGAGCGCGACAGCCAAAAGGGCATCATCATCGGCCGCGGCGGCGAAGCCATCAAGAAGGTCGGCATCGAAGCCCGCGCCGATTTGGAGCAGCTGCTCGGATGCAAGGTGTTTTTGGATCTGCAGGTCAAGGTGAAAAGGAATTGGCGGCGCGACCTGAACCAGATTCGCCGCTTCGGGTACGGAGAGGGCATCTAGCATATGGCCAAGTTCTGTACATGGTGCGGCGCTCCCTTGGAGCCGGGCGCCCGCTTTTGCGGGGAGTGCGGCGGGCGCATTCTTGAAACCGTGATGGTCGACGGTTCGAAAAAGGGCGTC
>USEZ01000213.1 GCA_900553775.1 uncultured Slackia sp. | reverse complement strand
CCCGCCAAGTGGACGGCGCGGACGCTGCGCACGCCGCTCGACCGCCCCATGATGGAGGCCTTCTGCTTCCGCCCGACCGGCGGCAAGCCCTTCGGGCAGTCCCGCATCACGCCCACGGTGCGATACCTCGTGGACGAGGTGGAGCGCACCATGCGCTACATGGCCGTGTCGGGCGCGCTCTACGCCACGCCCAAGGACGTGCTGATGGGCCTGACGGAGCAGCAGTTCAAGGAGATGGCCGACGCCAAATGGTCGGTCATGGTCGGCTCGCTGTTCATGGGCACTCGCGACAAGAACGGCCAGACCCCGGACTACAGGCGCATCCAGAGCGCCAGCCCCCAGCCCTACATCGACAGCATCCAGGCCTACGGCAAGCTGTTCAGCGGGGCCACGGGCGTGCCGCTCAATTCCCTGGGCATAGTCCAGGACAACCCCGCGAGCGCCGAGGCCATCGCCGCGCAGCGGGAGGACATCTGCACGGCGGCCGAGGACTGCATCGAATCCAACCGCGAGGCCATGCGCAACGTGGCGCTGATGGCCATGGCCGTGGGCGGCAACACGACGCTGGACGGCCTGACCGACGAGCAGCGTTCGGTGATGCCGAACTTCAAGAACCCGATGCGCCCGAGCCTCGCCGCGACCGCCGACGCGATGGTCAAGGTCGCGGGCGTGCTGGACGGCTTCGCGCAGACGCGCGAGTTCCTGGCCAACATGGGCTTCACGCCGACCGAGGTGGAGAGCGTGAGAAGCCAGCTCGACGCGGCCGCGAACAGGCGGGCTCTGACCGCGATCATGGGCGGCGAGGCCCGCAGCGGAGCCGCGGAGCCCGCCGCGCGCGATGCGGGGGGGGGCCGAGGTGAAGGGCAGATCCCTTAACGGGGCGCAGACCCAGAGTCTCATAGCCATCATGTCGCAGTTCTCTTCGGGCGCCATCACGGAGGGCCAGGCGGCCAATCTGATATCGACGGCAATCGGCATGAGCAAGGCCGACGCCGTCGCCATCCTGAACGGGGATATGGGGGAATGACGAATGGCCCAGATACCGCGCGCCGCGCTTGACCTCCTCACGCAGCAGGTGAACGCGATCAGCGCCGACGCGCAGGCGAAGGTGCTGGAAGTGCTGGAGGCCATCGAGTGGACTCCCGACAACGTGGCCAGGTGTCGGGAGATAGTGGCCGAGGCGCTTGCGTCGGTCCTCCCCGCCTACGCGGACGCCTCGGCTCAGGCCGCCGCAGACTTCTACGACTCGGCCCGCGAGCTGTGCGCGGGCGAGGCGATCGGCGCCGCCGCCCTGTCCGGGCTCGACATTGCCGCCGTGCAGGGCGCCGTGCGCGCGCTCGTGCAAGTCGTCGTGGACGGCGGCGCGAAGGAGCGGTTCGACCGCGAGGTGCTCGGGCGCGTGGACGTCGAGATGAAGAAGGCGGCGGCAAACTCGATCGTCGAGAACGCCGCGAAAGACCCTGCGAAGCCGAGGTGGGCGAGGGTGCCGAGCGGACGCGAGACGTGCCCGTTCTGCCTCATGCTCGCGTCCTTCGGGTTCAACACGGGGTCCAAGGAGGCGGCCTCCCACACGCACGCGAACTGCGACTGCCGCATCGTCCCGCAGTGGGGCGACGGCTCGGTGGAGGGCTACGACCCCGACGGGATGTACGACCGCTACGGCGCGTGCCTAGACTCCATCGGAGGGCGCGACGGCGTGCGCCGCGAATGGAACGCGCTGCCGAAGGGGGAGCGCGAGGCTTATATCGCGAAGCACGGCGACAGGGCGGGCGAGGCGTTCGACGCGTTCCTGAACAAGCGCGTGTCGGCCGAGATAGGAAGGCGCGACCCCGAATGGTTCAGGACGGGGGTCCCGTCGAAGCCGTCATCGGACCGAGTGGCGTTCAGCGGGGGGGCAAGTCGGCAAGAAGTTTGGCAAGCATTGCGGAGATTGGGGCCTCGACCCGGCAAGCCGGGAAGACCGCGATGCGATGATGGGTATAATCAAGTCGATCATAGACGAGGCCGACAGAGTCGACATTGGCGAATGGCGCGGCCAGGTTTCGCCATGCACGTTCTGCCTGAAGGGAAACGACCTTGTGATAATCGACCCCTACAACGAGTTTGTGACGGTCATGAAAGGCGGTGGGGACAATAAACGCTACAAAGGAGCGATCGGCGCCGATGGGCCTTAGGGGAAACGACCCGACAATCGATGATAGATTCCTAAAGTTTTTCTCCATCGTCCAGAGCGCCGCAAAAGAGCAGGAGGCCGTATTCTTCCTTTTCTGCGGCGAAGGCCACGACCTCGTCACCGACGAGATAGACTGCCAGGATCTTTCCGGGTGGCTCATCCCTGAAGGCGAGGTTGCCGATTTCGAGCCGATATGGCGAGACAGGAACTGGGAATCGATGACAAGCGAGCAGAGCGACCACATGGTCACGGCCGTATGGTCGAGCACGCCCGATGGCATATCGGTGCGTTTCGACCCGATGCCATAGAAGGAGGCTTCATGGGAATCGAGAAGAAAGCGTTCCTCGTATGCGACAGGTGCGGGGGCAGGATTGAGGTCGACGAGGGCAGCGTCATGTTCGACGTGGCCGACAAGCACCCGGGATGGACCCGCGTCCGAGACAGGGCACTGTGCCCCGAGTGCTCGCCGCAGTACGAGGTCATGGTCGCGCGCCACAAGGTCGAGATTGACGACTACCTGAACGGAAGATAGGAA
>USEZ01000212.1 GCA_900553775.1 uncultured Slackia sp. | reverse complement strand
ATGTTGGATTACAGGGCTTCCTTGATCTTGGCGGACTTGCCCACGCGGTCGCGCAGGTAGTACAGCTTGGCGCGGCGGACGTCGCCCTTGCGCATGACCTCGATCTTCTCGATCTTGGGAGAGTGCACCGGGAAGGTACGCTCGACGCCCACGGAGAAGCTGATCTTGCGGACCGTGAAGGTCTCGCGGCAGGAGTGGCCGTGACGACGGATGACATCGCCCTGGAACACCTGGATACGCTCGCGGTTGCCCTCTTTGATGCGATAGTGAACCTTGACGGTGTCGCCGACGTTGAACGGAGCGACTTCCTTGATCTGCTGCTGTTCGATTGCGCGGATGATGTCCATGTTTCGTTTCCTTCTATCAGTCACTGTAACGACCTGCTGCCTAAGCGCTCTTTCGGGTCCGGCGTACGCGTCATATGCGCGGGGCATCGCACGCAATGCCCGCATCGGCCGGGCCTTTGAAGACCCTGGACTGCCTGGCACCGTAGAAGAGGTCGGATGGAAACGCTGCGGTTCCGAAAAAGGTTCCGTATGCTCCGACGTAACACGGCGCGCTTAAGAAGCCGACGTAGAAGTATAGCATACGCAAGCCCCTCGGTTAAGGAATCGCCACAAATCCATTCCCCGCTTTTTCGCGCATGCGTCGGAAAGCGGGATTTTCGCGTGCGCGAGTGCGGCCTAGGCGCGAAAAGCGGCGAGTCCGATGAAATCGCCTCGCGAAAGATTCGCACGAAGAAGGCGTCGCAGACCGCAGCGGCCCGTGCAACCGGGCCTAGCGAATGCCGGCGAGCCCCACGCCCGCGAGCATCGTGCGTTCGCGATCCTCCATGGCTTCGGCCTCCTCGTCGGAATGGACGTGGTCCCATCCGCACAGATGCAAAAGGCCATGGACCAGAAGCACCGCGAGCTCCTGCTGGGGAGTCGTTCCGAACTGCGCGGTCTGCTCGCGCGCGACATCGGAGGCGATCACGATATCGCCGAGCAGATACGGCTCGTCGTCGGGAACGCCCGCATCTTCGAAAACGCCGCCCTCGTCGAAATCGTCGTCATAGCCGTCGCATTCGAACGAAAGCACGTCGGTCGGACGGTCGATGCCGCGAAACTCCCTGTTCAAACGATGCACTTCGCCATCGGTGGTCAACGTGATGGACACCTCGGTGTTTTCGGGCTGCCCCTCTTGCGCCAGCACATAGCGCGCGATTCCCTCGATATCCACCCCTTCGGCGATATCGGCCCCGTGTTCGATCTCGACAGCGATATTCATCGACTACCCCTCTTTCCCGCATTCCCTGTCGCCTTCATGCAAAAAAAGACGACCGATTCCGTACATGGCGCCGGAAAGGCGCGGCCTTGCGCGCCTTTCCGGCATCCGAGCGAGCGCCGCGTCCGAAACGGCCCCGACGAACCGGGCGCACGGCCATGCGGCGGCATGCGCGAAAAACGCCGGGCGGCCTTTTGCAGACCGAACGATGGCACGCGCGGCAATCGCGCAAGCTTGAAGCGCCCGATCAAAACGCGGCGCCGAGGTCCCGCCCCATGCCGCCGCATTCGTACAGCACGAGCGCAGGCGCCACGACGCCCGCCGTCTCCGTACGCAGGATGGACGGGCCGAGCGTCACCGGCCACGCGCGCTTTCCCGCCGTCAGGATATCAACCTCGTCGGAGGAAAGCCCGCCTTCGGGGCCGACCACCACCACGATGCGCGCATCCCGCGCATCGCGCACGACGCATTCGTCGAAAGCCCGGCTCAAGGCAGACGCTATCGTCGAAGTGGCAGGACACTCTTCCCAGCACACCAGCACCGCCGTCGCCTCGGAGAAAAGCTCGGCAGCCTGCGCGATGCCGACAGGCTCGGAAACCTCGGGCACCGTCGTGCGTCCCGCCTGCATGGCGGCCGAGCGGGCGATCGCCTGCCACCGCTTGGTTTTCGCCGCCGCCTTCTTCGCATCGAGCTTCACCACGCTGCGAGAGCAGGCAAGCGGCACGAACGCGCCGATTCCCACCTCGGTGGCATGACGCACGATGTCGTCCATCTTATCGCCCTTGGCAAGCCCCTGCGCCAATACGACGGTCGGACCGGCATCGGGCGCATCGAGCTTCTGGGCGATGCGCACCGTGATACCGTCGTCGACCGACACGATCTCACATTCGAAATAATCGCGCGCGGCATCGACGACGCCGATATGCTCGCCTGGCGCAAGCCTGAGCACGCGGGCATGCTTGAGGTCGTCGGCGCTCAGGCGGAGCGGAAAGCACGGCTCGGTTTCGCATCCGATTGCTTGGTCGTCGAGGAAGAAATGATGCAGCGACATGGTTTTCCTTTCGTGTGCTCGATTCGTCCGGCAGGCGACGCGGCGAACGCCTTGCGGCCCTACATGACGCCGAGCAGCCTCAATGCGGCAGGCACGTAGACGACAAGCGCCACGACGACGCTTGCGCAGGCCGTTATCAAAGCGGCCCCCGCCGCGCAGTCTTTGGCACGCTTGGCAAGCGGGTGGATGTCAGGCGAAGCGAGGTCGACCACGGCCTCGATCGCCGTGTTCATCGTCTCGAAGGCAATCTGCACGCCGATGCACACGATCACGGCCGCGAAGCCCCATGCAGGAACCCGCAGGATAAAGCACAGCGCGACGGCGATAAACGCCGCGGCGCAATCGACTTTGAAGTTGCGTTCCGACGAGGCGGCGCGCACGCCCGCAGCCGCATAGCCG
>USEZ01000211.1 GCA_900553775.1 uncultured Slackia sp. | reverse complement strand
CCTGCTTCGCGCGGGCGGTCGAAGTCGCTTTCCAGGCGGTGCGCAAGCCCGTCAAGGGAACGATCCTCACGGTCGTCGAAGACGCCGCCTCCGCGGCGAAGAAGGCGCGCAAGAAGAAGCTTTCCCTCGAAGAGGCCCTCGACGCCGTGGTCGCCGAGGCGTATGCCTCCGTGCAGCGCACCCCCGACTACCTTCCGGTGCTCAAGGAAAGCAACGTGGTCGACGCGGGCGGTTTCGGCCTTGCGATCCTCATCGACGCGTTCGCCGCGTCGCTTACGGGCAAAGACGGCTTCGTCGGCGATGCCATGGCGTTCGCGCGTCCCGCTCCCAAGGTCGAAATCGAGCAGATCAACGACTGGGAGGGCTCGGCTTACCGCTACTGCACCGAGTTCCTCGTCCATTCCGATGCGATCGACGTGGACGCCGCGAAAGACTTCCTGCCCACGATGGGCGACTGCGATCTGATGGTTGGCATGCACCCCAATTTCAAGGTGCACGTGCATTCCAATCGTCCCGACCAGGTGCTCGAATGGTTCTTGACCCACGATGCCCAGATTTCCGAAGTGCATATCCACAACATGCAGCTGCAAAGCGAGGAGCGCTCCGAAAAGCTCGAGCACGAGCGTGCCGAAGAGCGCAAGCCCCTCGGCGTCGTGGCCGTGGCGCCCGGTTCGGGCAATGCCAAGATTCTCGAATCCCTCGGCGTCGACGTGGTCATTTCGGGCGGCCAGACCATGAATCCGTCCACGGCCGACATCCTCGCCGCCGTCAACAAGGTCAATGCCGACGCGGTGGTGATCCTTCCGAACAATAAGAACATCATCATGGCCGCCCAGGCCTGCGCCGACGTGTCGGAGAAGCCTTGCGGCGTCGTTCCCACGAAAAGCGTCCCCCAGGCGTTTTCGGCGCTTTTCGGCTTCGATCCCGAAGCTTCGCTCGAAGACAACGTGGAATCGATGACCGAATCGTTCGCCGACGTGAAGACGGGCGAGGTCACGCATGCCGTCAAGGATTCGAAGGATGCCCATGGCAATCCGATCGCAGACGGCGACGTCATCGGCATCGCCGACGGATCCATCGAAAGCGTCGGCAGCAGCATTTCCGACGTGGTCATGGCCCTGCTTGAGGCGATGGACGCCGAAGCGGCCGACACCATGACCATTCTTGCAGGCGAGCAGATGACCGACGAAGAGCTCGAATCGCTGGTCGCACGCATCGAAGAGTCCTACGGCGATATCGAAATCGACCCGCATCGCGGCGAGCAGGCGTTGTACCCCGTGGTATTCTCCCTGGAATAATTCGGAGCCGTTTCGCAATGATCGACCGTCTTGCCGCCGCCCTGAGGACGGAGTCGCCCGTGACTGATGTCGCGGGCGTCAGCTCCGCCCGGGCGGCGGCTCTTTCACGTCTCGGCGTACGCAGCGTGCGCGACCTGCTGACGCATTACCCTTCCCGCTATATCGACATGTCGAGCTTGCAAAGCATCGCGTCGGCTCCCGTCGGCCGCCCCGCGACGGTGGTGGCCCGCGTGCACGAGGTGACGATCGGCGACTTCGGCACGAAGGCCGTCGTCAGCTATCATCCGTCCTACCTGCTTCGAGCTCCCGATTAAAAGGCCAAGGCCTGGGAGGATCTGACGCTCTTCAGGCGTCTGATCCGCGAAGCGGGCATCAAACTCGCTCCCGTCCATCACACACACTGACAACAAGGACGGGGTGTTTCCCCAATGGCGCAAAGACGCCGAAGAAGCCGTCGTCATCCTCATGGGCGAGGGCCGGAGGTAACATCGTCAATGACGAACAACAACGAGGTCCGGGACGCCGTGTCGCCGGACCGCACTCTCTATGATCGCGCACTTCGCGCTTCGGGGCGCGAGGCGGCGGCCACGCTCGCCGCCGCGGCCTTCACGATGGCGTACTTCTGGGCGGCGGTGTGGCTCCTTGAGGATTCGGATATGACGATCCTCTCCATGCCCGTCTGGTTCATGGCATCCTGCGTCGGCGGCTATTTCGTCAGCGTCGCGGCCGTCTGGGTGCTCGTGAAGCGCTGTTTCACCGACATCGACCTTGATGAAGCCGCCCGCGGCTACTCGGCGGGGAACCTTGAGAAGGCCGGCGGGGAGGAACAGTCGTGACGAACACCTTCCTGATTCTCCTTCCGATCGCGCTCTTTCTCGTCATGCTCATGGGGCTTTCGCTCTGGGCCGAGCGCGCGGGTCGCCGCAACCGCTTTGCAGGCGAATACTTCCTCGGCGACCGCAGCCTCAAGGGCTTCGTGCTCGCCATGACGCTCGTTGCGACCTACGGATCCGTCTCCTCCTTCGTTTCGGGGCCCGGCCTTGCCTGGCAACTCGGCCTCGGCTGGGTGGTCTTCGCCGCGCCGCAGATCATCGCGGGCTTTCTGATTCTCGGCGTGGCCGGCAAGAAGATGGCCGTCGTCTCGCGCGCCGCGGGGGCGCTGACCGTCATCGACATGATCCGCGCACGTTACGGCGACGGCCGGGGCGGACGGACGCTTGCGGCGCTGCTCGCAGTGCTGATGCTCGTCTTCTTCACGACGATGATGATCGGTCAGTTCATCGGCGGCGCACAGATCTTCTCGAAGGCCGCGGGCGTGAGCTACGGCTGGGGGCTCGTGCTCTTCGGCGCCGTCACCGTGCTCTACACGGCCTTCGGCGGCTTCAGGGCCGTGGCCGTTACCGACACGGCCTGCGCCGTTCTGATGCTCGTGGG
>USEZ01000210.1 GCA_900553775.1 uncultured Slackia sp. | reverse complement strand
CAGGGGCATGGCGCGTCGTGTCGAAGCCCTTCTCGCGGGATATGCAGCGCCGGATGGCATCCGCCATCCATGCGCGCTACACCACGATGCGATACAGACGCATATCGCCCTCGCTCAATACGACGTCGAATCCGGGAGTCGTATCGTCTATCGCGCGGATGCCTCGCCACAGCTCGTTGTCTATGTCGTCTTTGAACACGAAGCGGCGATGCTCCTGATCGGAACCCAAATCTTCGTCTTTTCCCTGATCGAGGACGAGCACGTATTCGGCTCCGATCGAACGCACCGCATCTCGCACCGCTTCGTCGTCGGCGATGCGATACAGCCCCGACCTGATAAGGGTGCTTTCCTGCGATTCTCCCGACTCGGGCGAATATCCCGTCAGATACCGGTAGTACGTGCGCACGCCCTCGTAGCCGTAAAGGAATATGCTGCCGTCGTCGGGACTGTTGATGATCGGCTGGTCGGCGGGCACGATGGCCGCCGCCTGCTTCACGAACTCTTTTTCGGCGGCGTCGAGATAGTTCATCTTCACGACCGAATTCTGGTCTTCGATGCGGTCTCTGATGGCGCCGAACCCCGTTTCCACATGATGATGCCCCGGCATGTCGTAGCTCGGATAGTACAAGGCCGCGCAAACCAGCGCAAGCAGCGCCGTGCTTGCCACATACGGCGTCGCCTTGCCGCCCGTCGAAGTCACGAACCGATTCAGCAGGCCTGCGGCGAACCGTATGGCATGACGCAGCCCCAACGCGGCAAGCGGCATGGCGAACAAGGCCGCCATCGATCCGGTGCGCAGCTGGTCGGTATACCAGAATCCGGCGAGCAGGTGCTTGACCGGACCGTCGTAGGCAAGGTCGATATAGCAGATGGACGCGGCAAGCAGAAACGAGCAGGCGAACCACCGGAATCGGCTATCGGCAAGGGCGCAGATCAGGCCGCAGAGCACGAAGGCGGAAAGCAGCAGCTGGGCCGGAGCGTAGCTGAACGAAAGCAAGGCGATATTGGCGAGCGCCTGCTCGGGCTCTTCTTTGGCGGGCCAATCGAACCAGATGACATCCTGCAAAAACGGCGCATGGAACAGCGCCCACCACACCAGCGCGATCGCCGCCGCGGCGGCGATGCCGCATGCCCAAGCCGCACGACGCGGACGGCGTTTCGCGAAAGCGAGCATGCGCGAGGCCTTCGCGGCCACGGCGACGCAGAACGGCGCCAGAAACACGCCGGCGGAAAACACCGCGTTCGGCTGCGCGCAAGCAAGCGCCGCGACCGAAACGACGAACATAGCCGCGCGCGCGATGCGTTCGCGCACCGATGCGCCCTCATCGAAGACGCTCATGAACGAAACCGCCGCCAAGGGAAGCAGCGCATACGAGAACAGGTTGGGATACAGCGGTCCGAAGGTCAGAAAACCCCAAGGAAACGTGGCGAACGCCAGAGAGACGAACGCCCCGCAACGCACGATTCCGCGCCGCCCCGGGAACAGACGCCCCATGAGAAGGGCGCTCGAAAACGGCAAGACGAGCGCCACCACGAGGGCGTTGACCGCATTCGCAGCCAGAGCCACCGAAGCGCCGGTGGCGCTTACCACGAGCGCGCCCAGGCAATGCCAGGCCGACGGGTAGAAAGCGGCCTCGCCCGGCCACGGCGTGAACGAACGGTCGAGCGGCGTGGCATACGAAGTGGTGGTAAGCATGGAATAATTCCCCGATTCCACGAAAGCCCTGATCGAGCTCAAGTGATGGGAGTTATCCCACGCCTGGAGAAACGAATCGGGGCCGTCGAGGTTTTTGACGAAGATGACGCCCACCACGGCAAGCCCCACGAGCGCGTACAAGGCGATGACGAACCATTCCTCGTCGACGGCGCGGCGAAACGACCGCCCGAGCGCGCCCGCCGCGTTTCTTCGCGCCGAACCCGCAGGTCGCAGACGATACGAAACCCCCGCCGCAAGCGCGCCCGCCGCGGCGCACGGAAGAAACACCGTGGCCCACGACGCGGCGATGCCGATATACGGCAGAATCGCCGTGATCAAGGCGTATGCCGCCACGGTGACGATCGGCGCGCAGCACAGGGCCACGCTCGCGCGGGCCCGAAGCGCCTTGAGAAAGAAAAACCCGGGCACGTAGAGAAACACGCCCGCAAGAGCCAAAGCGATGAAAAACATCGGCCACATATCAGAAACGACCCTTCCCTTTTCCGCCGACGCCCCGATGCGCCGGGCGCGCATGCCGTCCCGTCACGGCTTCATCCCACATGCCGGCTTACGCCGCTTCCGCCGCCTGGTCGGCGCGTTCGAGCTGCTCGGCCTTTTTCACCGACAGAAGCAAAGCGAAGGCGATGGCGCAGATGCCGCCCGCAAGCTTGCCGAGCAGGACAGGCACGATCAGCGACGGCTGGAAATTCGCAGTGAACGAGAGATGGTCGCCGAACAGAAACGCGCAGCACACCGCGAACGAGATCACGATCACCTTGTCTTTCGCGCGCATGTCTTCGATCATGGAAAGCGCCGCGAGCACGTTGGCCGAAGCCGCCAAAAGGCCTGCCGTGGCATCGGAGCTCAGACCGAACACGCGGCCGACGGCGCCGAGGGGTTTGGCAAGGAAGCGCTTGATGAGCCACACCATGGGAAACGCGCCGCACAGCATCATGGCGATGGCGCCCGACACCTCGAGGGCGCGGAAGACGTCCTCTTCGTCGGCGATGATCGGATCGAAGCCGAAGCCGCCGAACACCGTGGAGAAAACGCC
>USEZ01000209.1 GCA_900553775.1 uncultured Slackia sp. | reverse complement strand
CGTCGACGTCACCGAGCGGGGGCGCGCGCAGCAGGCCGTCATCGCCCGCACGGTCGACGCACTCGGCCGCGAGCTTCTCTGGAAACACCTGGACCGCTCGCAGCGCGCAGCCATCCGCGCCGTGACCCGCACCGTCATCGAAGGGCTGCGTGAAAGCAAGCGGGCGAAAAGCCGCCTCGAATCGGACGCGCTGTTCCCCCTTGCCTGAAAAGGCCGCGCCGAAAACCGCCCGCGTTGCGCGGCGCCTATCCGCTCGACCGCGTCTTCGAAGCCGTCGCAGGGCGCGAAACCTTTTTCGCATAAGCGAAGCCGCACCGCAATGCGTTTCCGGGGCATCGCGGGGCGGCTTTTCCAAACGATGGACGTTCTCGTCTTCGACCTGCGCACGGAGGCGCTCTTTAACGGGCGGTTTTCGCCAAGCGCCACGCGATCGCCATCATGGCGAGGTTGGCCGCCGTATCGCACGCCAGCCATCCGAGCACATAAAGCGGGTCGATTCCGGCCGTGTTCACGGAAGAAAACGTTCCCACGCTCAAAAGCATCACGGGCACGCCGTATGCCACGGCGGCGATAACGAGCCTTTTCCCCAGATCGCAGGCGGAATCTGCACGCATGCAGCAGGCATGCACGGCCAAAGAGACGGCGGCGAGCAGCGTTGCGATGAACGCCGAGAACGCCACGGCCGCGGCGAAAAGCGCCGCCGGGCCCGGCAGCTTCGAGCTCATCGACGCCGTCTGCACCCCGCTGAGGATGCCGCTTGCCACGATGGCAAGACACAGGATGGCCGCGAAGGCGGTCGCCCATCCCCAGAGAAACGCCGTGGCGGGATGCGCGCGAAGGGCTTTCTTGCGCGTGAGGTAGCCGTACAGCACGACTCCCGCCGTCGACAGGGTGAGCGCCAACGACCCGGCGAAGACGAACGCGATGAACGCCGAGCCCGTAAGGATCGAGCACACCACGTCGAGAATCGCCGCGCCCGATGCCGAAATGTAGTCGTAAGCGAGGATGCCCGTCATGTCCATGACCAGCAATCCCGCGCGGGCCACAAGCGCGACGACCAACGCTATGGCGAACAGCGTCGCATACGGGCGCGCCATGTCTTTCATGAGCTTTGCCATGTCAACCTCCCAAAGCGCCCTAGGCGCGATCGATCTCGTGTTCGACGGCCGACGTGCCGCACAGATATCCGCCGCAAAACGCCAGCCCCACGTCTCCCATGAGCGAGCCGAGGATCGGGTCGCCCACGTAGCTGTTCTCGCCGCAGGCGCCGCCGGCGGTGTGCCATCCCGCATACAAGCCAGGGATCGGCAGGCCGTCCGTGCCCATGACCTGCATATGCTCGTTGATCGCAAGGCCTGCCTTGGTGCCGTAGAGATTGCCGCCGATGCGACAGCCGTAAAACGGCGGCTCGGTTATCGCATGCAGCCATTCTTTCGGCATGGGATATATGAAGTCGTCTTCGCCGCGCTCGCACGCCTCGTTCCATTGCGCCACGGCCGCAACCAGCACGCCCGGCGCGAATCCCAGGTCGGCTTCGAGCTCTTCGAGCGTGTCGCGACGCTTGAGCACGTCGGCTTCGATCGCATCCTGCACGCCGTGATGCCAGTCGCGGTAATGCGGCGGCACCTTCTCGATCTGCTCGAGGTCGGGCGTGATCAGCTTGCGGCAGTGTTCCTGCGCGAATCCTGCGAGATGGTCTTCGTAATGCGCGTCGAAGACGATATAGGAGCGATGCCCCGGCGGCGTCATCTGGATCGTGGCAAGATCGCCCAAGGCATAGATCGCATTCGCGCCGTCTTCGCCTACGCGGCTGTCCATGTAGCGCAGGCGGTTGCCGCAGCGGTCGACGGTGAACCACGGCTGGCGCGACAGCTGCGTCATGCCGTCGTAGAGGAAGCGCGCCCACTGGCCGCCCTCGGCCTCCCAGTCCACGCCGCCGTCGAAGCTCGCCGAGCTGTTGAATCCGGATACATCGGCGCCCACGCCGAGGCCCATGCGGAAGCACTCGCCCGTCTCGCCGAGCGTGAGATAGCTCGAAGCGCACCCCATGGCGGCCGTGGGAATATAGCGGTCGAGCAGCGCCTTGTTGTTGCAGAAGCCGCCCGCCGTCAGAATGACCGCAGCCGCGGCGTGGACGAACACCTCGCGTTCGTAGTCTTCTTTGCACACCACGCCTACGATGCGGCCCGACTCGTCTTGCACCAGCGATACGGCCGGGCACTGGAAACGGTAGTCGACGCCTTTGCGCTGCCCGTAATTGAACATGGCATCGGTGGCGTCTTTCATCTTGAGCACGTGGTGGTCGAGCGTGGAATTTTTCGGAGCCACGTACACGGGCACCTCTCCCAGGCGCCATTGCACGCCGCATTCGGCCATCCAGTCGAGGCTCGGGCCGCCCTGCTCGGCGATTCGGTAGATCAGCTTCGGGTCGGCGGCATAGTGGTATTCGTCCATCGCCCAGTCGGTCAGGGCCTTGGCGTCGAAGGGATAGGACGGAAACGCGAAGCGCTTCGACTCCTGCATCTTCGACCCGCCGAGAATGCCGCACATGCCCGCTTCCTGAGCGTTTCCTCCATGGAGGCCGGCGGCCTCGACGCAGATCACGGACGCTCCGAGCTCGGCCGCGCGCGCGGCCGCATTCAAGCCTCCGCCGCCCGCCCCCACCACGCAGATGTCGCATTCGTAGTCCCAGGCGGCAGGAACGTCGCGCGGCGCGATGGGCGTCGCGTCGTCGGCGGGAAACGAAGCCGCGTTATGCTCTCGATA
>USEZ01000208.1 GCA_900553775.1 uncultured Slackia sp. | reverse complement strand
CCAGGAAGAACCAGGAGAACAGCGTGTAGCGCTGCGAGCGCACGACCCATTCCTTAGAAGAATCGTTCACGATGATAGCCGCGATGGCGTACGCGAACGGGATGGTGAGACCCGCGTAGCCCACGAACAAAGTGGGCGGATGGATGGCCATGGCCCAGTGCTCCAAGAGCGTGTTCATGCCCCAGAGCGCCGCCTCGCCGCGCAGGTTGCCCGATGCGTCGAGGTACTGGGCGGCCAGGGCCGTGAACGGCATGTTGCTCTCGGAGAACAGCGTGACGCCCACGAACGCCGCCAGCACGATCTGCGCCACGAGCAGCGCCATGGAATCCAGCTTCTCCTGCCGCTTCAGGTTGCGCACGGCCACCACGGAGTTGAACAGCGAGATGAGCCAGGCCCAGAACAGAAGCGAGCCCTCGCGGCCGGCCCACAGGCCGCTCAAGCGATACAGCACGCCCAAAACGCCGTCGGCGTCGGAGCGCTCCATGAGCACGTACTCGATGGAGGTGTCGCCCGACATGAAGCAATACACCAGCACGCCGCAGCACGCCGTCAGCGCGGCGGCGGTCAGAAGCGAGGCGACGCAGCCGCCCCACGATGCGGTCTCGGCGGCGCCGGCTTTGCCGGTCTTGCGAAGAATCTGCCCGACAAGCAGGCAGACCACCGATACGGCCACGCCGGCGAACGCGACGACCAGGCCGATCAATCCGAAGGTGGACATAGACGATTATCCTTCCTGCGCGACATCGGTCGCGACGAACGAACCGGCGTCGGAAAGCGACCCGGTGATGACGACCGAGGTGCCGTCGACGATGCTCTCGGACAGGGCGCCGTCGAATTCGACGGGAACCCGGACGGAGGCGTCGCCGGCATCCGCGACCATGAAGCGCGGCTCGCCGGTTCCTGCGGCGGTCAAGGTTCCCTCGACGACCGTGCCCGCGAGCTTGACCGTGGTGTCGACGATGCTCTCGCCGTATTCGGTCAAGCGGGCGACCGTCAAAGCGTCGGTGGCACTCTCGTATTTCGAGGGGCACTTGGTCACCAATTCGCTTGCCACCAACTCAACGCCGTTCGACGTGCTCAGCTTGCCCGTGCAGATGGCCGTGACGCCGTTGCCGAACGTGGAAGACGCGGCGCCTTCGTAGCGCACGCGCAAAGTCTGGGACGCATCGCCTTCGGGGTCGTAGATATCGAAGGTGAGGACGTTGTCCTCGGTGGCAAAGGAATTATCGACCACGTTGCCGGAAACCTGGATACGGTCGGAATCGTAAGAGCCGCTCAGTGCATCGGCCACCGATACCGTTTTCGCGGCGCCGCCGCTTCCCACAACGGCCAGCACGATCGCCAAAACGACGACGATCACGCCGGTCACGACGACAAGCCTGCGCTTCGTTTTCGTGTTCATTTCCCTGCTCCTTGTGACACGCGGTCGAAATTTCAAGGGACTCAAGGCCCGAATCCCACATTATCCAGCAAAAGGGCCCGTCCTGCGGGCGGGCCCTTTCGTGTTTCACATCTCCCGGACGAATTACGCCGAAAAGCGTAGGCGTCCTTTGCGCGCCGGCATCTCACCATGCATGACGCATGCACCGGCGTGCGAGGCGGCGTGCGCGATGCCTTAGAGCGTCGCGACCTTCTTCGCCTCGGAGGTGCTCAGCCAGCCGTCGGGAACGACGGCGCTGCTGTGGCACTGCGTGCAGTAGTTCACAGACTGGCTGTGAGCCTTGTGGCACTGGCTGCAGGCGTACTCGCCGTGCTGCGGATTGTGCGGGTTGTACTCTTTGTCAAGGTCGGCGGTGGCAGCCTGCAGATCCTCGCGAGAGGTGATCTCGGTGCCGTCGTCGGTGACATGGTGGCAGCCGGAGTTCAGGCAGAACTCGTCTTCGGCGATGCCGCGGGCCTCGACGAGGTCGGACAGCTCGCGATCTTCGAGGATGGTCTGACCCGCCTTGTTCTCGCCGGCGACCTCATAGCTGCCGGTGATCCAGTGCATGCCCTCGGTGATCTGCTCGCCCAGGGTGGGAACGTGGCAGCCGAGGCAGTTCGTGGTCTCGCCCTCGGTGGTATGGCCGTGGTAGTAGGCCATCATGGCCATCTTGTCGGCCTCTTCGGTCAGCTCGTTGCCGTACTTATCCTTGCTGCCGTCGACGTAGGTCTCGACGTATGCATCCATCGGCGTATGGCAGATGGCGTTGCAGAAGCTGGGCTGCTCGTGCCAGACGAAGAAGCCCGCGCCCGCGGCGACGAGCACCACGGCGACAACGCCGACGACGATCGGCCACTTCTTCTTGCCCTTTTTAGCCTGCTTGGCATCCTTGGCGGGTTCCTCGGTAGCAGCGACCTCGGTCTTGGTTTCCTCAGCCATGGATACCCCCTTTCTCGGTTTCTCTCTTCCTCTTCCTCTGTATTCCGCATACGATTTGGAGGGGATGCGGCCGGCCGTGAGAAGAGCCGGGCAAGCGCAACCATGGGTAAACCGTAGGCGAAATGCAGCAAAGACTTTAACACACATCCTCCACAGGGATAGCAAAAAGGTATCACCCATTTGGGGGGAAATTACCCCTTTGAGCGTATATGCGCGCGTTTTCGCAGCCTTTCGCCGCAAAAATGCATCCTGCCGCAAGAAACCGAGCGCCTATCGACCCGTGTTGCCCTTCGTATGCATCGATCCGCCCGCGTCTGACGGCGCAGACGGATCGACGGAGGCGACGAAGCCCTTCGGCGCGCGGCCGGCTAGAGCTTCTTACCTATATAGAAGACATAGCCGTACGAATCGCCGTATGCGGCGAACAGCTCTTCTTCGCGGCGG
>USEZ01000207.1 GCA_900553775.1 uncultured Slackia sp. | reverse complement strand
CTTCCTGCGCCACGCGGCACGAATTGCTCGGTATCTCGATCAGGGTCGGCAAGACGTAGGCGCCCTTGGCAAGCTCGCCTTCCGTGGCGCGCTTTCCTCCGACGAGTACGCGCCCGCCTTCCTGTTTCGCAAGCTCGACATACCCGAGGATCTTTTCCGCCTGGCGCTCGTCGATCTGGCTGCCCATCTGGGTGTCCTCTTCCCACGGAAGGCCGACTTTCACCTTCTTGAACGCCTCGACGGCTTCGGCGACGAATTCGTCGTAGATATCCTCATGCACGAAGATGCGGCTGCCGGCGCAGCAGACCTGCCCCTGGTTGAACAGGATGCCGAGCTGGATGCCGTCGATCGCCATGTCGCGCTTGGCGTCGGGGAACACGATATTGGCCGATTTGCCGCCGAGTTCGAGCGTGGCGGGAATGAGGCGCTCGGCCGCCGCATGGGCGACGGTGCGGCCGACCTCGGTAGACCCGGTGAAGGCAAGCTTGGCGAGCCGCTTGTTTTCCAGCAGATACTGCCCCGATTTCGATCCGCGCCCCGTGACCACGTTGAAAACGCCCGCGGGGATGACGTCTTGGGTCAGGCGCGCCAGCTCGAGCACGGAAAGCGACGTGGACGAAGAAGGCTTGAGCACCGTGCAGTCGCCTGCGGCGAGCACCGGCGCGAGCTTCCAGGCGGCCATAAGCAGCGGGAAGTTCCACGGCACGATCTGGCCCACCACGCCGATCGGCTCGTGGAGCACGATCGACATCATATTCGGAGCCACCATGGACGCCTCCCCCGTTTCGGCCAGGATGGCGCCTGCGAAATACCGGAAATGCTCGGCGGAATAGGCGACGTCGATCGCGCGCGTCTCGCGAATGGGCTTGCCGTTGTCGATCGACTCGACCAGCGCGAGATGCTCGGCGTTGGCCTCGATGATGTCGGCCACCGCGTTGAGGACGCGGGCGCGCTCGAATTTGTCGGTCTTGCCCCACGATGCGAACGCCTCATGGGCGGCGTCTACCGCGGCGTCGACGTCTTCGCGGCTCGCATCGGCGATGCTCGCGATACGTTCTCCGTTTGCCGGGCAATAGGTGTCGATGACGGCTTTGTCGGATGCGTCGACCCAACGGCCGCCGATGAAGAGCCGGTAGGAATCGGAAACGGGATACTGCATGGTATCGCTCCTTTCTGACGAGGACTTCCTTCCTCTTTGATACACGGCCATAATACCTACTATTTTTGTAGGATATATGGCGGATATGTTTCAGAAGCGATAGCAAATGGGCGTATGGCGCGTCTCGGCGACGGCATTTCGGGCTCACCTTTGGAAAACGGGTTCACGCCACGAAAAGCCCCGCATACGCGGGGCCTTATCGGTCGTTTCGTTCGCAGGCGGCCGAGGCGCGCGGCAACGTCTATTTCACCTGCACCAGCGAAAACACCTCGACGTCGGTGGCTTGCGCGATGGCTTTGCGCGGCTCGAGGAATGCGAGCTCCATCAAAAAGCCCATACCCGCCAGCTTGGCGCCGAAGCGCTCCACCAGACGCGCCTGCGCCACGGCCGTGCCGCCCGTGGCCACCAGATCGTCCACGAGCAGCACCACGTCGTCGGAAGAAATGGCGTCGAGATGGATTTCGAGCGCGTCGGTGCCGTATTCGAGCGCATAGCTCTCGCTCGCGGTTTCGCGCGGCAGCTTGCCCGGCTTGCGCGCCGGGACGAAGCCCGCGCCCAGGCGTCGCGCCACAGGGGCGCCCACCATGAAGCCGCGCGCTTCGGCGCCGACGACCTTGGTGACGCCGGCGCTGGCGAAATGCTCGGCGATGGAATCCACCACGGCGGCGAAGCCTTGCGCATCGGCAAGAAGCGGCGTGATGTCTTTGAACACGACGCCCGGTTCGGGATAATCGGGGATATCGACGATCAGATGCTCGAAGTCGTAGGCGGCCATGGCGTTCCTTTCTGCGCGCGCATCGCAAGGCGACGGTAAACGTATGTGCCCGACGCATTGTACTACGGGCGACGCCCGCTTTCGCCCACCGGCAAGCGCGTTCTTGACGATGCCGGCACGCTCGTATAAAGTCCCGCCGATATCGCTTTGCATATTTCGCGCTCTACATCGGGAGGAACCATGGCACAATCGGTCAACGATAGGAAAGTCGCTCTCATCGGATGCGGATTCGTCGGATCGTCTTCGGCGTTCGCCCTGATGCAAAGCGGCCTTTTCAGCGAGATGGTGCTCATCGACGTCGACCGGGACCGCGCCGAAGGCGAAGCCCTCGACATCAGCCACGGACTTCCGTTCGCCCGCCCCATGAACATCTATGCGGGCGATTACGACGACATGGCCGACGCCGCCATCACGGTGATCACCGCCGGAGCGAACCAGCGCCCCGGCGAGACCAGGCTCGACCTGGTGAAGAAAAACGTCGCAATCTTCAAGACCATCATCCCCGAGATCGAAAAGCGCGACTACCGGGGAATCGTGCTCGTAGTGTCGAACCCCGTGGACGTGCTCACCTACGTCACCATCAAGCTGTCGGGCTTGCCGCTCGGACGCGTGCTCGGATCGGGCACGGTGCTCGACACCGCACGCTTCAAATACATCCTCGGCCAGCATCTCGGCGTCGACCCGCGCACGGTGCATGCGCGCATCGTGGGCGAGCATGGCGACAGCGAAATCGCCGTCTGGAGCACCGCCAACGTCGGCGGCGTGCCTATCAGCGACTTTTGCGAGCTACGCGGCTTTTTCGAGCATGACGAATCGATGCGGCGCATCGCCGAGAGCGTGAAAAACAGCGCATACGAGATCATCGAGAAGAAAAACGCCA
>USEZ01000206.1 GCA_900553775.1 uncultured Slackia sp. | reverse complement strand
GCGCGAGCTTAGGACTGTTTGAGCACGAGGCCTCGCCCGCGCCTTCCATTCCTGACAAGAAAGGAAAACGATCATGACCATAGAACCGAACGAATCGTTGATGAAAAAGCCCCTGTTCAATCCGCAGGGCGACCTTGACGTGCGCGAACGCCGCATGATCGGCGGCAACACCACCAATCTCAACGACTTCAACAACATGAAGTACCCCTGGGTGTCCGATTGGTACCGCCAGGCCATGAACAACTTCTGGATTCCCGAAGAAATCAATCTGGGCCAGGACGTGAAAGACTATCCGAATCTCGACGCCGCCGAGCGCACGGCCTATGACAAGATCTTGTCGTTTCTGGTGTTTCTCGATTCCATCCAGTCGGCGAATCTGCCTGCCATCGGCGAATATATCACGGCCAACGAGGTGAATCTCTGCCTGAACATCCAGACGTTCCAGGAATGCGTGCATTCGCAGAGCTACAGCTATATGCTCGACACCATCTGTTCGCCCGATCAGCGCAACGACATCCTGTATCAGTGGCGCACCGACGAGCGCCTGCTGGCGCGCAACACCTTCATCGGCGAGCTGTATAACGAGTTCCAGCGCGACAAGCACCCGTTCACGCTGCTGAAGGCGATGATGGCGAACTTCATCCTTGAGGGCGTGTATTTCTATTCCGGGTTCATGTTCTTCTACAACCTGGCGCGCAACGGCAAGATGCCCGGTTCCGCGCAGGAGATCCGCTACATCAACCGCGACGAGAACACGCATCTGTGGCTGTTCCGCAACATCATCTTGGAGCTGCAGAAAGAAGAGCCCGAGCTGTTCACGGGCGAAAACGTGGCCGAGCTGCGTGCCATGCTCGAAGAGGGCGTGCGCCAGGAAATCGCCTGGGGCCACTACGTGATCGGAGACGACATCGCGGGTCTGACCAAGGATATGGTGACCGACTACATCCGCTATCTGGGCAATCAGCGATGGACGAGCCTGGGCTACGAGCCGTTGTTCGCCGACAACGTGGAGGAGCCCGAGAATATGAGCTGGGTTTCCCAGTATTCGAACGCCAACATGGTGAAAACCGACTTCTTCGAGGCGAAATCGACCGCCTATGCGAAGTCGACCGCGCTGGTGGACGACCTATAGGGCGCGCCGGCCGCGGCGGGCGATCAGGCGTCTTCCCTTGCGCTGCAACGTCTTTCAGGACGCCGCTGTGCAAAGGCAGACGCGCTTTCCATCTGCCGCTCTAGCACGGTTTTTCGATGCGCGTCAGCACCGGATCGTCGAAATAGGCGAGGTCGCTTGCATGATGGGTGACCCAGAAAACCGTTTTTTGTGCAAGAAGCGGCGCGATCGCCTCCATGACGCGCCGCTCGGTTTTTTCATCGAGCCCTTTGAGCGGTTCGTCGAAAAACATCACGTCGGCTTCGGCGAGCACGGCGCGTGCGATCGCGACGCGCCGTTTCTGTCCGCCCGAAAGCCCATGCACGGGGCGATGCAGCGTATCGTGCATGTCCATGGATTCAAGCAATGCCGCCGCGCGTTGCAAGAGCCGTTCTTTCGCGGGCCCTTTCGCCTGCGGATGCGGCATGCGGATGTTCGCTGCCACGCTCAGGTTTTCGCAAAGGCGGTCTTCTTGGAATACGGCGGCCCGACGAAGCCCCTCCATTCCTCCGATACGGCCTTCATCGGGCGTTTCCAGCCCCATCAGCATGCGCAGCAGCGTGGTTTTCCCGCTTCCCGAGGCGCCCATGATGCAATGGACGCGTCCGAGGGCGAAAGACATCTCGGCGTTCAGGAATACCGGCGCCGCGCCGAAGCGTTTCGTCACGCGTTCGAGCGCGACGGCCCGCCGGGCCGACGGACGATTCGTCTGCGTTTCCGACGTTTTGCCGCGATCGCGGCCATGCGTGCTGTTTTCGCGCATCGGCCTTCCTTTCCGTTTCCGCTTCGGCCCTTGCATCGGGCGTCGCTTTGCCGCGTTGCGCCCGACCTTCCGTTTTCGCTTCGCGCGAGCCGCTACGACATGCGCTCGATCGCCCGCACGCCGCAATCGAGCACTTTCTTGAATGCCTTTTCGAACAGGATGCTGATGCAGATGATGACGATCGTCCAGGCGAAAAGGTCGGCCGTATCCAGATACACCTTGGCTTCGTAAAGATGCTCGCCGATCGACATCGCGGGCAGCCCGATCACCTCGGCGGCTATGCCCGCCTTCCAGCACATGCCCAGCGAAAGCGAGCAGGCCGCCTGGAAATAGGGCAGGGCCTGGGAGCAGTAGATGAAGCGCACGCGGTCGAACGCGCCGACGCCGAAGACCTCGGCCATCTCGAGCAGCCGTCGGTCGGTTTGCTCGATGCCTTCGAGCATGTTGGTGTAGACGATGGGAAACACCATCAGAAACGAGATAATCACCGACAGATGCTCGGAGGAAACCCAGATGAGCACCAAAATGACGAACGACGCCACGGGCACCGCCTTCACGGCGGCCACAAGGGGGGCCAAAAGGTCGCGTATCGCCGTCATGCGCGATGCGGCGATGGCGAAGAGCACGCCCGATATCGTCGCGCTCAGAAAGCCCAGGGCGATGCGCGAGAGCGATTGCGCGATCGATGCCCAGAAATCGGCTTCGCCTGCAAGCTCTCCCAGGCGCGCGAACGCGTCGATCGGCGATACCAGCAGGATATCGTGCCCGATGGCAACGCTGGCGACGTGCCATATAGCAAGCCAGAACGCCACGGGCCAAAGCAGGCGGAGCAGGCGTTTGAGGCGTATGGAGGGCGCGGTGTCGGTCAAGGCGGTCTTTCTTCGTGCGGAATGCGGGCGGTCGGGGTTTATCGGGAAGGGCGCATCGGCCGTGCGTCCG
>USEZ01000205.1 GCA_900553775.1 uncultured Slackia sp. | reverse complement strand
ATAATGTCCGCCATGCGTGCATTCATGACATTGCTGCGAGAATTCGTAGCCACCCATCATCCCGAGCTGCGTCGCTTCTTCAAGGCGTCGTGCGTCATCGTGTTCGCGGCCATCGTGCTCGAGGCGGCCGTGTTCAACTTCAACCATTGGCGCAGCATGGCCTGGCAGACTGTGACCCTGGACTCGCAGATCGACCTGCCCGAGGCCGCCGACGGGCGTTATCGCGTCTCCACCGTGGACAACGATATCGAATTCGAGCATCTCGGCGTGCCCGTGCACAACGTGCGGCTCGATTTCAGCTGGAACCAAGGGGCCCAAAGCGTGCCCGTCAAGATCTGGTTCACCGACGATGCCCATTCCACCTATTTCGACGATACCGAATACACGTCGGGCGTGCCTGTGACGCAGATTGCCACCAATTGCGACGAAAGCGAGTATCTCAATCTGAATTCGTCGGGCGAGATAGGCAAGCTGCGCATCGAGATAGGCGGCGACGAGACGGTCTATCCGCTGTATCTCGACGGCGTTTCCATCAATGCGCCCGAGCCGTTCTCGTTTTCCATGATGCGCTGTCTGGCGGCCATCGCCGTGATGACGTTCGCATACGCGTTTCGCCCCCGATCGGGGCTGTACCGCATTTCTATCAAAGAGCATCCCCATCGCTCGAAGATCGCCGCAATCGGCATCGTGGTCGTCGAGGTATGGCTGTGCGCGTCGTTTTTGTTCATGGGCTCGAACCTCGTGGGCGTGGCCACTTCGTCTTACAATGCCGGTTCGTGGGACGGCGTGAGTCTGGTAAACACCTTCGAAGTAGGCGGCGACAACGCCCAGCAATACGCCGAGCTTGCCAAGAGCATGGCCCACGGAAAGCTCTACCTGGAAGAGGAGCCGCCGAATTGGCTCCAGAATATGGAAGACCCCTACGATCGCGGCGCGCGCGATCAGCTGGTGAAAGAGACGGGCGAGAACTACCTGTGGGACGTGGCCTATTACGAAGGGCATTATTACGTGTATTTCGGCATCGTGCCCGTGGTGCTGTTCTACCTGCCGTTCTATCTGGCGACAGGGGCCAACTTCCCTACGGCCGTCGGCGTGCTTATCGCGATGGTCGCCTTCGTCGCGGGCATCTCGGCGCTGCTCGACAGGTTCGCGCGCTATCATTTCAAACGGGTGAACCTGGGGCTCTATCTGCTTTTGCAGATGACGGCGGTCGGGTGCAGCGGCGCGATGTATCTGCTGAAATTCCCGACGTTTTACTCGCTTCCCATCATGCTCGCCCTGGCGTTTTCGGTATGGGGCCTGTACTTTTGGATGAAGGGGCGCATGAGCCGCCGCCCCGAGCTGCTGTATTTCGCAGGTTCGCTGTGCATGGCGCTCGTCGTAGGATGCCGTCCTCAGATCGTGATGCTGAGTTTTTTGGCGTTTCCTCTGTTCTGGCGTCTTTTCATCACCGAGGGCCACATCAAAACGGCGGCGGGCATCCGACAGTTCGCCTGCCTGATAGCGCCGTATGTGCTCGTGCTCGCGTGCGTGATGGGCTACAACTACGCGCGCTTCGGCTCCCTGTTCGACTTCGGCGCCAATTACAATCTGACCGTCAACGATATGACCAAGCGCGGCATGGCGGTCGGGCGCATCGCGCCGGCGCTGTTCGCGTATTTCTTCCAGCCTCCCGCGGCCACGGGGGTGTTCCCGTATTTGCAGCCCACGCCGTTCGATACCACGTATTTGGGCCAGACGGTCAAAGAGGCCACCTTCGGCGGCATTTTCGCGTGCTTTCCGCTGCTGTGGATTCTTCCGTTCGCTCCTGCCGCGTTGAAGATGCGCATCGCTCAGCGCAAGACGCGCACGATTGCGGGAGTGGTGGGCGTGCTGCTCGTGTCGGGCGTGGTCATCGGCATCGCCGATGCCGAAGTGGCGGGCATCCTGCAGCGTTATTTCGCCGATTTCAGCATCATGTTCTTGATGGCGGCCGTTTTGGTGATATTCATCCTGAACGAGAATATGGAGCCGGGCGGCGCTTTGCATGCGTTGATGCTGCGCGTGCTGCCGGCGGCGGTGTTCGTCGGCCTCGCGTATGTGGCGCTTTTGTGCCTGGCGGCCGAGTCGGGCTGGTGGAGCGACGCGTATCCGTGGGCGTACCAGGCGCTTCTTGAGACGTTCCAATTCTGGACGTAAGAAAAGACGTTTTCGGCGGGATGATTCGCGATAATGGAAGGTCGCTATGAAAAAACTGCTCGCTCAATTCATGAAATTCGGCGTGGTGGGCGCGGTCGCATTCGTGATCGACTACGGCCTGTTGGCGTTTCTGACCGAGGTGTTCGGCGTGAACTACCTGGTGAGCGCCACGGTATCGTTCACGGCGTCGGTGGTGTTCAACTATGTCGCCTCCATGCGTTACGTGTTCACGCACAAAGAGGGGATGAGCCGCCGTCGGGAGTTCGTCATCTTCGTCGTCTTGTCGATTATCGGCCTGGCGATCAACAATGCCTGCATGTGGGCGGGCGTTGAGCTTCTCGGCGTGCACTACCTGCTGACCAAGATCGCGGCCACGGCTATCGTCATGGTGTGGAATTTCGTGACGCGCAAGATCTTCCTCGACGGGGAAAACGGCGGCGCGTAATCGTTTCGACCGCAGCCGCTATGCCGTCTTCGATTCTTTGGCGCCCGCCGTGCCCGCACGAACGCGCGTGCGCCTTCGAGGTGCGGCCTTGAAGGCCTCGTCGAACGAAGCCGTCCGTTTCGCGATTCGGTCCGTTTTCGCCGGGCCGTTCTTCCGTGCGGTGTTCGCGCCATCGAGCCCGCCTTGCGCCGATCGATTTCTCCCCAAACCTGCGATGCGCTCGGCAGCGTGTCTTGCTT
>USEZ01000204.1 GCA_900553775.1 uncultured Slackia sp. | reverse complement strand
CCGCCGCCGGGTCGAGCTCGTGGCACGCCACGAGCGTAAAGGCCGCCGCGCAAAGGGCCGCATCGAAGGCGAGCACGCATGCGCCCGTCGCCGCGCTCGCCGCCGCGCCTTTCCGCTTGAGCCGCATGCCGTCCGATTCCACCTCGTCCATGCGGCGCGCAAGCTCGCGTGCGCGGTCGGCCTGCCCCGAGAACTGCAGCGTCTCGCGCAGACCCATGAGGCTTTCGAGCACGAACGAGTTCAAAGACGCCATGCCTTCCCGCACGTCGCGCCCGTCCGTACCGCTTGCTTTCGAAGAGACGAGCGGCACGACGACGCCGATGCAGACGAAAGCGGCCGCGGCGATGCAGGCGAGCGCCGGAGAAAGCGCGGCGATCAGCGCCGTCGAAGCGAGCGAGACGATTCCCGCGATCAGCACGGGCGATATCGTATGGGCGAAAAACACCTCCAGCAGTTCCACATCGGCGCCGATGAGCGATACCAGATCGCCCTTGTCGCGCCCTTCGAGCTTGGCGGGCGCGAGCATGCGCAATCGGCCGAACACCTTGTCACGCACCGTGGCCAAAACCTTGAAGGCGAGGTAGTGGTTGCAAAGCTGCTCGCCGTAGCGCAACGGGCCGCGCGCGACGGCGCAGACGGCAAGCAGCGCGCCGGCCCAGGCAAGCGGCACGCCCGTAGAAGCGCCCGCCGCATCGAGCAGACCCGCAGCGGCAAACGACGTCAGGCCGATGGCGGCGAAAAACCCCAGCACGCCCAGCAGCACCGCCGCGGCCATCACGAACACGAGCGGGCCGACGAGCTTGGTCAGCCCAAGCGCCGTCGCAAGCTTCGAACGCATGGGCGCATCCTGCTCGCTCGCCGCGATCGGCTCGCAAGGCATATCGGCATCGTCGCCCCGCACGTCGTCGAAGGCGGCATGCAGGGCCGAAGCGTCTGCGGCGAAACGCTCCAGCTCCTGCTGAGTGCGCCATAGGCGTGCATAGGCGCCGTCTCCCGCCGCAAGCTCGTCGTGGCTTCCGCGCTCCACGATGCGGCCGTCTTCGAACACCGCGATAGACGACGCATTGCGCAGCGTCGCAAGCCGATGCGATATCACGACGACCGTCTTACTCGAAGCGAGCTCTTCGATAGCAGCGGTCACGGCCTGCTCGCTTCGGGGGTCGATGTTGGATGCGGCCTCATCGAATATATAGATGGGCGAATCATGCAGCAGGGCGCGCGCCAATGCGAGCCTTTGGCGCTGGCCGCCCGACAAATTGGACGCGCCCGCCGCGACCTGCGCGTCGAGCCCGCCGATCGAACGCACGAAATCGGCGAGGCGACAACGCTCGAGCGCCGACCACAAGGCCGCTTCGTCGGCATCCGGGGCGGCAAGGCGCAGATTGTCGGCCACGGTTCCCGAGAAGATATAGCTCGACGATTCCACCACGGTCACAAGACGGCGCACGGCGTCGGCGGAAAAATCGCGCATGTCGACACCGTCGATCTCGATAGTTCCGACATATCCCGGATAGGCCCCCGCCAAGATGCCCGCGAACGTCGATTTGCCCGATCCGCTTTCGCCCGCTATGCCGACAAGCGCCGCGCTCGGAGCGAAGAGATCGATATCGGAAAGCACGTCGCGGCGGCCGTCGTAGGAATACCCCACGCCTTTGCATCGTATGCCGCCGCGTGAAAGGCCGCAGGCCCGCGCGCCCGCGCTCGCCTCGGGAGCATCGAGCAGACGAAACATCGTCTTCGCAAGCGCCATTCCTCCCATGGCCACGTGGAAAAACGATCCCAGCGTACGCAGGGGCAGGAAGAACTCGGCCGAGAGCAGCACGATCGAAAACGCCGCGCCGAACGATATCGCGCCGTGCCCGTATTGCACGAGAGCGCAGCCGATGCCCGCCGCCGCGCCGCCGAAGGCGATCAGGTCCATGACGGTGATGGAGTTGAGCTGCATGCGCAAAAGACGCATGGTGGCCCGGCGAAACCCTTCGGCCTCGTCATTCATGGCCTCATGCGCGCGCCCATCGGCCGAAAACACCTTGAGCGTGGTAAGGCCCTGGATGTTTTCCAGAAACGTCGCACCCAGATCGGCGTAGGATCGCCAATAGCCTCCCATAGCCCGTTTGGCCGCCTTGCGCACCGCGAGAATCGAAAGAGGAATCAGCGGCACGCAGGCGATTAAGACGACGGCGGCGGGAAGCGAAAGCGCGGCAAGGGCGAAAAACAGCGTGACGGGAGCAAGAGCCGCGTAGAAAAGCTGCGGGATATACGACCCGAAGTAGGCCTCCATCTGCTCGACCCCCTCGACGCATATCTGCACCGCCGATGCGGTTTTCGCGTGTTCGACGTATCCCGACCCCAGGCGGACGAGCTTGTCGTAGACTTCCTGGCGGATACGGCGCTTGGCCATGCCCGCCGCCCGCGCGGAAAGCGAGGCCGCAAGCGCCTGGCAGACGAAGCGCGCAGCGATCAGGCCGGCCGCCGGCAGAAGCAATGCGAAAAGCGCCGCATCGTCGAGCGTTCCTTCGACCATGCGGCCGAAAAACGACCCGATCATGAGAAAAAGCGCGATGTTGGCTGCAAGCGCACCCCACTGCAACGCCACGGAAAGCGCGATGGGGACCTTCGTTTCGGGAGCAAGCGCAAGAAGGCGTTTGTCGAACACGTTCGTTCCTTTCGTCGAAGTCGACCGGAGGCGACGCCGTGCGCGCCCCGATGTTTGCCAAGGGTTACTCATCATAGCGAATCGGCGATTTTTGTAAACCATGGTTTACTTCAATTCGCCTGAGCGCGGCAAGGCCGCCCTCGCTTGCCCGATGGCGGGAATTTTCGTAGCATGAAATTTCGGCGAAAGGAGCATTCATGGCCTTGGAGCAGGAACTCGAGCGTCT
>USEZ01000203.1 GCA_900553775.1 uncultured Slackia sp. | reverse complement strand
CCTTTTGAAATCTTCTATTTTTAATATATCTGAATTCATTTTTTTACTTATCATCGATTTTATTCGAGTATCTTTTTGTCTACTTACTTTATATTTACATTCTTATTTCTTAATAATCCTTAGTACTTAATATAAAGTTAGTTTCGTTTCTATTCTATCGATGATTACCAGGTGTTATATTGTCAATAGTATACGATAGATGCGCATGGACATGCTCTGCCGCTTCATGAAAGAGCACGAAGGCTGTCCGTTCTGTATTCCGCCTTGCAGCCCGAACCGCGGGAGTGGCGAAAACACCCCCTACACGTCAGACGATCCTCCGCCTTGCATCCCGAACCGTAAGAGCGGCGAAGATGCCTTCTCCTGCGCAACGGATGACCCATCCATCCTGCAGCTCGAACTGCGAGGCTGAAGAAAACGCGTCCCGCGCGGCGGACGGACTCGCCATCGCACCGTCGCCGACGAAGTACGCCGGCGACGTTTGCGAAGCGCGCTCGACGCGGCTTAAGCGAACAAGGGCGTCGACAAGTAGCGCTCGCCCGTATCCACCGCGAACGTCACGATAGTCGCGCCCTTGGCCTCGGGATGCTCTTCCACAAGCTTGCGCACGGCGGCGATGTTCGCGCCGCTCGAAATGCCCACCAGCAGCGCCTCTTCGGTAGCCATGAAACGCGCCTGGTCGTACGCTTCATCGGTCGCAACCGAAACAACTCCGTCGAGCGCATCCAGATCGAGCGTTTCGGGAATGAAGTTGGCGCCGATGCCCTGGATGCCGTGCGAAGCGGGCGTCAGCTCCTCGCCCGCCAATGCCTGGGAAATCAACGGGCTCTCGCTCGGCTGCACGGCGAATATGCGCACGCGCTCGCCCGTCAATGCGGCCAAGCCGTTCTTGCTCTGCACGCCGGCTCCGTTGAAGAAGTGCGCCACGCCCGAAACCGTGCCGCCCGTGCCTGCCGCGGCCACGATGTAATCGGGGTTCTTGCCGCCGAGGGCCGCCTTGATTTCGGGACCGGTGGTTTTCTCGTGGGCTGCCGGATTGTCGGGATTCGTGAACTGCCCCACGATCCATGCCCCCGGGGTTTCGCGCTCGATGCGCTCGGCCTCGGCCACCGCGCCCGCCATGCCTTCGGCCGCAGGCGTCAGCACCAATTTCGCGCCATAGGCGGCCAGAAGCATGCGCCGCTCTTTGCTCATGGATTCAGGCATGGTAAGCACCACGTCGTAGCCGCGGGCGGCGCCGATCATGGCGATGCCGATGCCCGTGTTGCCGCTCGTCGGCTCCACGAGCACGCTCTTGCCGGGCGTTATCTGCCCGCGCGCTTCTGCGGCATCGATCATGCTTTTCGCGGCGCGGTCTTTGATCGACCCGCCAGGGTTGGCGGCCTCGTATTTCACGAACACGTTCGCGCCCACTTCGGCGCTCAGCTTTTCAAGCTTGATCAACGGCGTTGCGCCGATGGCGGCGCTCAAATGCTCGGTCATTGCCATACCTTCCCTTCTTGGCACGGAACAAAACAAAAGGGCGTCTTCCCTGCGGCGCCGAAGCCGATCGACACGGCGTCGCTCAGTTATCGCACACGGGCGCCCAAACGGCGTCCGCCTCGCGATCGCACCCGCAACGCGGGCCTTCGTCGAGGTCGGCGCGTTCGAACGCCAGGATGTTCTCGACATGCGGGGTATGAGGGAACATATCCACCGGCTGCATCTCGACGATACGATAGCCGTGCTCTACCAGATAGCCCGCATCGCGCGCCTGCGTGTTCGGATTGCACGAGATGTAGACGATACGGCGCGGGGAAAGCGCACAGGCGGCTTTGAGGAAATCGGGCGTCGAGCCCGCACGCGGAGGATCCATCAGCAGCACGTCGAGATGCGCTGCACGGGCGGCGAGCTCGCGCATATAGGCGCCGGCGTCGGCCGCCACGAATTCGGCGGCTTCGATGCCGTTGTGGCGGGCATTGTTCGCCGCGTCAGCAACCGCGTCGGGGCGCTCTTCCACGCCGATCACGCGGGCGGCGCCGGGGCCGCCGTTCACGCCGCGGGCGGCCACCAGGCCGATCGTCCCCGTGCCGCAATACGCGTCCATCACCGTTTCGCACCCCGTCAGCCGGGCCATTTCGATGGCGCGCGTGTAAAGCACCTCGGTTTGGTCGGCATTCACCTGGTAGAACGACTTCGACGAAATGCGAAACGTCAAACCGCACAGCGAATCCAGGATGAAGCCCGGGCCGTAGAGCGTGCGCTCCTTGTCGCCCATGATCACGTTGGTCTTGCGCGTGTTGATGTTTTGGACGATCGTCGTGATCGACGGATGGGCGCGCTTCAGAGCGCGCACAAACGCCCGCGACGCGGGAAACGCCTCTTCGCGCGTGATGAGCGTGACCATGACCTCGCCCGACGTATGGCCAACGCGCACCTGCACATGACGCAAGAACCCCGTGTCGGCGTCTTCGTCGTACGGCGTCATGCCGAAATTGCCCATCAGGTCGCGCACCGTCAGGATGATGCGCTTGGCCTCTTGGTTCTCGATCAGGCATTCCTTGGAATCGATCACGCGATGGGTGCTGCGCTCGTACATTCCGCACAGCACGCGACGCTTGCGCGAACGGCGGTCGTAGACGGCCACGTAGGGCGACACCACCTTGTTGCGGTAATAGCGCGGGTCGCGCATGCCGGCGATGGCGTGCACCTGCGCGCGGTCGTCGAGCAAGTCGGCGAATAGCTCTTCCATCTGCGCCTGCTTGGCACGAAGCTGCTTTTTGTAGGGAATGCGCAAAAGCTCGCAGCCTCCGCACCGCCCGTCGATCGGGCAGAACAGGCCGCTGCGGCGGGCGCTATGCGCGCTTGCCTGCTTCGATTTCTCGGCCTGCGCGGCGGCTTCGG
>USEZ01000202.1 GCA_900553775.1 uncultured Slackia sp. | reverse complement strand
CCTTGTCCGTGACGAAGCGGGCAAAGTTCTCAAAGGTGAACTGGAATGTCAGCACCGAGTTGCCGGAGGTCGTGAAGGCATAGAGCACGATCAGAAGCATCGGCACCACGATGATCGCGATGATCCACGCGATATACGGGTAAGTCATGGAACGAAAGCGCTTCACCACTGGCCCTCCTTCTTCATCACGTGGATGTCCTCGGGACGGAAGACAAGGCCGACCTGCTCGCCCTCTTCAAAGGCGTGGGTGGTGGAGACCTTGTACTCATAGCCCTCGGTGGAGAAGGTCACATCGTAAACGCCCGGGGTGATGGTCTCGGGGTCGAAGTCGTACTTGACGTCCGTGATCTCGACCTGCTCGCCGTTGACGGTGTTCTCGGAATAATCGTAGTTGCCGATGGCGGTGACCACGTCGCCGAGCTGGGACAGGCCGTCTTCGGAGATGTCGTCGAAACGGCCGACGAACGGCGAGATGTAGCGGGCGCCGGCACGGGCGGCCAGAATGGCCTGAGGCACCGTGAAGCACAGCGTCATGTTCACGCGGATGCCCTCGTCGGAAAGGGCACGGCATGCGGCGAGACCCTCCACCATGGTGGGGATCTTCACGACGACGTTCGGGGCGATCTTGGCCAGCTCGCGGCCGTCGCGGATGATTTCGTCGCGGGTCATGGCAACGCTCTCGGCGCTCACCGGGCCGTCGACGATTTCGCAGATGCGGGCGATGTGGTTGTGGAAATCATCCAGCTTGCCGCCGATGCGGGAATACAGCGTGGGGTTGGTGGTCACGCCGGCAAGGGCGCCCCAGCTTGCCGCCTCTTTGATTTCGTCCAAATCGGCAGTGTCCAGAACTTCTCCTCCTTTAAACAGGAATCGCCCTTGCCTGGCGCAAAGGCGTATGACGCACAGGAAAATGCGACGCACTGGTCGCAGAGATTTCAGAATGTAACAGGGATTCGAATGAACGAACGGGCCGATAATACCACGAAGACGACGGAATGCGCACGTCCCGTACGAAAAAGCCGGCATGCCCGCCACGGCGACGCAGGCGGCACGGAAAAACAAAGCGGGCCCGCCCCCTTGAAGGAGCGGGCCCGCGCCGAGGCCGGATATGCGATCGCGGCCCTATGCTCGAAAGCCGTCAAAAGAAGCGGGAGTCGCCTTCGGCCGCCGCGATGAAACGATTGCAAGCGCGCTCGAGCACCCTGCGCGGACATGCCAGATTCCACCGCTCGAAGCCGGCGCCGCCGACGCCGAAGATGGCGCCCTCGTCGAAGGTTATCTTCGCCTTGTCGCGCGCGAATCGCTCGAGCGATTCGGCATCGTCGAAATACCCGCGCCAATCGGTCCAGGAAAGATACGTCCCTTCCAAAGGCGACCAATTCATGCGGGGAAACGCCTCGCCCAAACGCTTTTTGACATACGCGTCGTTGCCGCGGACATAGGCGATAAGCTCCTCGAGCCACCCCTCGCATTCGTCGTAGGCCGCCATCAGCGCGGCACGGGCGAAATTGCTCGGACCGTTGATCACCACGCAGGCCATTTCCCTCGTGAAAACGTCGCGCAGCTTCTCGTCGCATATCCAGATGTTGGAATTCATCAATCCCGCCTGGTTGAACGTCTTGGAAGGCGCCGTGCATACGATAGCGTTGCCGCGAAGGTCGTCGGAAAGCGTCATCACGCTCGTCAACGGACGCGCGCCCATGATCAAATCGCCATGGATTTCGTCGGACACCAGAATCACGTCGTGACGCTTGCATATCTCGGCGACACGACGCACCTCGTCGGCGCTCCAGACGCGCCCCACCGGATTATGGGGATTGCAGAACAGCATCAAACGCACATCGTCGCCCGCCGCCGCGGCCTCAAGGCCGTCGAAGTCGATCGAATAGGCCAGCCTGCCATCCGCATCGCGTCCCTCTATCAGCGGATTGTTCACCACGCGGCGGCCGTGCACCTCCACGCCCGCGCGGAAGGGGTAATACACCGGCTCCTGGACGATCACGCCCTCGCCTTCGCGCGCGAACACCATGATGGCCGCGCAAAGCGCCTGGACCACGCCCTGGGCAGGCACGAGCCACTCCTGCTCGGCGATCCACCCCTGACGGCGCTCGTACCAGCGGCGACATGCGTCGAAGTAGAGGTCGTCGGCATTCTGGTAGCCGAAAACGCCGCGGTCGACCACCTCATGAAGCGCGCGGCGCACCTCGGGCGGAGCCACGAACTCCATATCGGCCACCGAAAGGGGCACGATGTCCTCGAGCACGCCGCCGTCTTCGACGCCCACCCACTTCGATGCGCCCGTGCCCCGCCTATCGACCAAAGTCTCGAAATCGTACATGAAAGCCTCCTTATGCGCGGCGTTCCTTCCAGAATGCGGCGCTGTGCTCGATGCATTCGTTGGCGGCATCGAGCATGCGCGTGTGGTGGATGAAGGCATGCAGCACGCCGTCGAACACCTCGTGGCGGCTCTTCACGCCGTTGTTCTCAAGAATGGCCGCCAGACAGGCGCTGTCGTCGCGCAGCGGATCGAGGCCCGCCGCCGCCACATAGCACGGAGGCATCGAGGTTTTCAGGTCGTTGCCCAGCATGTCGAAATACGGGCTTTTCAGCTCGGTTTCCATATCGTTGAGATACATCCCCATATAGAAAAGATAATCCTCCCTGCGCATGCCGTCGAGCTCGTTTCCGAAAAGGCGGAACGACATCGAATCGGTCAGGCCGTAGGCCCCGTAATACAGCATCAAGCACGTGACGAAGGAGTTGTCGCCCTCCTCGTCGCGCAGCCAAAGATTCGACGCCAGGCTCAAAAACGCTCCGCCCGAGTCTCCCGCGAAAGCGATGTCGTCGCCGTCGATGCCCAATTCTTCTCCATGTTCGTGCAGATAGCGCGCGACCTGGGCGCAT
>USEZ01000201.1 GCA_900553775.1 uncultured Slackia sp. | reverse complement strand
GTGCTCGTTGGCATACGAGCTGTGGCGCAGCGCCTCTTCGAGCAGCGCCGGATTTTTGAAATGATATTGCAGCTTTTCTTCCAAGGCCTGCATGGTTTTTCCTCCTGATAAAAGGACGCCCCGCGCAAAGCGGGGCGGCTTTTTTCTTCTTAACCGAGCTTCGTGCTCAGGTAGCGCACGCAGTCGCCCACCGTCTTGAGCGAGGTGAGCTCCTCCTCGGGGATCTCATCGAGCTCAAACTCTTCCTCCATGGCCATCACCAGTTCGACAAGATCCACGGAGTCGGCGCCAAGATCTTCCTCAAAAGAGCTGTCCATCGTGACCTCATCGGGGTCGAGCGCGAACTGCTCGACGATCAGCTTCTGCATCGTTTTGAAAATTTCTTCGGGGCTCATAAGTCTTATACTTCCTCTCACGGTTTTGGTTCTTCCAAATGATACGGCAAAGGCACTGTACTGTCAATACCCATTTTGCCGCTTTTTGGCATTCGCGTTATTCTGCCTTCTGTTCAATACGCATCTTGTCGATATTTTGCGCGATGTCGTCGATGATGCCGCTGCGCGCGACCTCCATCGCCTGACGGACCGCATTGCAGATACCGACCTCACTCGCGCTGCCGTGCGCCTTGACGACCGGCTTCGAGATGCCGAGCAGCGCCGTACCGCCGACCTCGTTCGCGTCGAGCATTTTCTTGAAATCGCCGAGCTGTCCCTTGAGCAGCAGCGCCGCCAGCTTCGTGCCGGTGCTGTGCATCAGCATTTCCTTCAATTTGATGGAAAGAAGCTTGCCCGTGCCCTCGATGCTCTTGAGCATGATGTTGCCGCTGTAGCCGTCGGCGACGATGACGTCGCACTCACCGAGCATCGCTTCCTTGGCCTCAATGTTGCCGGTGAAGTTGAGATGCCCCGCCTCGCCCGCTTCCTTGAGCTTCTGATACGTTTCGCGGCGCAGCGTGTCGCCCTTGCTCTCCTCCGCGCCGATGTTCAAAAGACCGATGCGCGGATTTTCGACGCCGAGCACTTTCTGCGCGTAGTAGCTGCCAAGATACGCAAATTGCAGCAGGTATTCGACCGTGCACTCGGCGTTCGCGCCGCAGTCGATGAGTACCGCCTTGCCCTTGGCCGTCGGGATGGTCGGCGCGAGCGCCGCGCGGCGCAGGCCGCGGATGCGCTTGACGAGAAGCGTCGCGCCCGCGAGGAGCGCGCCCGTGCTGCCCGCGCTGACAAAGCCGTCCGCGTCGCCCGCGTGCAGCATATTGAGCCCCACGGTGAGGGAAGAATCCTTCTTGTGCTTAAAGGCCGTCGCCGGATCGTCGCAGATCTCGACCACCTCGGTCGCGTTGGCGATCTCCATGCCCTTGGGGAGCTCCTTGCAGCCGCACTGCTGCAGGGCCTTCAAGATCTCTTCCGTTTTTCCGGTCAGGACGATGTCCACGCCGTACTTCTCCTGCGCCATCAGCGCGCCCTTGACGGGCGCGAGCGGGGCGAAATCGCCGCCCATGGCGTCGACGGCGATGGTCACGGTATCGTCATATGGCATGGGATTCCTTTCGACTCTTGCTTGCATGCGAAGTACGGAACGCATGAGAATATGCACCTTTATACACGAATTGCCGACTCGTAAGCCGGCAATGTGTCGATGCAGGAACTTGTAATGATTCCGTTACTCGGTTTCGAGGACCTCGCGCTTACCGTAGTAGCCGCAATTGCCGCACACGCGATGGGGCAATTTGACCTCGCCGCACTGCGGGCACGTAGAACGGGCGGGCATAGCGAGAACGCTATTGGCGCTGCGACGAGAGTGGGTACGAGCACGACCGGTCTTTTGCTTAGGCACTGCCATGGTTTTCCATCTCCTTATCCCCTCGACCGACCATCGGCCGAAACGGTTCATATCCATAAAATCAGACAAAACGAGATAATAGCAAAGCATTCTCGTCTTCGCAACACTCGAAGCATCGCTTCAAGATATTTTCGCTCGATTCCGCGAATCAGTCGAACGAAATGCCCTTCAAAGCCGCGAAGGGATTGTTCTTCGTTCTCGGCGACGCATGCGCAGGCGCCTTCGTTGAGATTCTTGCCGCACTGCGGGCAGATGCCCTTGCAGTCGTCGGCGCACAGCGGAACGAGCGGAACGTCGACCAGAATGGCGGCCATCAGAAGGGGTTCGAGGTCGATCTCATGCGTCTCGGGCAAGACGTCGAACTCGTCTTCGTCCATATCCTGCGGGGCTTCGCCTTCCCCCTCGATGATGAAATACCCCTCTACATCGCCGTTCACCCGAACCGTCATCTCGTCGAGGCAACGCCCGCACGACGTGCGAAGCTCGCCCTCGACCGTTCCCGTGACAAGGATGGCGCCGCCGACATTGGTCAAAACGACCCGATAGGACAGAGGCGCCGCGGCTTCGTAGTCATCGGGACCGCACGAAAATGCGCCGGGATCGTACAACCCCGACGACGCCGAGCTTTCCGCGGGCGAGAAAAGCTCGGAGGGAACCTGGATGACGAGGCGCTCCATTAGCGGCCGATGCCCTGGTTGTTGAGGCGGTCGCGGCAACGGCGGACGCTCGTGATGAGCGTGTCGAGGCTCTGCTCGACGTGGCCGAAGACCTCGTCGGCGTAATCTTCCGCGCCGGCGCGCGTCTGACGCTCGAGCTCGCGGGCGTCGGCCATGATGGTGTCGGCCTGCTGCTGGGCGATGCGGACGATCTCTTGCTCGGAGGCGATCGTCATCGCCTGGCTGCGCGCATCCTCGATCAAACGGGCGCTTTCGGCCTCGGCATCGTCGATAAGGCTCTGTCGCTCGCGCACGATCTGGCGCGCCTGGGCGAATTCGCCCGGGAAGGTATCGCGGATCTCGTCCATGATTTCGAAAGCCGCCGCGATATCGACCTGGCGAAGATTTCCCTT
>USEZ01000200.1 GCA_900553775.1 uncultured Slackia sp. | reverse complement strand
CGCCGAGGGCGAGCGCCTGGAGATCAAGCCGAAGCTCCTGCTCCAGCCGCTTCGCGTGGCCGTGTGCGGCAACATGGTTTCGCCGCCGCTGTTCGAGAGCATCGAGCTTCTGGACCGCGCCGACGTGATCGCCCGCATCGATGCCACGATCGCCGAGGTTTTCGAGGCCTAAACGCCCGCTGTTTCGAGCCGTCGCCGCCATGCGACGGCTCTTTTCGCTTGCGGGCGTCGCGTATCGCGTTGCAGCGATGCCACACGCCTGCGAGCACCCGCCGTTTCCCGCCCACCGTATCCGACAAGGAATGACGCCATGAAGATGCTCACCGTCGAAAACCATTGCGTCCGTCCGCACGGCGCCTCCTGCGAGCGCTGCCGCATCGCCTGCCCTGCCGGCGCGATTTCCTTCGATGCCGAAACCCATCTGCCCGTCATCGACGAAGACGCCTGCACGCAGTGCGGCGTGTGCATGGGCGTCTGCGACGCGTTCGCGTCGTCGACCACCACCGCGCTGCGCCTGTACGAACATTTGCGCCGTGTGGCCATGCGCGGCGAAATCGTATATCTGACCTGTAAAGAAAACGTGTTCCCCGGATTCGAGCCGGCGAAAAACGTCACCGTGCTGCCGTGCTTGGCCTGCATGCCGCCCGAGCTGTGGGCGCTGCTTCTGGCGCAGAACGCGCCTTTGTGCATCGCCTGCGATTTGAAATACTGCGACGACTGCCCGCGCGCGGCAGGTCGCGGCGAGCTTCTGTTCACCCGTGCCGTAGAGATGGCCGAAACATGGAGCGGCGGCGAGGTGCGCTTCGACCGCGAGATTCCAGAGCTGGACGACACCGCCCTCGCAACCGCCGCTCGCGAGGAATTCGGACGCCGCGAAGCGTTCGACAGCGCGAAAAACGACGCGCTCGATATCATTTCCGGCAAGCGACGCCTGAAAAACTCGGACACGCTCAAAGACGTGTATCGCAAAAAAGAGCGTAAACGCATGCAGGATATGCTCAACCTGACCGAAGGCGACATCATCAACGAATTCGCCGAAGAAGGCCGCAGCAGGCGCATTATGCAGCCGCGCCGTCGCATGCTTCTGGAAGCGGTCGTGGCAAAGCCCGAGGCGGCGGCGAACATCGACATCGTCGTAAGCGCCACCGACCACGGCACGTGCGTGGAATGTTTGGACTGCACGAAGGCATGCCCCACCGGGGCACGCATGGCCAGCCCCGAAAACGGCAGCCTGGCCTACGATGCGCGCTATTGCATCGGATGCGGCGCATGCGTTGCGGCCTGCCCCACGGCGTCGATCGAGCTTGTGGAAACAAGCCTGGCCGATCTTTTGCCCGACGGCCCGGGCGTCGCCGCCGCCGAACCGTCCGCGTCGTAGCGTAGCGCGGCCCGGCTGCGTGCCCTTCGCCGCCGTGCGGCCCGATCGCGATGCGATATGCCGGTCGACCGGGCCGCAGCGCCCGACATCGGCCGAAAAGCCCACGCGACCCGCGAACCCCTATCCTTGAAGAGAGGAGCCAGCATGACCCTCAACAAAACCTACACCGACGAATACCTGGCGCACGTCGCCGCGCTCGACGGCGATGCGGCCGGCAAGCGCGCCGCACGCAAGCACATGGAGCATTCGACGGCGATTTATCACGGCACCGTGGTGAACTCGTCGTATGTGCCGCGCTTCTTCGACCAGGAAACATACGACTATTTCAAAAACGCATCGGAAACCACCCACCGCATTCTGGTGAAGGTGATGAACGAATACCTGAACAACCCCGCATATCGCCATGTCTACGACATGGACGAGCGTCTGGTTGATCTGATTCTGCTGCCGCGCGATTACGATGCGGTGCTGCCGTTTGCCCGCGTGGACATGTTTTTGGACGAAGACGCCATGACGGCGAAGTTCTGCGAGTTCAACGCCGACGGGTCGAGCGGCATGAACGAGAACCGCGAAATCACGGCAGGCATGCAGGGAAGCGCCGCCTACCGGGCCTTCGCGCGCGAGCACAGCCTGACCACATGCGACGCGGCGCTCTTCCCCGGCTGGGTGGACGAATTCCTTTCGATTTACGACACCTACGCGTTCAAAGTGGAGCATCCGCATATCGCCATCGTCGATTTCTTGGAGAATGCCATCACCGAAGAGTTCAAGATCTTCGCGAAGCTGTTCGCCGAGCGTGGCGTGGAATGCTCGGTCTACGACGTGCGCGACCTGGCCTTCGAAGACGGCCGCCTCATCGGACGCAAGGCGTTTTTCGGCCGCGACGATGCGCCGATCGACGCGATCTGGCGCCGCAGCGTAACCAACGACATCATCGACAACTGGGAGGCGTCGCAGCCTTTGATCGAGGCCGTGCGCGCACGCAAGGTGGCGCTGATCGGCAGCTTCGCCGGGCATTTGGTGCACGACAAGCAGATCTTCCAGGTGCTATTCAAGCCCGAAACCAAGGCGCTTCTGACCGATGAGGAAAATGCATTCGTGGAGGCAACCGTGCCGTTCACGGCGTTTCTGAACAGCGACGAGGTTGATCTGGACGCCGTGAAGCGCGACCGCGCGGCGTGGATCATCAAGCCCGTGGATGCCTACGGCAGCAAAGACGTGTATGCAGGCCTGGATTTCTCGGACGAGGAATGGGCGCGGATCATCGACAAGTACGCGAACGGCGCGGCAGGTGCACCGTTCATCGTGCAGCATTACTGCACCCCGCACCGCACGCTGGCCATTCCCCTGCGCGGCGAAGAGGCCGACTACACAGCCGAGGCGCAGCCCTACACCAACCTGTCAGGCCTGTATCTGTACAACGGCCGCTTTACCGGCGTGTTCAGCCGCCTGGGGCCGCTGCCCACGATCTCGAAGGACATGCAGGGCATGACCGCCGCCACGATCTGGGTGGACTAGGAACTTCGGCGCCGGC
>USEZ01000199.1 GCA_900553775.1 uncultured Slackia sp. | reverse complement strand
AAGCCGAGTCGTCGGCGTTCCGCGCATCTTTTCCGGGCATCGTGCGGAAAAGATGCGCGGATGGCCGCCGGCCGCAGTCGATGTCGCCTGCATCGGCGAAGATGCGTATCTGCACCCTTCTGAAAGGAGGATTCGCATGAAGCAATCCAACGCGAATCGCAAAGTCAACGAGCAGGCTCGCGAGATCCTTGCGAGCATCCTGCTTTTCGAAGTATCCGATCCCCGTTTGCGCCTGGTGACGATCACGGGCTGCGAAGTGAGCTTCGACCGCTCCGTCTGCAACGTGTTCTACACCACCGAGCCCGATCGCTACGAAGATGTCGCCGCGGGATTCGCGGCCGCTTCGGGCCGCATCCGCACGCTGATGGGCAAGGGCCTTTCCTGGCGTGTGACGCCCGAGCTGCGTTTTTTGCTCGACCGTTCGGTCGACGAGGCGGAAAAGATCACCGACGCCCTTGCGCGCGACGCCGCTCGCAATGCCGAATCGGCCGAGAAAAGCCGCGAGGCGGCCGACGCCGAGGCCGAAGGGGAGGAGTAGCCCTATGGCGGTGACCCCCCAAACCAACGCCACGCTCGCGGAGATGGCCGAACGCATGGGGGCGCTCGACGATTTCGTGCTGTGCGGGCATGTCAATCCCGACGGCGACTGCCTGGGGTCGCAGCTTGCGCTCATGCATGCCCTGCACGCCATCGGCAAGCGCGCCGTCTGCGTGCTGGTCGAGCCCGATTCCATCGATGCCGGCCTGCGCTTTCTCCCCGGCGCATCCGATATGGTGCCGGCGAGGGATTTCGAAGGGCCCGTCGGGGCTTTCGTGGCCTGCGACGTTCCCACGATCGCTCGCATCGGCGCCGCGGCCGAGATTCGGCGTCGCGCGTCGGTGCGCTTCACGGTCGATCACCATGCCTGCGATGTCTCCATGGCCGACTTCAACCACGTCGACCCGGATGCGCCGGCGTGCGGCATGCTTGTCTGGGAGCTCGTCAAGCTGCTTGCGTCCGAGGTTCCCGCGGAATCGGCCGTGTGCTGCTATACGGCGTTGATGACCGACACGGGCCGCTTCCAGTATCAGAACACCACGCCTGCCGCTTTGCGCGCGGCATGCGAGATGGTGGAGGCGGGGGCGCAGCCTGCGCTCATATCCAGCGAGGTCTACCAAAGCCGCAGCTTCGCCTCGCTCATGATCGAGAAAGAGATGCTCGGCAACGTGGTGCGCGCCCGCGACGGCCTGTGGGCGTTTTCGTATCTGCGCGCCGCCGACTTCGACCGCCACGGCGCGGTGAAAGCCGATGCGGAGCCGCTCGTCGACATCGTGCGTTCCATCGCGGGCGTGCGCGTGGCATGCATGCTGCGCGAGCAGCCCGACGGCGTGCGCGGCAGCCTGCGTGCGAAAGGCGAGGAGGTCGACGTGTCCGCTTTGGCGCGGCGCATCGGCGGCGGAGGCCATCGTGCGGCGGCGGGCTTCACCTTCGAAGGCTCGATCGACGAGGCCATCGCCGCGATGCCGGGCTTTCTCGACGAGCTGGTCGAGGAAGCGGGGCTGCGATGAAGCGCGGGCAAAGCGGCATTTCATGCATCGTGGGCGTCGACAAGTCGAGCGGCATGAGCTCGCACGACGTGGTCAACGCCTGCCGCCGTATTTTCGGCGAACGCCGCGTCGGCCATACCGGCACGCTCGACCCGTTGGCGACGGGCGCGCTGTGCATCTGCATCGGTCCGGCCGCACGCCTCGACGCATATATGACGAACCACGATAAGACCTACGACGTGCGGATATCCTTCGGCGTGGCGACTGACACCGACGATGCGGCGGGAACCCCCGTGCATGTCTGCGAGGTCCCCGCATGCGTATGCGATCCCGAATTCGCGCGCGGCTATGTCGCCTCGCTCGTCGGGCGGCATAAACAGCTTCCGCCCGCCTATTCCGCGATCAAGCGCGACGGCGTGAAGGCCTACGAGGCGGCGCGTGCGGGCAATGTCGTCAAGCTCGAGCCGCGCGATATCGAGATTTACGACGCGGCCCTGCTCGGCCTCGAGCGCAACCACGACGCCGACGTCTTGTATTGGGACGTGCGTCTTTCGGTGTCGAAGGGCACCTATATACGCTCGGTCGCGCGCGACGTGGGCCGCGCCCTCAAGACGGCCGCCCACGTCGAAACGCTCAGGCGCCTGCAGGTGGGTCCGCTCGATGTGGCCGACTGCCTTTCGCTCGAATCGCTCGAGCGGCGCGGGCTCGATGCGGCGATTGACCCGGTGTTTCTTTTGGGCTACCGCATGGCGTTTCTCGACGATGCCCAGGCGGCCGCCGTTCGCAACGGGGGCTTTCTCGCGCTTGACGGGCTTGCGCCGTTCGACGCGCCGCGCCGTTTCGACGATGCGGATTGCGGCCCGTGCCGCGGCGCCCATCGAAGCGAGGCCCCCTATGCCGACGGCGAGACGATAAGCCTCGTGTTCGGCAACGAGCTTCTCGCCTTATACGCCGTCCGTCTCAAGCAAGGCGATGCGCGTCCTTGCTGCGTGTTTTCCCAAGGAGTGATTCGTGGCAAAGGTCTATAACGTCGACGAAACGTTCGACCACGCACTGCTTGCGGGCGCCTCGTGCGCCTTCGGCGTGTTCGATGGAGTCCATCGCGGACATCGCTTCCTCATCGACGAGGCGATTCGCACCGCGGCCGAGCGCGGCGGCATCTCGGCCGTTTTGACATTCGACATCGACCCCGACGAGCGCTTCCACGCCGATCGGCTGACGAAGCTCATGACCAACGAGCGCCGCATCGAGGCGCTCGCCGAAACCGGGGTCGACGCGGTGGTCGTGCTTCCGTTCACGGCCGCCTTCGCCGCCCAGGCTCCGCGCGACTTCCTGCAGACGACGTTTCGCGACGCCGCGCCGGCGGCGTTGCACGTAGGCTGCGACT
>USEZ01000198.1 GCA_900553775.1 uncultured Slackia sp. | reverse complement strand
GAGTTATCCGCGCAGTCGAAGGCTCCCCCGGATGGCGAAAACCCATCGAATTCGGAAATTTCGCCCGCGGCGTAGCCGCGGTGAGGAAACCCCTCCCGCATAATGCCTGGTCGCAGAGGATACCTTGCGCGGAACCTCGCGTCGAACAAGCGCGACGCGCGCGATAGCTTCCGAATTCGATGGGTTTTCGCCATCCGGGGCGCGACGGGCTGCACGGAAGACCGTCAGACGGAACAGCGCGACCCTTGATAAGGAGTCTCTTCGGGCGCAATGCGCCAAACAGGCGGTCGTGACCAGCGCTTCGCGCGATACGCTCGCGTAGCAAGCCGGTGCTTCATGCGAGACATAGGCGGCAAACAGCTTCCGAGATGCGAGCTTCGCTCCAAGAACACGTCTCGTTCGCTGAAGCGTGTTCTTGGAGCGAAGCGCCCTCTGCCGTCCCGCAGACTTTGAGACGACAGAGGTTTCGAAGCTTCGGCTCAGAACTACTCCGCTTCCAGCTCCTGCTCGTACTCGCGGTCGATGGCACCCTCCACGCGCGGCGGGTCCACCTCGAAGTCCACGCGCTTCGTGAACAGGCTCACCACCGGAACGATGACCAGCGACAGCACCATGGCGATGGCGCCGCAGTTGATGGGGCTTGCGATCAGCGGCGTGCCGATGAATCCCGCGATCATATTGCCCGTGGTCAGGCCCACGCCCACGATGAAGCTCGTCCACACGGCGGCCTTGCTCACGCGCTTGCTGTACAGACCCCAGAAAAACGGTCCCAGAAACGCGCCGGCAAGCGCTCCCCAGCTGATCGACATGAGCTGGGCGATGAAGGTGATCGAGCTGTTGTACTGCACGAGCGCGATCGCGGCGGAGATGACGACGAATACCACGAGCAGCCCGCGCATCCACAGAAGCTGCTTCTTCTCGGTCATGTCTTTGACAACGTTGTCTTTCAGCAGGTCGAGCGTCAGCGTGGAAGACGAGGTGAGCACGAGCGAGCTCAGCGTGCTCATGGAGGCGGAAAGCACCAGCACGATCACGAGCCCCACGAGGATGTCGGGAAGCCCCGAAAGCATGGTGGGGATGATGGAGTCATACACCGGCGCACCGTCTGAGAAAGCGACCTGGTCTGCGTAGAGGCGGCCGAATCCGCCGAGGAAGTAGCTTCCGCCCGCCACCACGATGGCGAAAAGCGTCGAGATGATGGCGCCTTGCTTGATGGCCGGGCCGCTTTTGATGGCGTAGAACTTCTGAACCATTTGCGGAAGCCCCCAGGTGCCCAGGCTGGTGAGCACGATGACGCCGACGAGGTTGGGCAGGTCGGGGCCGAACATGCTCACGAAGGCTCCCTGCATGGCCGATCCTTCGGCAGGAATCTGCGAAAGCGACACGATGGCCTCGCTGAAGCCTCCGTTGCCCGCCAACACGGCGGCGATCACGGTCACGATGCCGAACAGCATCACGATGCCTTGCACGAAGTCGTTCAGCACGGTGGCCATGTAGCCGCCGACCACCACGTAGATGCAGGTGATGAGCGCCATACCGATGACGCATGCCTCGTAAGGCAGGCCGAATGCCATGCCGAACAGGCGCGAAAGGCCGTTGTAGACGCTGGCGGTGTAGGGAATGAGGAACACGAAGATGATCGCCGCCGATGCGATGCGCAGCGCCTTGCTGTCGAATCGCTTGCCGAAGAATTCGGGCATGGTGGAGGCGTGCAGGCGCTGCGTCATCTCGCGCGTGCGCGGTCCGAGCACCCACCAGGCCAGAAGGCTTCCCAGAATGGCGTTGCCGATGCCGATCCAAGCGGCGGCCAGGCCGTATTTCCAGCCGAACTGCCCGGCGTATCCGACGAAGATCACGGCGCTGAAATACGAGGTGCCGAAGGCGAAGGCCGACAGCCAGGGGCCTACATTGCGGCCTCCCAGGATGAATCCGGATACGCTTCCTGCGTGTTTGCGGCACAGGATGCCGACTCCGACGGCGGTGGCGGCGAAGATCGCCACCATGAGCGTTTTGACGAGCATGGGTGTTCCTATCGCGAGAAGATCCTCCGCGTTTCGCGCATCGGCGAAGCGAGGAGGCGCTGGTTCGAAATCCGACGTGCCGGCCGGGCGCGTCGCAGGGCAAGCGATGCGCATGAGGTGCCGGCGCGGCGGATGCGCGTTTCGCTTCGGAGGCGCACACGGCAAGCGCGGTCGTGCGAGAGAGGAGCACGGCCGCGCCGTATCCGTGTGCTAAAGATATCGATAGGAATATACGGGGGAAAGGGTGCCGAAATGGCGATGCCCGCAATCGATGCGGGCATCAAGTGGGGTGAGATTGAACATGAAGGGGAAGCGATTCTTCGCACCGCAAGCGGCCGGGGAGACCGTGATATGTGCGGTTCGATTACGCATGGCTGACTCCTTCGATGTTGCGAAGCCCACTATAGACGCGTTCGTTTTCGGGGTCAATGCTTTATCTAAATTGTGCATATGTACAAAAAAATATCGGGAAAACCATCCGTCCGCCGCGATTGGACGTCCGTCGGCGCACCTCGATTCAGGGAATGTCCATAAACCTGAATACGGCCGATACGAAGCCGTCTTTTCGGGGAAAGATGAACGGATGCCGGCGGCAATGTGCGGAAAACGGCTGGTTCCAAGCGTGATTCGGCGATGATGCAGGCAAGGGCGGTGCGTTCGAGCGGGACCGTCCGTGCGATCGACCCGCATGCCGGGAGGTGGTGCTGCACGCCGTCTGTTGCGAAAAGGCGTCCATCGCGGGCTTCCGCATTCTATGGAAAGGTTTCTTCTCTGTGTGATTATTGGACGCATGTCCAATGAAATCGAGCGTTTTTCGACCATCATCTTGCGTGCTGCGGAGCAAGGGCGGCGTGCGGGATGAAGCGGCTTCGTCGCACGGCCGTCTTCGTGTACCGCCGCGCGCCCGCTACAATGAAAAGCTC
>USEZ01000197.1 GCA_900553775.1 uncultured Slackia sp. | reverse complement strand
ACGGTTTTTTGATTATAACGCCGATATCATCCCGTTTACGCAGGTGGGAGCCTTCTTTTGTTAAGATTGCGTGAACTTGCGCCCGATGCGTGGTATGCTGGATTGAAATTCTTAGAAAAACCTGTTCAGAGTACTTTTTTCGTTTCGTGCGAGGAGTTGTCATGTTCCATAAGAACGATAAAGTGGTCTATGCAAATTACGGCGCCTGCACCGTGTCGGAAACCGATGCGTCCATGACGATGGGCGGCATCGAGCGCAGCTACTACGTGCTGCTGCCGCTGCGCAAACGGGGCGGCACCGTGTACGTTCCCGTCGACCACGAGGAACTGATCAGGCCCGTGATCGGACGCTCCGAAGCCGAAGCGCTCATCGCGCATTACGACGAAATCGAGCCGGATACCTTCACCGACTGCAATTCCCACAGCGTCGAAGAGCACTTCAAGCGGCTGCTGCGCCGCTGCGATTGCGCAACGGCCCTGTGCGTCGCGAAAACCATGCAGATGCGGATCGCGGAGCAGGAAAGCAAGCGCCATCTTCCCTCGTCGCTGTACACCCGCTTGCTCGACCAGGCAGGACACCAGGCGGCAAGCGAGCTTTCCGCCGCGCTCGAAGTGGCCGAAGAAGAGCTTGTCGCATTCATCGAAAACCGCGGCAGGCAGGCCGCATCCCCGGGATGCGAATAGGCGGCAAGCGGGGCGGCCCGTTCGCCAGGAGCCTGCGGCGCAGATCGACCGTCTGCAGGATCGAAAACCGCAGGCGATGCGTCCCTAATTTCGCGCAAACGAAAAAACGAGCGGCACGACGGCCGCTCGTTTCGCATTCTGCAAGGCTTTCCTCGCTACATGGGCGGGAAGCGCAGCACCAGGTACACGCCCGCGATCGCCACGGTGAGCAGCATGATCGGGAAGCCGACCTTCAGGTACTGAAGGAAGCTGATCGTGTAGCCGTTTTTCGCCGAGATGTCGGAGAGCACCACGTTGGCCGACGCGCCGATGAGCGTTCCGTTTCCGCCGAGGCAGGCTCCGAGCGACACGGCCCACCACAGGGGCGTGACGTCCATGCCCGTGGATTCCATGGCCAGAAGGATGGGGATCATGGTGGCCACGAACGGGATGTTGTCGAGGAACGACGACACCACGGCCGACGCCACCAGCAGCACGATCATGGTGAGGAATACGTTGCCGCCCGTCACGTCGATCAGGCCTTGGGCGATCGCGTCGATCGTGCCCGTTTCGGCCAGGCCGCCCACGATGATGAACAGGCCGGCGAAAAACGCGAGCGTGGTCCATTCCACATGAACAAGCGCCTTGGTGATGTCGCGCCCGGAGATAAGCAGCAGGATGGCGGCCGCGCTAATGGCGATAACGCTGGATTCCACGCCCAGCGCACCGTGCATCATAAAGCCCACGACGACAAGGACGAGCACCACGATCGACTGCGTCATCAGGCGCTTGTCATGGATCTGCTCGTATTCCACGAGGTTCATCACGCGCTCGCGGTCTTCTTCGGAAACCTTCATCTTGCGGCCGTACATGATGTAGAACACGCCGATGACGGCAGCCAGGATGACGATGACGACGGGGGTGTCGTACATGATGAAATCGGCGAACGTGAAGCCTGCGGCAGAACCGATCATGATATTGGGCGGGTCGCCAATCAGCGTGGCCGTGCCGCCGATGTTGGACGCCATGATCTCTACCATGAAAAACGGAATGGGGTTGATCTTGAGCAGCTTGCAGATGGTCAGCGTCATGGGGCCGATCAGAAGCACCGTGGTCACGTTGTCGAGCACGGCGGAAAGCACCGCGGTCAGCAGCACGAACAAGACCATGATCTTCCACGGGTCGCCTTTGGCGAGCTTCGCCGTTTTGACGGCCAGGAACTCGAACATGCCCGACTCGCGCACCACCGCCACGAACAGCATCATGCCGAACAGCACGCCGAGCGTGTTGAAGTCGATATGCGAGATAGCGGTATCGAACGACAGCACGTGGGCGAGCAGCAGGATCACCGTGCCGGCGATGGCCACCAGCGTGCGGTGGATCTTCTCCGACATGATGGTGACGATCGCCACGATGAAGACGGCTATGGCGAATATCTGGTTGAAATCCATTGCTTCCATATCACACCATTCATTACAGACGACAAACGCCCGCACAGGCGGGCTCCGACACAAAACTCCCTTATCATACGTGATATTCCACCACACTAAAGCGGAAATGGGGTTTTTGACGTTCCGTAACCTTCGCCCGGCGCGGCCCCCGCAAACGACGCGGCCGCAGGATGCCTGGCGAGAAAGCCGCGCGGCGGCAAAGACGGCGCAGAACGCATGGCCGAAAGCGGCGCAAGGCGCGGACGCGTTGGGGGATGCCTGCGAATCCGGAGCAACGGCGCCGGGCGGGCGCGCCGGAAAGACCGCGAGGAACCGAGCGCGGGATGCGCACGAAGGCGCGACGGCGAAGCGGCTCGCACTCCGCCTCCTCGCCGCCCGGAAGCCCCGCCGCACCAAGGCCGCGGCGATCGCATGCCGCATTCATGGCCGCCACACACGATGAACACACCTGAACAGGTATTCTGCAGGCCCTATGTTAAATAGTCGTTAATAGGGCCGTCCTGGGAAAATAAATCTTCACCTCGCGGCTCGTGGCGCTACACTGCACAGGTACGAAATACCCGTACGTAAGCAGCTATCGGCACAGGAAGGACCCTCCATGGCAAACGAACTCGTGTACTCCGGCAAGACCAAAGACGTCTTCGCTCTCGAGAACGGCAACTATCTGCTGAAGTTCAAAGACGACTGCACGGGCAAAGACGGCGTTTTCGATCCGGGCGAGAATTCCGTCGGCTTGACCATCGAGGGCGTGGGCGACGTTAACCTGCGCATGTCCATCTACTTCTTCGAGAAGATCAACGCCGCCGGCATCCGCACCCACTTTGTTTCCGCGGACCTGAAGGAGA
>USEZ01000196.1 GCA_900553775.1 uncultured Slackia sp. | reverse complement strand
TGGACCCTCGCCCAGGCAGTCGCGGACCTGAACCTCATGCTCTCCCCGTTCCTGCCCCACGCCGCCAACGACATCGACCGCGTCATGGGCGGCAGCGGCGAGATCGCGCCCATGCCTCGTATCGAGGAGGTCGTCGAGCTCGACCTGCGTGCCGATCCCAAGCGTATCGTCGTGGCTTCGGGGGGCGTCTACGAGGCCGCCGCCGTTATTCTGGCGACAGGGGCGGTGCCGCGTCCTTTGGGCGTCGATCGCGAGAAAGAGCTTGCGGGCCGCGGCGTTTCGTATTGCGCCACGTGCGACGGCGGCTTTTTCCGCGACAAGCGCGTCGCCGTCGTCGGGGGCGGCAATACCGCGGTCGGAGATGCGATCTATCTCTCGCGCATCTGCTCCGAAGTGCATCTGGTGCATCGTCGCGATGCCTTCCGCGCCGATGCGGTCTATACGCGCGCACTTGCCGATTTGGAAAACGTGGTCTTGCATATGGAATCCGTAATCGACGAATTGCACGACGAAGACGGCAAGGTGTCGGGCGTCGCGTTGCGTGACGTGAAAACAGGCGAGCGCAGCCTTGTCGATGTCGAAGGCGTGTTCGTGGCGGTGGGAACGATGCCCAAAAACGCCTTGTTCCTCGACTCGGGCATCGAGCTCGATTCGGCGGGCTATGTGATGGCCGACGAAACGGGGAAGACGAACATTCCTGGAGTTTTCGTGGCGGGCGATGTGCGTACCAAAGCGTTGCGCCAGGTGTCGACGGCTGTTGGCGACGGCGCCAATGCCGCCCAGTCCGCTTTCGATTATCTTTCCCTTCGCCAGGGTCTATAATACCTTGCTTTCTGCGCGGGCCGCATCGACGCGGCCCGCCGTTTGTTTCCGCCGCCCGAATTTGCGGGCGGCGTTCGTTTCGATATGAGGGAGGAAATCCGACACATGCCGAAGAGGAAAAAACTCGCATCGCTTGCCTTCGCCGCGATGCTCGCGTGCGGCCTGCTCGTTTTCGCAGGCTGCACGAGCGCACAGTCCGAGCAGGGCTCCCAGGATGCCGCCGAGCAGCCCCAGCAGGCTTCGATGCGCATCGGAACCATGCAGACCGAAGACTCGCTGCCGTTCTGGGTCGCCGAACAAAACGGCCTGTATGGCGATGCCCAGGTTGAGATCGTCACGTTCCAAAGCGCTCAAGAGCTCGCGACGGCATTCGCCGCGGGCGAAATCGACGCTGCGATGACCGATGTCCAGCAGGCTGCGGCCTTGCAGCTTTCGGGCGTCGACATGCGTCTGTCCTGGGTGACGCTCGGCGCGGATGCCTCCCAGGGGCGTTTCGGCATCATGACTTCTCCCGATTCGGGAATCGAAAGCCTGGCCGATTTGGCGGGCAAAGGCATCGGCGTCGGCTCGAACACCGTTCCCGAATATGTGATGGACAATCTGATGGCTTCGGCCGGCGTGCCGGACGATCAGGTGGTCGCCGAGGAAATCAAGAAGATGCCCGTGCGCTACGAGTCCATGGCGAACAATCAGGTCGCCGCAGCGGCGCTGCCTGGAAGCCTGCTTGCGCTCGGCGAGGCGTCCGGCATGGTGCTTCTTGCCGACGACACCCAGGGCGACAACATCAGCCAGTCCGTGCTCGCCGTGCGCGATGCGTGGCTGCAAGACGGCGGCCAGGTTGCGCTCGATACGGTGCGCGCCGCTTGGGACGAGGCCGCTTCGGCGATCAACGACGATCCCGAGGCGTATCGCGCGCTGCTGGTCGAAAAAGCCAATCTTCCCGGCCTCGTGGCGGATACCTACAAGATCAGCACCTATCCTTCGGCCCAGATGCCGTCTCAGGATATGGTCCAGCCCGTGCTCGACTGGATGCTCGAGAAAGGCTATATCGCCCAGGCCGTGAGCTATGACGCGGCCGAAGGAACGCTGCGCGCTTCCTAACTGCGCTTCGAAGGCCTCCCTGCGAAGAAGCTTTGCTTCATATCGCCGGGGGCCTTCTTCGCTTCGGCGGCATCGTCCGGGAGCGCAGGCGCGCAGGCGATGCGTCCGCATGCGAGGGCGCGGCCGTATGGAAAGCCGGTGGCGATGCTTGGGGCGTGGTAATATATGCCACTGGCAAACCATCGATATCACGAAATGCGGCTTAGCCGCTCGAATAAGGAATGCATTATGCGCGATAAGCTTGAAAAGATCATCAAAGGCTACGAAGACCTGCAGGAAAAGCTCGGCGACCCTGCGGTTTTGGCCGATCAGAAGGAATACACCCGTCTTTCGAAGGAGTATGCGAACCAAGGCCCGCTCGTCGCCAAGGCGCGCGAATACGTCCAGGCGTGCGACGACATCGCTGATGCGAAAGAGATGCTCGACGATCCCGATATGAAGGAATTCGCCCAAGAGACGATCGCCGCCGCCGAGGCGAAGCTCCCGCCGCTCGAGGAAGACATCAAATTCATGCTCATTCCTTCCGATCCGGCCGACGAGAAGGACATCATCGTCGAGATCCGCGCGGCCGCAGGCGGCGACGAGGCGGCTATTTTCGCAGGCGATCTGTACAAGATGTACATGCGTTTCTGCGAGCATCATCGCTGGAAGGTCGAGACCATGGACGTGTCTGCCTCCGAGGCGGGCGGATACAAAGAAATCCAGTTCAAGGTGAAAGGCGACAAGGTCTATTCGGTCATGAAGTTCGAATCGGGCGTGCATCGCGTGCAGCGCGTTCCCAAGACCGAAAGCCAGGGCCGCATCCACACCTCCACGGCTACCGTGGCGGTGCTTCCCGAGGCCGACGAGATCGATATCGAAATCAACGAGAACGATCTGCGTATCGACGTGTACCGCGCAGGCGGCCCGGGCGGCCAGTGCGTCAACACCACCGACTCGGCGGTGCGCATCACGCATCTGCCTTCCGGCTTGGTGGTGCAATCGCAGGATCAGAAATCGCAGCTGCAGAACAAGATCGCGGCCATGGCCGTTCTGCGCGCCC
>USEZ01000195.1 GCA_900553775.1 uncultured Slackia sp. | reverse complement strand
AACAGCTCGTGCTTCATGGCCTTGATGAAGTACTCCTTGAGGTTGGTAAGCACCTCGGAGGCCATGTTGAAGATCATGGACACGTCGTCGACCGCGATCATGGTTTCGCGCGCGTCGTCGGAGAATGCTTCGAAGCTTGAAAGCGGGGAGGTATTGACGGTTTCGGGCATGGCGTGTTCCTAAACGTAGAGAATGAATTTCTTCTCGCTTTTCTTGAAAATGAGCAGTCCGACGGCGAAGGTGATCGCGGCCATGCCGAAGCACAGCAGGTTCTCGCCGACGCCTGGGACCGTGCCGTTGAGCAGAAGGTCGCGGAAATAGGTGACGTAGTGGTACATGGGGTTGAGCTCCATGATGGGCATCATCCAGTCGGGCAGAACCACGATGGGGTAGAACAGCGGGGTGGCGTAGGTCCATGCGGTGATGACGACGCTCCACAGGTGGCACACGTCGCGGAAGAACACGGCCAATGCCGAAAGCGCCATGCCGAGGCCCGCGCTGAACAGGACCACGTAGACCAGCAGAACGGGCACCATGAGGATGCTCGCGGTGGGCACGACGCGGAAATAGATCATCACGATGGCCACCGCTATCAGCGAGATGCAGAAGTTCACCAGCTGGAACAACACCTTCTCGATGGGGAAGATCAGCTTTTCGATGCGGACTTTCTTAATGAGCGACGACGAGTCGAGGATCGACCACATGGCGCTTGTCGTGGATTCCGACATCAAGGCGAACAGCGTGTTGCCCAAAATGATGTAGAGCGGGTAGTTCGGGATGTCGAATCGGAAGAAGGTGCTGAAAACCGCGCTGAGCACGACCATCATGAGCAACGGGTTCAAGACCGACCACACGACGCCGAGGGCGCTTCTGCGGTATTTGAGTTTGAAATCTTTCGAAACAAGCGATGAAATGGTGAACCAGTTGCGTTTCAAGGTCGCCTTGGTTATCGCATTCGGCATGGCGTTCCTATATCTTTCTTATCATCCGTCGGATTACAGATAAACTCGAATTATACTCTATGGATTGCAGGTCCGTCGTTTTTCACGCAAAGAGCGTGCGGCGCGTCCGCTTCGATACCGCATCTCGCGATTTTACCCATGCCGAACGAAAGGACGGGCATTCCATGGCAGAGCACGTCGGGAATCAGGCCGTATGCGCCGATGCCGCCGCGGCGCCGACGATATCGATCGTCATCCCCGTTTACAATACCGCACGCTATTTGAAACGCTGTCTTGACAGCGTGCTGTCCCAGACGTTTTCCGACATCGAGGTGATATGCGTCGACGACGGATCGAGCGACGGTTCCGCGGAGATGCTCGACGACTGCGCGCGCATCGACGGCAGGCTTCGCGTCGTGCATCGCGGCAACGCGGGCGCGGCGGCGTCGCGCAATGTGGGCTTGGACATGGCGCGCGGCGAGTATGTCCTGTTCGTCGATTCGGACGACTATATCGAAATGCATAGCTGCGAAACCCTGCTCGGCGCGGCGCGCGAGGCTGATGCCGACATCGTGGTGTTCGGCGGCCGGACCTTTCCCTCCATCGAGTGGATCGACCGGTGCCTTTCGCCCCGCGACATCGTGCATGCGGGCGATCCCTTCCACGCCTTGCTCGACGAGAACGGGTCGTATCCGCTCATGTGCAACAAGTTCTATCGCCGTGCGCTTCTCGAAGACAACGGCCTGCGATTCAACGAATCGCTCGTGCTCGGCGAAGACAACGCCTTCCAGTTCCTCGTGTTTCCCCATGCGAAAACCGTGGCTTACACGTCGGCCTGCCTGTATCACTATCGCTGCGAACGGGAAGGGTCGGCCATCGCGTCGCATTACGGCGATCTGAAGGGCAAGGTGGAAAAACACTTCGCCGTGGTGTCGTTCGTCGCGAAGGAATGGAAGAAGCGCTCGTTTATCGCGGGCCACAAGGCGCGTTTCGTCGACTGGATCTTGTTCTTCCTGTTCGACGATGTCAAAGACCTTTCGTTCGCCGACCGTGCGCAGATCGGCGAACGTCTGGCGGAGCTGTTCGCCGAGTGCGGGCTGGCGATGACGGACTGCTCGCCTGCGATGGCGCCGATTGCGTCGTTTATGGCGTGCGATTCCGTCGCGCTTTCGGCGCCCGATCGCGATGTGGCCGTCACGGTGTTTTTACGCCTGCTCGGCCAGCCCGACGATGCGGTGAAAAAGGGATTTCTGCATCTGGCGAACCAGTCGGAGCAGCGCCTCGAGTTCATCGTCGTCGACGAAGACGACGCCCGCCGCGCCGCCTGCATCGACCTTCTCGGCCCCGATGCGCGCATCGCTTCCGCGAAAAGCGTCGAAGAGGGACTTGCGCTTGCGCGCGGCCGCTACGCGATCTTCGCCGATTTCAACGACGAATACGAGTGGAACGCCTTGCGCGAAGCCCTCGATGCGGTCGATGAGGAGCGGGTCGACGCCGATGTCGTGGTGATGCGCGACGTTTTGGGCAATCTGCGTGCAACCGATGTGTTTCGCCAGGTCGTCGTGATCGGCGCGCGCGAAGAGGGCGCCGTCGAGGGCCCGGTCGCCCATTTCGCCTTCCATCTGTCCGACCTCGACGATCTGCGCCTGTCGTTTTCGTCGCTCGACGCCTGCAACAAGCTGTGGAGCGTCGGCTTCCTCAAGCGCACATCATGCGGCGGCTGGTCTGCGTCGCAGGTCGCGCGCGGGCTTCTTCGGGCCGATATCGCGGTGGCGTGCAGGAATCCGCTGTGCGAGAAGAAGGCCGGCTGCGTCGAAGCGTGCGACGATATGGCGCGCGCGCTCGACGAGCTTGCCGTCGTGCGCGATCGCTTCGAACTCGAAAAAGACGGCGCCGCCTCTTGCGCGCAGGCGAACGGGCTCGTGCTGTCGACGGGCATGCGCATCGTGGAGAGCTCCTCGACGCTTCATGGCGCCCGCGCGGCGGTCGAGCTGCTTTTGCCGTACGTGCGCTCCCGCAACGTGCTCGCAAACCTGCCCGACT
>USEZ01000194.1 GCA_900553775.1 uncultured Slackia sp. | reverse complement strand
GATAAGCCCCAGGCCGACCACGCCGACGCACAAGCCGTCGGCGTGGTCGGGTTTTTGCGCGGCGACATGCGCCGCCGTATCGTGCGACGCCATCCTAGAGCTCCTCGAGCGGCGCGGCCACGGCCGACCTGATCAGAGACAGGCGGCGCATCATCTCGTCGAACTGTTCGGGCAGAAGCGCCTGCGATCCGTCGGAGGCCGCGTGGGCCGGATCGTGGTGCACCTCCACCTCGAGGCCGTCGGTGCCGGCCGCCGTGGCGGCGTAAGCAACGGGAGCCACTAGGCGCGTATAGCCCGTCGCATGGCTGGGATCGGAGATGATCGGAAGATGGGTCAAGCCGCGCAGCACGGGAATGGCCGACACGTCGAAGACGTTGCGGGTACGCGTATCGTAGGAACGGATGCCGCGCTCGCACAGCATGACGCACTCGTTGCCGCCCGCCATGATGTATTCCGCCGCCATCAAAAGCTCGTCGATCGTGGCCGCCAGACCGCGCTTGAGAAGAATGGGCTTGTCGGTTTTGCCGAGCTCTTTAAGCAGCGTGAAATTCTGCATGTTGCGCGCTCCCACCTGCAGAATGTCGATATCGTCGAACAGGGGCAGATCGCGCGCGTCCATGATTTCGGACACCACCGGCATGTCGAATTCGCGCTTGACCTTGGAAAGAATCGCCAAACCCTCCTCGCCCATGCCCTGGAAGGCGTACGGGGAAGTGCGCGGCTTGAAGGCGCCGCCGCGAAACACCGCAGCGCCCGCCTTTTTCACGGCCTCGGCGATGACCATGCACTGCTCCTCGCTTTCGACCGAGCACGGACCCGCCATCACGCCGAAGTTGCCGCCGCCGAATTTCACGCCGCCTGCCTCGACCACGGTATCGTCGGGATGAAACTTTCGATTGGCCTTCTTGAACGGCTCGGAAACGCGGCGCACGGCCGCCACTTGGTCCATGGATTCGAGCAGGTGGATGTCGATCGAGGTAGTGTCGCCGATAAGGCCGATGACGGTCTGCTTTTCGCCGACGATGACGTGCGGCTGGACATTTTGGGACGTGAGATAGCCGCACAGCTCTTCGAGGCCCTCGGTAGAAATTCCTTCGCGAACGATAGCGATCATGATGCAGCCTTTCTAACAAGACGGCTCCGCCGAAGGAGCGCTTCGACAGAGCCGAGAGGGTCGAGCATTTTCGTGGGGGCTATACTATCACTATTGCACGCTAAAGCGATTCGGAAGAATCGAAGGAATTTACCGACACGAAACCTCAGCCGCGTTCAAGCAGGCTTTCGCCGGTCATTTCATCGGGGATATCCATCCCGATGGCGTCAAGCAGCGTCGCGGCGATGTCGCACAGAGCCGCAGGACGGCCGTGCGCCTCCGAAAGCCCCCATGCGTTTTCATCGTCGACGAAAATCAGCGGGACAGGCGCGGTCGTATGCGCGGTGTACGGGCCCCCGTCTTCGTCGACCATTCTGTCCGCATTGCCGTGGTCGGCCGTGACCAAGGCAAAGCCGCCCTTCGCACGAACCGCGTCGACGACTTTTCCCACGCCCTCATCCACCGCTTCGACCGCGGCGATGGCGGCGGGAATCGAACCCGTATGGCCCACCATATCGCAATTCGCGAAATTGACGATGTAGACGTCTGCTTCGTCGGAGGCGATGGCGGCGGCAAGCGTATCGGCCACCTCGGGTTCGCTCATTTCGGGCTGCAGGTCGTACGTTGCCACCTTGGGGCTCGGCACCAGCACACGACGTTCGCCGTTTTTTTCGGCCTCGACGCCGCCGTTGAAGAAAAACGTCACATGCGCGTACTTCTCCGTTTCGGCGATATGGTATTGGCGCAGCCCCGCACGGGCGAGCACGTCGGCCAGCACGTTTTCGGGGAACTCCTTCGGAAACGCCACGGCGGCGGGAATGGTCGCATCGTATTCCGTCAGGCAGACGAACGACACCGCAGGACGATGCGCGCGCTCGAAGCCGTCGAAATCCTCGTCGACGATGGCGCGGGTCAGCTCGCGGGCGCGATCGGGACGGAAGTTGAAGAACACCACGGCGTCTCCGTCGCACATGCCGCGTCCGTCAAGCGACACCGGCTCGATGAATTCGTCGGTCACATCGGCTGCATACGACGCGGCCATGACGGCGTCGGCGGTACATGCGCGATGCGGCGCACCGCATACGACGGCATCGTAGGCGCGCTGCACGCGGTCCCAGCGTTTGTCGCGGTCCATCGCGTAATAGCGGCCTGCGATGCTTGCGATGCGCGCACGGCCCGCAAGGCCGCTTTCGGCAAGCACCGATTCGAGCTCGGCGATATAGCCGCCGCCGCTGCGCGGCGAAACGTCGCGGCCGTCCATGAAGCAATGGACGCGCACGTCTTCGGCCCCGCGGTCGACGGCGTGGCGGATAAGCGCATACAGATGCTCGTTGCTCGAATGCACGCCGCCGTCGGAAAGAAGGCCCATGAGATGCACGGCGCCGCCTGCGGCAACCGCGGCATCGATCGCGCGGTTGATCGCCGCGTTTTCCCGAATGCTTCCGTCGCGGCACGCCCTGTTGATGCGCGTCAGCTCCTGATACACCACGCGGCCTGCGCCGATGTTGAGATGCCCCACCTCCGAGTTGCCCATCTGACCGCTCGGCAGGCCGACCGCCTCGCCCGACGCCTCGAGGCGGACATGAGGCCGCGCGGCGAACAGGGCGTCGAGATACGGGGTGTTCGCCGAAGCGATGGCGTTGCCGCCCGATGGCTCATCGAGCCCGAAGCCGTCCATGATGACGAGCAAGGCGGGAAGACGTTTGACGGATTGCATGGCGTTTCTCCTGACCGTTGTCGAAGCGTTCTGAAAGCATGAACGGGCGAAAAGCCGCCGCGCCCGTCCTGGTAAAGCGGGCGGACCCTAACGTCCCGCCGCCGCGATCAGCACCAACTCAGCGAAATCGTCCGCTTTCAAAGCGGCGCCGCCGATGAGGCCGCCGTCGATATCGGGGCAGGCGAGAAACGCCTCGGCGTTTTC
>USEZ01000193.1 GCA_900553775.1 uncultured Slackia sp. | reverse complement strand
CGACCACCGAGATCTACACTCTTTCCCTACACGACGCTCTTCCGATCTCGCGTCAAGCGCAGCCTGTCGGGGCCTCCTCGGCATCCGAAGGCCGTCGCGAGGCGGAAGGTAAATCGGCGGCATTCCGCGCCGAACTCGAGCGCAGGAAGAACGCGCGGGCCCAGGCTGCATCTCGTCCGCCTGCGCCGTCTCATGCTGTCGCGGCGTCCGATTCTGCGGCAGCGGGGCCTTTGCCGGCGGGGGAGGGCGTTCCTTCGGCGGGTGTCGCCTCCGATGCCCTGAGGGCGAAGATAGCCGATGCTTCGGCGCTGCAGCGAGGTTGGCAGGCGGCGTTGGCCGAGCTGAAGCGGCGGCGCGCGGCCTATGGCGCTTTGCTGCTTTCGGCGCGCGTGGTCGCGCAAGACGATGCAAACGGCCTGTTCATCGAGTTTTCTCGCGAGAATACCTTCGCGTTTTCCGCCGCTCGCAAACCCGATATCACCGCTGCTATAGGGAATGCTTTGCAGCATGCCTTCGGCGAGCCCGTTCCGTTTTCGGTGACGCAGGGCGAGGGGGCCTCTTCTCCCGCCAAGGCAGCCATGGCGCGCGCCGCAGCGCTTCGCGGCGCCGCCGCTGCGGCATCGGCTCCGACTCGGCCCTCTGCCGCCGATTTCGCGCCGTCTGCCGCAAGCGAGGCTCCTTCGTATTCCGACGACGATGTGGTGCCCTACGACGACGCCGACGTCGCGTCGTATGCCGATGCGACGTCGTATGCTCCCTGGGACGATGCCCCTGTCGCCGCAGCCGCCCCTCTTTCGCCCGCCGATTTCGCGCCCGTCGCGCCGTCGGCTCCCGTGCTGTCGGAAGGGGGCATTCGCTTCCAGGGCTCTTCCGGCCCCGCCGCATCCTCGCCCTATTCGGCCGACCAAGGCGGCCGTACGCCATCCGACATCCCGACGGCCGACGACGATTCCACCGCAGGCCCCACCGACGATGCGAATCCCGATGCCGAAGAAAGGCCGATCGTTCTTTCGGTCGACGGCCCCGCTCCCGTCGATCCGTATGCTGTCGGCAAAAAGCTCGGGTTCGACTCGATGCCCGCTCCGAAGCGCCGCAGGAAAGGCATGATCGAGCCGCTCGGTTGGCCGGGCGTCGGCGATGCGGGAAAGTCCGCAGCTTCCGCTTCCGCCCCGCCGAAGGGACGCGACGTCGAGATGGGCGCCTCGTCGGGCCTTTCCGTTTCGACCGCGGCGGAAGAGGGCGGTCCGCTCGAGCCTTCCCGTCGTTTCAACGCCGCGCCCGTCGTTGTCGCCGATGCCGCGCGCGATGCGTCGGGCGAAACGGCTTCGGCTCCCGCTTGCGCCCCCGGTTTCGTTTCTGCCCGGGAGGCTTCGCACGCGAACGCCGCGGGGCCGGCCGTGCAAGCCGCCGCTTCCGCGTCCGAAGGCGCTTCTGCGCAGGAGGGCGTTCCCGCGCGGCCGAATCCGTTCGCCTCGCGTGCGATGCCGGCGGGAATAGGGGGGCCGTCCGCAACGTTTCCCGACGCTTGCGCGTCTTCCGATTCCGCCGCGCCTTCCGCCGAAAGCGGTTCCGAAGCGATGGACGCGGCCGACATCTTCGAAGCGTTCGGCGTTTCGTTCGACAAGGTGCAAGAAGAGCGGTGAGGCCGCGAAGGCCGCGCTGCCTGCCCGTTTGGGTTTTGCCCGACTTTCCGTCGGATGACCGGCGCTCTTCTGCGGCCGCGCGTCGTCGTTCGGTAGTATGGTAGTCTTTCGGCTGCATGCGGCAGAAGGCATGCGGCCGATGGCCCGCGGCCGCATCGAATGCGGTTTCGCGATAGAAGAAAAAAGGAGAATCGCCATGGATATGAAGGCAATGATGCGTCAGGCTCAAAAGATGCAGGCCGAGCTCGCAAAGGCTCAAGAGGAAATCAAGACCATGACCGCCGAGGCTACGGCGGGCGGCGGCATGGTCAAGGTGGTCGCGCAGGGCGACATGACCATCCAGTCCATCACGATCGACCCCGCGGCTGTCGACCCCGACGATGTGGATATGCTGCAGGATATCGTGACGGCTGCCGTAAACGAGGCGCTGCGTGCGGTTTCGGCTCAGGGATCCCAGCGTATCAGCGCGGCCACCGGCGGGATGAACATTCCCGGATTGATGTAGAAGGCATCTCGTGGAATCTGCCCCGATCATCAGGAAATTGCTCGACGAGCTGGAACGCATGCCGGGCATCGGCCCGAAAAGCGCCCAGCGCATCGCATACTGGATGCTCAATTCCGATTCCGAGACCGTGCTTCGTCTTGCCGATGCCATCGTGGAGGTGAAAAACACCGTTCGCTTCTGCTCGCGTTGCTTCAACTACGCCGAGGGCGACCTGTGCGATATCTGCGCCTCATCGCGTCGCGATGCAACGACGATCTGCGTGGTCGGCGAGCCGCGCGATATCGCCGCCATAGAGCGCACGGCGGTTTTTTCAGGGCTCTATCACGTGCTCGGGGGCGTATTGTCGCCGATGGACGGCGTCGGCCCCGACGATTTGCATATCGCCGAGCTGATGCAGCGTCTTGCCTCCGACGCGGTCGAAGAGGTCGTTCTCGCCACGAATCCCAATGTGGAGGGCGAGACTACGGCGGCCTATCTCGCCCGTTTGATAAAGCCGCTCGGCATCAAAGTCACGCGTCTGGCGAGCGGCTTGCCCGTCGGGGGCGATCTCGAGTTCGCCGACGAGGTCACGCTCGGTCGGGCGATAGAGTCGCGCCGCGTCCTGTAGCGGCGCGGCATTGCGAGAAGGCACGCGAGGGCGAACGCCGACGAAATGCCGCGTGCCCGTGCTCGACCGCAGAACGCGACGGCGGATGCTTCGCGCCCGCGCGAAGGCGAAAGCGCAGGAGACGCAGCGGGGTGATGAAAGGCTGCGCGACGGCGTTTCGGATCTCCGCTCGATTCCCGTCTCGAGCGTGCTCGACTGCGAAATGGGGGCTTCATACAGGGCTCCGATCGCCCTGAGCAGCATTTTCTCCCGCAAGTTTGGAGA
>USEZ01000192.1 GCA_900553775.1 uncultured Slackia sp. | reverse complement strand
GCCGGTGGTTTAGCTTGAGCGTGGCCGCAGGGGCGGCGGTATCGTCCTTCGCCGCCCCGCTGAAGGCCGTTTTCGAGCGGCGCGGATTCTGCTTTCGGCGGAAGGTGCGTTCGGCTCGTGGCGCAAGCAGCGCGATGGGTCCTTTTGCCGGTATGCGTCGGAGTGCGTGTGGCGGATGGCTTGCATGCCGAAGGGGCGATGCGACGCATACGTCGAGAAGGCCGCTGCGGATCGTACGAACCGCAGCGGCCTTCTTATGAGTCGAATCTTTCGCCCGAGTGCGAATATGCGGGCGAGGGCGAAACTTCTTGCGGGTCTAAATCGCGGCGGCGATCAAATCGCCCATCTCCGAGCAGGAAAGCTTCTGCTCGCCGGCTTTGGCGATATCGCCCGTGCGATGTCCCGCTTCAAGCACGTTGTTCACGGCGGCTTCGATGGCATCGGCCTCGGCGGCCAGGTCGAAGCTGTAGCGCAGCATCATGGCTACGGAAAGAATGGTGGCGATGGGGTTCGCGATGTTTTTGCCTGCGATGTCGGGCGCGCTGCCGTGGATGGGCTCGTACATGCCCAGGTTCGTCTCGCCGATGGAAGCGGAGGGCAGCATGCCGATCGAGCCGGTGATGCAGCTCGCCTCGTCGGAGAGGATATCGCCGAACAAATTGCCCGTCAGCACCACGTCGAACTGGCCGGGATTGGTGACCAGCTGCATGGCGGCGTTGTCTACATACATATAGTCGACGGCCACATCGGGGTATTCGGCGGCGATGCGTTCCACGGTTTCGCGCCACACGCGGCTGGTTTCAAGAACGTTCGCCTTGTCCACGCTGGTCACGTGGCTGCGGCGTTGGCGAGCCGTCTGGAAGGCGCGATGCGCGATGCGCTCCACCTCGGCGATCGAGTAATTCATGTCGTCGTGCCCCGTGCCGTCTTCGTCGCGGTGTTTCGCGCCGAAATACACGTCGCCCGTCAGCTCGCGGCACACCATAAGGTCGAGCCCGTCGGCGATGCGCTCGGGCTTGAGCGGGCAGGCATCGGCCAGGGGCGCATAGAGTTTCGCGGGGCGCAGGTTCACGAACAGGCCCAGTGCTTTGCGAATGCCCAGAAGGCCTTTCTCGGGACGGTTCGCGGAAGGCTGGCTGTCCCACTTCGGTCCGCCCACTGCGCCCAAGATCACGCTGTCGGACGCCAGGCAGGCGTCGATCGTTTCCTGCGGCAGCGGCACGCCTGCGGCATCGATGGCCGCGCCGCCGATGAGCACTTCGTTGTAGGCGAACTCATGCCCGAACTTCTCGCTCACCTTGTCGAGGCACTTCAGCGCCTCGTCGACGATTTCCGGTCCGATTCCGTCGCCCTTCATCACGGCGATATTGAATTTCATAGCTGTCTCCTTCTGTTTTGCCTGTCGAAAAGTGCGGGCGAATTGATCGGTCGTTTGTTGTTCTCAAGGCGGAATGCCGATGCGTTTTGCCGTCGTCTCAATGGGTTGATTGGAGGTGCGGTGCTTCCGGTAGGCTTTGCTTTATGGTTGGCGTGCCGGTAGCAATTGACTTTTCTCCGGGATTGCTCGGTTTTGAGCGATCCGGTCCGGGGTTGCTTCTGGCGAAAGTTCCGATTCTATTGTCGAAACCGGTCGTCCCAAAATACGCGGCGTATCATTCTTTGCGGGCGAACCCTATCTCGGCGGCAAGCGAAGCAAAGCCGCCCCAGGGACCTCTCCTGTCCTCGCGGCGAGCGAAGCGATGCCGCCCCTCCCGCATCATCCGCCAGGCCGGCGTGCGTCCCATCCGTGGCCGGACGGATCGCGGGGTTTCTCAGATCGCCCAGGGGGGGGCTGCGGGGTGTCGCGCGCAGTTCCGCACGAGCCGAACGCCCCTGTGGGGCGTTCGAGCGAGCTCAGGACTGTTCGAGCACGACACCCCGCAGCCCCCGTTCTTCCCGGTCGACCTAAACCCCGCGCACCTTAAGGCTATTCAGCAACCCTTCGTTGTCGATGATTCCCTGGATGAACTCGGGGAAGGGAAGCGCCTGGAACGTTTCGCCCGTGGTGATATCGCGAATCTCGCCGGTGCCGAAATCGATTGACACCTCATCGCCTGCCTTGATGGCTTCGGCGGCCTCGGCGCATTCCAGAATGGGAAGGCCGATGTTGATGGCGTTGCGATAGAAGATGCGCGCGAAGCTTGCGGCGATCACGCAGGCCACGCCGTTGTCTTTGATGACGCGCGGCGCGTGCTCGCGCGACGATCCGCAGCCGAAGTTCTTCTCGGCAACCATGATGTCGCCCGGCTTCACGTTCTTCACGAAGTCGACGTCGATGTCTTCCATGGCATGGCTTGCCAGCTCCTGCGGGTCGGCGATGTTGAGATAGCGGGCGGGGATGATGACGTCGGTATCGACGTTGTCGCCGTATTTGAACGCGGTTCCTTGGGCCTTCATGTTCATAAGGAGTCCTTTCCGATGGGTCGGGCCGTCGCTACAGCGTTGCCGGATCGCAGATGACGCCCGTCACGGCGCTCGCGGCGGCAACGGCGGGGCTTGCCAGATACACTTCGGAATCGACATGGCCCATGCGGCCGACGAAGTTGCGGTTCGTCGTGGCGATGGCGCGCTCGCCGGCGGCGAGGATGCCCATGTAGCCGCCCAGGCAGGGACCGCACGTGGGCGTGGACACGGCGCAGTTCGCGTCGAGGAACACGTCCATGAGGCCTTCCTCCATGCACTGGCGATACACCGCCTGCGTGGCGGGGATCACGATGCAGCGCACGTCGGGATGCACCGTGCGGCCGCGCAGCACGTCGGCGGCCTGGCGCATGTCGGCGATGCGGCCGTTCGTGCAGCTGCCGATCACGCTTTGCTGCACGGGAATGCCCGCCAGCTCGCCGACGGGTTTGGTATTCTCGGGCAGATGGGGCGCCGCTACCGTGGGCTGGATGGCGCTCAGGTCGATGTCGATCACGCGCTCATAGACGGCATCGTCATCGGCGCGAAACTCCACGGGCTCGTGGCGCACGCGGTCTTTCATGTAGGCGCGCGTGGCGTCGCCCACGGGGAAGATGCCGTTTTTCGCACCCGCCTCGATCGCCATGTTGCAGATGGCGAAGCGGTCGTCCATCGAAAGGCTT
>USEZ01000191.1 GCA_900553775.1 uncultured Slackia sp. | reverse complement strand
CGCTCCTTGATGTAGTTCTCGCGCGTCTTCTCGAGGCCGACCGAGGTGTCGAATGCGTTTTCCACCAATTCGTTCTGCTTCGCGACCACCGCTTTCATCTGGTCGTTCATGAGCTTCATAACGTCGAGCTTGTTTTCCATGACGCACCTTTTCTTTCTGCTTCGGCTTCCGCCGCCCAATCGGGCGGCGGACAAGAAACGGCGCCGGCGAACACGAACGCCAGCGCCGCCTTTCCTACTTTTCCTCGGATTGCGCGGCGTTGCGCTTGGATACGCGGATCGTCAAAAACGCGAACACCATGATGAGCACGCAGCTTGCGATCATCACCATGAAGATGGTGTTGAACGCATCGGCGCCCTGGGTATCGATCATCGAACCGAACCAGGTATGGATGAACGCATCGGGCAGAAGGCCGATGACCGACACCAGGCCCACGCCCGCTCCGAACAGATGCGGGGGAATATGGGTTTCCGCCAACTGCCCCGAGGAGATTCCGTACAGACCGTTGGTGACGAACGACATCAGGCACACCAGAATGGCCACCACCACGATCATCGACGGCGTGCGCGGCATGACGATCAGCGCCGCCAGGCACGCGATCGCGCCGAGCGTGCCGATCAGAATGACTTTCGAGGGAGACTTGGCAACCTTGGAAAACCATCCGAACACCGGCGCCGAGACGATGGACACGCCGAACGAACGGATCGTTCCGATCAGGCTCACAACCGCCACGGGAGCCGCCAGGCAAGCGGTCATGAACGGCGTGGTGAACGTGGTTCCGATATAGACGAAATAGATGAAGAACATGGTCATGGCGGCGCACCATACGCCCGGATTCTTCAAGGCCTCGGCGGCCTCATGCAGGCTGAACGCGCTTTTCGCATCGCGCTTGATCTCGCCTTCGAACTTCGGGATGAAAACGAACGACGCCACGCCGCATGCGGCGATGATCACGGCCGAAACCACCAAGACCACCTGCACGGCCTGCGTGGCATCGATGATGCTCGACACGATGGCCGTCTGCACCAAGCTCAATACCAAGCCCACCGCGCCATAGATGCCGTAAGACATGCCGATCTTCTGAGGATATTCCTCCTCGCTGCAGATCAGACGCACGAGCTTGTAGCGCGTGCCCCACCAGATCAGAATGGAAAACACGGCATAGCCCACGAAAACGCCCATCAGAACCGTATACGAAGGCATGAGCGCATATACCAGCGTCAATGCCGCCACGCCCGCGTAGCCGATCCATGACAGCGTGCGCACGCGCACTTTGTCGGCGATGATGCCCGAAGGCAGATAGAAAACAACCGCGGCGATGCCGTAGACGGTCACGAGCGTTCCCAGCTGTTCGTTGGTGCATCCGAGCGCCTGCATCAACGGATCGTAGAACACCATTTTCAGATAAATCGGCCCGTACAGAACCGACGAGCCCATGCTGACCAAGATCAGCAAGAACCACCGACGGGCCCTGGACAGGTCGGTATAGCTTTTCTCCGACGCCGATGCGAGATTCGCCATAAGAATCCCCTTCCCCTTGAAACGTACCCTTTCGCATGCCTGCGCGCGAAGCGCGCTTCTCGGGCGGCATGCGAACCATGCACCCATCATGGAAAGCGATGCGACGGCGCGCATCCTTCAAGCTTCATTAATCCCCGGCGAAAAAGAGGCGATAGGGCTACTCATCGTCGCATAGTCACTTATTAATGATATCCGCGACAAGGTCGTTTGATAGAATCGTGCAATGCCGGCGCGGCATCCGGAGCGTGCACGCATGACCGATCCTGCTTCGGGCGCGATGCGCGGCGGCAGTCAGGAGATACGCCATGCGGCTTTCAGAACACGCTCTCGCATCAAAGGCGGCACGCATTCCCGATATGCCCTACCTCGGCATATCGCTTCTTTTGGCATGGCATTACTGCCTCTGGTTCGTTCCCGGCTCGACAGACGCGCTCGGGCTTCTTTCCTCCCACGTCACCTCGACATGGCTCGCATGCCTCGCCTGCACGGGGATCTTCGCCCTTGCGGGAGCGGCGCTGCTCGTGCGGATACGGGTGCGCGCCGATGTCCTGGCGGGCGCATGCGCGGCCGTCATGGCGGCGGCGACCCTTCTTTTCTGCTTCGTCTGCCCGCTTGCCGACGACCCGCAGCCGTTCTGCCAGGCGTCGGGCGTCATGCTCGGGGCGTCGAACGCGGGCTTCGTCCTCGCCTGGGCCGAGCGCTATACCGCCATGCGCGCGTCGTTTTCCATGAAGGCCGTGGCGCCCGTGTTCGCAGGCGTCGTCTTCGCCTCCATGCTGGCGGCCCGGATTCTTTTTCCCGCCGCATCGGCGCTGTTCACGGCTTCGCTTCCCCTTGTCTCTTTCGCCGTGTACCTTCGCAACGGGAAAGAGGCGCAGGGCAGAAACGCGCCCTTGCCCCTGCCTCGTACGACCCGCGTCTCCATGATGCGCTGCGTGGCCGCGCTCTGCGCCACGGCGGTGTTTCTCGAAGCCACGCTTTCGTTCGTCAGCGGCATCACGCCCCACGAATTGCGCGGCATGGGCGCGGACGGCACGCTTCTTCCCTGGAACGCCGCCGTCGGCATCGTCGATCAAGGTGGCAGGATCGTCGCAGATCATGCCGCCCAAGATGATGGCCGAAGCGCCGCCCTTGGAAATCGCATCGTACAGACCGATGATCCTCTCGTTGCAGAACTGGCCCGGATCCCACGACATCGCGGACGACGGCGCTTTGACCATGCGATTTCTCCACTGGTGGGTACCGATGGTTATCGGCTCTAGCAACTTCTCGTAAGCTTTCATATCGTTGATCCTTTTTCTCGTGCTTCTTCTTTACTGAAACGCAGCTTTTTTGACGGAAGATCGCAGGCTCCTATGCAGACGGCAAGGCAACCGGATAGGTTTCGGTCAGGTAGGTGTTGATCGCCCCGATGAACTCCGAGCTGTGCGCAGAGGCGCGCGCGAATTCGGGGGAAGCGTAGTACTCGTCGAACGCTTCTTTCGTTTCGAACCACATCTCCACGACGCCTTCTACAGGAAGCTCCTCGTACGGAACGGATACGCCGCCGTCGATGCGGTCGATGACGAGATCCTGGTTGTACCCCACGCACCCGGGAACGGTCTGCACCAAGCGGTCGTGCACGTTCCACCATTCTTTG
>USEZ01000190.1 GCA_900553775.1 uncultured Slackia sp. | reverse complement strand
GCAGAAAATCGACATCGTCGAGCAGCTCGCCGAGGCGGCGCGGCGCTACGAATAGCCGACAAAACGGCCGCGCGACGGGATGCATACGCCCTCGCGCGGCCCGCGCGCTCTACCAGCGCAAGCCCGATGCCGCGGCCACGGCGACGTATGCCGCCGCAAGAAACGGCACGAAGGGAAACGTCCCGTCGAAAGAAGGGCGCGCCGGCCCCGGATGCCGGCGCCGCGGCCGAACGAAGCGCGAAGCCGCATCGAAGGCGAACCGTGCGCAGGAATACAACGCCGCAAGCGCACATGCGACGAAAAGACAGGCGAGCGCGCCGAGAAAACCGACATGAAGCCCCAAAACGAACAGCAGCTTCACATCGCCCATGCCGATGGCGGCCCGCCCCGTTGCACGGGAAAGCGCAGTATCGAGCAGCAGCGCGAATGCCGCAGAAAGCACGGCGCCGCCGACGCCCGCCAGAAAGCCGCATTCCCTTACGACGGAAGCCGTCGGAGCGGACCTCCATCCCACAGCGCCAAGCGCCGCGGCGAAAACGAGCATCGCGCACCAGATAAGAACGCCTGCGGCGATTGCGCCGCCAGGCACGATGCGCCGCTTGATATCGACGGCGCTCGCCCATGCGAGCACGCCGGAGGACAGGACGAAAGCCACGAACGCCCACGGTTGCGGCACCACGGAAAGGGGTATGTCGAACAAGGCCTCCATACCTCAACCCTACCCGACAGGCCCGGCCGCATTTCACGGCGCCTCCCGCGCAATTGCCGAAAAAAACGCGGTCGATTCGGTGCCATGTCCCGCACTTTTCTCGATCGAGCAGCCGGCAATGCAGGCGAAAAACCGGCTTTTTCCCGACGCGTCCCTGCAATGAAGGAGGCGCCCGAATACCTCGCCCGCCGCCGAAAGCACACGGTGTTTCGATCGGCCGATTCATGACGCAGAGGAAAACAAACGTCGAATGGTTGCAGCCGCCCGCGCCGGCGCCCCGCCGACCGCGAAGCCGCAATGTCCGCATGCACGCCGCAATCGGCCGATAGCAAGACAGACGGACCGCATGACGGCGTGTCGGATGCGCCCGATAATCGCGCGCTTCTGCGCCGCGCAACCGGCGGAATTGCGAAAACGCAACCGGAACGTGGTAGACGCAACCATTCGAAGCGCAGAAACTGACGGTAAGTTCGAACGCACGGAGGCACGCCGCCTGGATGACGCACGCGGCGTGCGGCAGAATTCGCCCATCCGGCAGAGGAGGACGCCATGAGCTTCAGCACAAACCTTCAGCATCTTCGCGCAACGCGGTCGATGACCCAGGAGCAGCTTGCCATGCTGCTCGGCGTAAGCAGGCAGGCCGTTTCCAAATGGGAATCGGATGCCGCCTATCCCGAAATGGACAAGCTCTTATGCCTGTGCGACATCTTCGAATGCTCGCTCGACGAACTCGCCCGCGGCGACCTGACGCATCGGACCCGCGAGCACGCCCTTGCCGTATCCCCGGGCCCCGCTACCGACATCTGCGACTACGACCGCCGTATGCGCCTGCGGGCTACCCTTACGGCCTCGGGCGTGGCCTGTATATTCCTCGGCATCGCGGGGTTTTGCGGCACCGGAGGCATCGCGGCCTCGGCCGGCGATGCGTATCGCATCGCGTGCCAGTATGCGTTCTTTGCCGGCACGCTTCTCGCCTGCGTGCTGTTCGGCTTCGCCCACAACGTGCAGCGCACGTTCACGCGCCGCCACCCCTTCGTCGAAGATTTCTACACCGAAGCTGATAAGGCCCGCGCGCGGAAACGCAGGAATGCCTCTTGGGCGGCAGCGGCCGCCATCGCGGTCGTCGGCGTTGCCACCTGCTGGTTCCAAACGGTTTTCTTCCAGCATCTTTACGGCGGACTCGCTTCTTTGAACATCGCGCTTGCAGGTGCATCGTGGCTTGTCGTTCACGCTTCGATGGGCGTATCGCGCACCGACATCGCCACCTACAACCGACGCTATGAAGAAAAGGCCGCGCGGAAAAACTCCGAAGCACGCCGCCTTTCCCTGATCGCAGGCCGCGACGTTGCCGCGCGCGATGCATGCGAAGACTTCGAGAACCATGCCGCAGCCGATGCTTGCCCGCAGGCGGGATGCATCCCGTCAGAATCGGCGCTCGCCCCGGACGCCGCCCCGATGCCGCACGGCGCGCAAAGCGATGCCGGAGCGTGTCCATCCGACGCACGGCCCCTTGACGCGAACATGCTCTACCGGCGCGTCCGAGAGCAGAGAAAGGCCGCAGCGGGCATCATCATGACGCTTTCCGCGATCGTCGTGCTTGTCATGCTCTTCGTCCTGCACAGCCCTCATTGGCCGCTTGCCCTGGTCATCGGCGCGCTCGCCTGCGTCATCGCATGGATCGCCATTCCCTTCTGCAGCGCGACGCGATAAGCTTGCCGTCGCGAAAATCCCAGGTGCGACACCCTGATCGTTCGAAAGCCCGGCCGAGCTCGCGTTCGGCCGGGCTGTATGTTCCGTTCGGCGGCAATACAGGAAACGCCCCGCGAGAGAGGATTCCGCACGCTTCGAGCACGATCTTGGGATTTCCCGCGTGCCGACATCTTGGACAGTTCGAAACGCAAACGGCGCCGCAGGCCTTTCCGCCTTGCATCCGCCCGCGTCGCCCGCTCTTGCGTGGGCGATCGGCGCGGCAAGCGCCCGAAAGGTGCGCGGGTGCGACGCGGTTACAGCAATTCAAGCAGCTGCTTTTCGGTCACCGACCCGCGGCGCAGCATGATCGGCCGATTGCCCGTGCAATCGACCACGGTCGAGGAGACGCCGCTGCGCTCCCCCCCATCGCCCAAAGCGGCCGCCACCAACCCGAGCAGCTCGCGATCCATCTCGTCGAAGGTATGCGCGGGCGGCTCGCCCTGGAAGTTGGCGCTCGACGTTGCGAGAGGAAAGCCCACGCGCTCGATAAGCGCAAGCGCCACCGGGTCGTTCGGCATACGCAGCGCGATGGTGCCGTTTTCCGCGCGAAACGCCTCGGGCACATTGCCTGCCGCTTTCACGATCAGCGTCAAAGGGCCGGGCCAGAATTTCTCGGCGGCGGCAAGCGCATAGGCCGGCACGTCGCGGCCATACAGCGAAAGCGCGCTTTTCTGCCCGACAAGCCACGGAATGGCCTTTTCGGGGTCGCGACGCTT
>USEZ01000189.1 GCA_900553775.1 uncultured Slackia sp. | reverse complement strand
ATATCGGGGCGCACATCGAGGCGTGCTGCTTCGAAGTCGGCGAAGATGTGGCGGCGCGTTTCGCGAACGAGTTCGGCGCGTGCGCCCTTGCGCGCCCCCGCCACGTCGATATGACGGCGGCGCTTGTCGCGGGACTCGCCTCGCATGGCGTCGACACGCGGCGTATCGCATGCGCGCATGTCTGCACGATGTGCGATTCCGAGGGGCGATATTATTCCTACCGCAGAAGCGCAGGCGTATGCGGCAGGCACGCCGCCGCGGCGGTCAGGGTTTCTCAAGATGAGAGGAGTGGTGCGTCATGTCGATCGAACGACGCTATGCCGCTGTAGAGGAGGGCGTGCGCGAGGCGTGCGCCGCATGCGGTCGCGATGCGCATGGCGTGACGATCATCGGCGTATCGAAGACCGTCGGTCTCGATGCCGTCGAAGAGGCGATTCGTGCCGGCATCCACGATTTCGGAGAGAACCGCCCCGAGGAGCTTGCGAGAAAACACGACGCCTTTCCCGACGAACGCTGGCATTTCATCGGCAATATACAATCGCGCAAGCTTTCTTCGGTGGTAGGCCGCGCATGCCTGATACACTCTTTGTACGAGCTGCGCCACGCCGAGAAGATCGATCGGATCGCGGAGGGGCTCGGCATCGTGCAGGATGTGCTGATCGAGGTCAACGACGGCGAAGAGAGCAAACAGGGCCTGCAGCCTGACGAGTTGTTCGACATGCTTGCGGCATGCAGCAGGCTTGAGCATATACGCGTGCGCGGATTGATGACCATGGCTGCGCGGGGAAGTCTCGACGATGCCCGCTCGACTTTCGCCGATCTGCAGATACTGCGCGATACCATGCGCGACAAAGCGGCCCGTATGGGCGTGCAGGGCATGGAGCTTAGTGAACTTTCAATGGGGATGAGCGACGATTATCTCGAAGCGATACCCCAAGGGGCTACCATGGTGCGCGTCGGACGCGCCATTTTCAGCGACGGCTATGCGAGGTAACGGTCTCGCCCGAAGGACAAGGTGAAACACAGATGGACTTGAAGATTCCTAAATTCGACGAGCTCAAAGGTCGCCTCGACCTGAAAGACCGGCTTGGGTTCAAGGACGCCTCCCATGCGCGTCCGTCGTCTGCGCACGACGATTCCTACGACGACGAATTCGACGAGGAGGACTTCGGCGAATACGCGTTCGACGACAACGCCGATTATGCGCGCGAGCCTCGCAAAGACCCTGCCGCTACCGTCGCCTTCTCTCCGCAGATGCCGAAATTGGTGACGGCCGACGATGTGCGCGCCCATACGCAGTACACGCCTTCGGGGGAGGATGCCTCTGCGGATGCGCCGTCGCGCTCCCAGCATGCCGCTCCCGCTCAGGTCGCAATCGACGAGCGCCAGCCTGCCGCGTCGAGCGGGGCGTTCGACCGCGTTGCCCAAGAGTCTGTCGCAGGCGCCCATGCCGCCGTCAAAGAGCAGCCGACTCCGCTGTCTTCGGCCCAAACGGGCGCGTTCGGCGCCGTGCGCGATATTCCGGCGATGCCCGTCGAGCCCGACGCCGCCTCTGCCGCCGCGCAGCAGCGCGTCGTGCAGCGCGCCACCCGCATTCTCACGGTCATCAAGCCTGAAAGCTATGCCGACGCAGAGCGCATCTCGAAGATCTTGAAGGCGGGAGACGTCGCCGTGCTGTCCTTGCGCAACACGCCCGACGATCTGGGCAAGCGCATCCTCGATTTCAGCTTCGGCGTCGCCTGCGCGCTCGATGCCCGCGTCGAGTGCGTCTCCGCCCATGTATTCGCCTTGACGCGCGGAGCGGGCCTGACCGAAGGGGAAACGAGCCGCCTTCGCGACCAGGGACTGATGTAAATGCTCGAATATTTCATCGTTTCTCTGGCCGATGTGTACACGATGATCCTGTTCGTGTACGTGCTCATGTCGTGGATTCCCCAGAAAAGCGGCATCATCGCCGACATCGACACCGTTTTGGGCAAGGTATGCGATCCGTTCCTCGATCTTTTCAGGAGATTCATCCCTCCGATCGGCGGCATGGTGGACATATCGCCGATTTTCGCCCTGCTTGTATTACAATTCGCAGTACGGCTGATCGTCGGCATTCTCTAGATCGGCACTTCGTTAAGCGTTAAGGAGCTGTCATGGCTATCACTTCCGAAGAAATTCACAATCAAAGCTTCACGGTCGACCGCAAGGGTTACGACGTCGACGAGGTCGATGTGTTCCTCGAGCATGTCGCCGCCGAAATCGACGGCTTGAACGCCGAAATCGACGAGTTGACCGCTCGTTTGAACGAACTGCATGACGGCGGCGCGTTCGAGGACGCCCCCATGGATATGGATGCCGCCTTCGCTGAGCCCGCCCTGCCCGAACAGACCGATGAAACCGCCGATGAGGCGGTGCAGCAGCCCCTTTCCTCCGATGAGAAAGACGAGCGTATCGCCGAGCTCGAGCGTCGTCTGGCGGAGAAGGAAAACGACGCCTCCGCCATCGCCAACGCCCTCGTGGTCGCGCAGCGTTCCGCCAAAGAGGTCGTCGACGCCGCCAACGGCGAGGCGAAGCGCATCAAGGCCGATGCCGAGGCCGATGCCGCCGATATCATCGATCGCGCGAACGCCGAAAAGGCCCGCATCGAGGACGCCATCGACGAGCTCGACCGTTCTCACAAAGAGACCTGCGAAACGTACGCCGAAGCGCTCAAGGCGTTTATCGAGGATGCAGGCAGCAAGCTCGACGACATCGAGGAAGAGCTCGAGAAGAAAGACGGCAAGAAACGCGCCCATGCCCGTTTCGCCAGCCCGAGCCAGGCTCCTGTCCACAAGCCCGTGCCCGCCGGCGCCACCGGCGCGATCGCTCCGAGCTATACGGCTCCGGCATCCGCCGCTCCCGCAACTCCGGTGACCATTCCCGTCACCCCGAAGCCTTCGAAGGTCGAAAAGGATCTGAGCGGCTACGGAGATGCCTCTGACGCGTTCGACTTGGGCGATATCGATTAAGCACCTGCGCCGGCCTTCGGGCCGGCTTTTTTATTGCGCCGCATGCGATTTGCCGCTTCGTCGTTTGCGCAGACCGGGGATGTTTTCCGGTTGCGCGGAATCGGCTTCTTCCAGGTCGCGTCGAATCGGCGGCGGGGAGCGTTTGCGCGGGCGAAAGGGTCGGACGATACAAAGGCGGCCCCTGTGAAGGGGCCGCCTTATG
>USEZ01000188.1 GCA_900553775.1 uncultured Slackia sp. | reverse complement strand
TCGACGCGATGTCGGCATCGGAGAGCGCCTGAAGCTCGATGACGCGCGAGCGCGATATGAGGGCCGAGTTCACTTCGAAATACGGGTTTTCCGTCGTGGCGCCGATCAAAACGACCGTGCGGTTTTCGACCGCGTGCAAAAGCGCGTCTTGCTGGCCTCGATTGAACCGGTGTATCTCGTCGACGAACAGAATCGTTCGCATGCCGCTGACGACCAGGCGTTTTTCCGCCGCCGATATCTCACGGCGAAGGTCTGACACCGTGCCGCCGATGGCCGACACCTCCACGAACGCCGCCCGCGTGCTCTCCGCGATGATGTGCGCGATGCTGGTTTTGCCCGTTCCCGCAGGTCCGAACAGAATCACCGACGACAAGGAATCGGTGCGGATGGCGGCGAAAAGCCAGCTTCCGGGCCCCACGGCATCTTGCTGGCCCGCAAGCTCGTCGAGCGTGCGGGGACGCATGCGCACGGCGAGCGGAGCCGCCGCAAGCTTGGCCGCATTGTCCATTTCGGTGAAAAGAGTGTCCATATCGCCAGATCCGCGCCTTCCCGGTCGAAAAACGGCGGACGCCCGATGTCTCGGCACCCGCCGGCAACGTTGCTTTCACATTATAAAGGAACACTTGTTCGATTACGAGACGCTATCGCGCGATCGGCCCGCAGGCCGTACGCGGCGCGAAGCCCCTTCCGCCTGCGCGCGGCAGGCCTTCGTCCCGACGCCTGCGCAAGGCGATGCCGGAAGGCCTTCGGACAGCCGCCGCTTCGCATCGCACGAAGGATCGAGGCGCGAAGCCCGCCGCCTGCCGGCAAGAGCGCAGGCGTTTCGCTAGGTGCCCTTGCGGATCTTGTGGATGATGTACACGCTGAGCACAGCCGCGCCGAAATACCCCAGAAACCCGACGATGGGCACGCCGAACAGCTGCGGCTGCATGCCGGCGGAATAAATCGTGGACGAACCGATGAACAGGCCCGCCGTGATGATGGCAAGACTCAGCCTGTCGACGATATGCCCGAGCTTTTCCATGGGCTGGTTGGCCTCGGCCAAGTCGAACCCGAGCTTCAACCTGCCTTTCTCCGCCATGTCGAGCACGTTGACGACGCGTCCCGGTATCTCGACGGCCTTGTCGGCGGCGGCCACGGCAGCCATCGTGCGCGTCTCCACTTCCTTGACGGGGTCGAAATGCTTCGTGCCCCGCTGCTTGATATAGGTTTCGACCACCTTGAGGATGCTGATCTCGGGCGTGAGCGAAAGCAGCGTTCCCTGCAGCGATGCCAGACCGCGCACGAGCATGACGAAGCTGCGCGGCATGATGACGTTCGCCGTGTCGAGGATCGCCATCACGTCGTTGAGCAGCTGCGCGATATCCATCGAATAGGCGTCTTCGGCCGCATAGCGGTTGACGAGCGCCGTCAGATCCTGCAACAGGCGCCCGTAATCGAGCTTTTTGCCCGGAGCGTCGCTGACGCGCCCCCATTCGATGAACAGGTCGGTCAGCGCGTGGCCGTCTTTGAACACCATGGCCTTCATCATGTCGAAGAACAGCCCGCGCTCATGCGGCGAAAGCTCGCCCATCATGCCGCAGTCGATCCATACGACCTCGCCGCGGTCTTTTTTGCCCGCGGCGCGTTCGTCGGCGGAAAGCGCCGGGCGCACGATCACGTTGGCGGCATGCGGATCGGCGTGGAAGAATCCGACGTCGACCATCTGATGCATGTAGGAATTGGCAAGGCGGTCGCCGATATCGCGCAAATCGTAGCCCGCCTCTTCAAGCTCCAAGACATGCTCGAGGGAGATGCCCTCGACGAATTCCATCACAAGCACCGTCTCGTCGGAATACTCGGGATAGACCGAAGGCGACGACACGCCCTTCACGCCGCGCAGGCCGCGCGCGAAGCGCTGCAGGTTGTCGCGCTCCACGGTGAAGTCGATTTCCTCGCGCACCGTGCGGTCGAACTCGTCGATGACGGTGGCGATGTCGACGCCCGCAAGAACGGTCGACCCGGTAAGGTTCAGCAGATCGGCGGCGCGGCGCATCAGCTGGATGTCGCGCTGCATATCCTGCTTCACATGATCGCGCTGAACCTTGATCGCGACCGCCGAGGCGTCATGCGCCAGATGGGCCTTGTACACCTGCGCGATGGAGGCCGATCCGAGCGGCTCTTCGTCGATATCGGAGAATATGTCCATGCAATCGTCGCCATAGCGCGCCTTGAGCCGGCGGTCGACCTGCTCGAACGGCTCGGGCGTCGTGGAGCTGCGCAGGGCCTGCAAGGCGTTGCAATACTCCTGGGGCAGCATGTCGGAACGCGACGAGAGGATCTGGCCGAGCTTGATAAACGTCGGCCCCAGCTCTTCGAGAAGGACAACGAGCTTGTCGGGGGTCAGCCCCCGCGACACCTCGGTGCGGCGCAAGACCTTCACGATCTCGTGCAGGCGGGCGGCCGAGGTGGTGTCGCCCAAACCGTCGCGCCCAAGCTTCACGACATCTTTCGCACGAGCCATGGCGCCTCCCCTTCCAACTGCGGTTTCTCAAGCCGCCTCATTGTAGCGCAGCCCCTGGAAAGACGGCCGGACGACACGGTTTTGTATACCGGGCGAAAGCATGCCGGGCGAAGGCGGCGGACGGCGCAGGCCGCCTTCGCCCGGCGCCCGGCCGCACCGGAGGCATGCGCCGCGATGCGGCGCGCGGCGCGCATGGCGGAGTTTTCATGTCAAGGGGTATTTTTCGCGAATGCGTCGTATATACTCTGGCCAAGCCTTGCTTCCGAAGCCGTCTTTTTGCGATGGACCGATGCATTACTTCAGGGAGCTCTAGATTACGCGTGAATACAGGGATTCGCGTCCGTTGACACGAAAGCTTTGCAGCGCGTTGCGAGCACCCACCTTATCGAGGTGGGTTCATCCTTAGGCCGGGGGCGAGGCTTCTTTCATGCCCCCGATCGGGCGCTTCTTCTCAAACGCGAACCAACCGAATACGAACGGCCTGCGCCGGCTTTCGAAACCGTGCGTTCGCCCCCCTCTTACGGCCTGCAGCCGACGGGAGGGGCCGTCGGCTGCTTTCTCGCACGATATGAACGGGCTTGATCCCGTATTTGCACCGCATCTTACGCGAAGCGATTCTGTGCGCGGCCCGCCGCGATCCGTCGAGCGAGGCGGAGAACACGGCCCGGAGCCGAAGCCCGCCGCCCGACGACGCATCCGGCAAACGCCCGAACGTCGAA
>USEZ01000187.1 GCA_900553775.1 uncultured Slackia sp. | reverse complement strand
GTGCAGTACCGGGGTCATTCGATAAGAGCCGCTTGAGAACTTTATTTATCCGTCCCACTTTTGGGGTCTAGTTCATTCCGGGGCGCTTTTTCATGTCGTAGTCCGTGCAAAGAAAAAGCCGCACGAAGCGGCTTTTTCTCGAAGAACGGTGCAGCACGGAGGAGTTATTTCTCCCACTCGCTGTAGTCGATCGCCTGGCCGAGCTTGCGGCGCTCGCGATACTCGGATGCGGCGGTGAACAAAACGTCGGTGGAGGAGTTCAGCGCGGTCTCGCAGGAATCCTGGATCACGCCGATGATGAAGCCGACGGCCACGACCTGCATGGCGATGTCGTTGCCGATGCCGAACAGCGAGCAGGCGAGCGGGATGAGCATGAGCGAGCCGCCCGCGACGCCGGATGCGCCGCATGCGGACACGGCGGCCAGCACGGACAAAATCACGGCGGTGGGCAGGTCGACGTCGATGCCGAGGGTGTTGCAGGCGGCCATGGCCATGACGGTGATGGTGACTGCCGCGCCGCCCATGTTGATGGTGGCGCCGAGCGGGATGGACACCGAATAGATGTCCTTATCCAGCTTGAGCTTGCGGCACAGCTCCATGTTCACGGGAATGTTCGCCGCAGAGCTGCGGGTGAAAAACGCGGTGAGGCCGGATTCCTTCAGCGTGCGAATGACCAGCGGATAGGGATTCTTGCGCGAGCAGATGTAGACGACGAGCGGGTTGACGACGAAGGCGAGGAAGAACATGCAGCCCACGAGCACGAGCAGCAGCATGCCGTACTCGGTGAAGATTTCAAGGCCGTTGGTGGACACGGCGGTGTAGACCAGGCCGAAGATGCCGAAGGGCGCCAGGCTGATGATCCAGCGCACGAGATGGCTCACGGCGTCGGAGACGTCGGTGAAGACCTTCTTGGTGGCTTCCGAAGCGATGCGCAGCGCTACGCCCAAGAGCACGCCCCAGGCAAGGATGCCCAGGTAGTTCGCGTTGACAAGGGCGTCGACGGGGTTGGCGACCACGTTCATGATCAGCGTGCCCAGCACTTCGCCCACGCCTTCGGGCGATGCCTTGTCGGCCGCCTCGAGGCCGTCGAGCGTCAGCTCAATCGGGAAGAGGTAGCTTGCGATCACGGCGACGAGGGCTGCGAAGAACGTGCACAGGATGTAAAGCACGATGATCGTCTTCATCGACCCCTCGGCGCGCGCATTGGCAAGCGCCGCGATGACGAGGAAGAACACCAGGATGGGGGCGACCGCCTTCAGCGCGCTGACGAACAGGGTGCCGAGGACGCCGATCCATTCGAGCGTCGGGGCGACGACGCCCAAAACGGCGCCGAGCACCAGGAATACGAGGATGCGCTTGATGAGATTTATCTCATTCCATTTCTGCCAGATTCTTTTCACCATACGTCCTTTCCATTCGACGATGGAGCGCGGCGCGGCTGAATCGAAGCGCCGTCGAGGCAGTCGCGCTGGCCACCGGAAATACATGAGCGTCACTATAGCGGTTTTGCGCTCTATTTCGGTAGAGCGCATGCCAAATAAGGCGAAGGGCCGCTTATGCGTGCGAACGGTTTCGGGCCGCCGTCGGGCATGGCCGGCGTTGCGCGCCGGCCATTATCGCACCTCGGAGCGCGACGTATCGTCGATCGACAGCACCATGATGGCGGAAAAGCCTTCGCCTTCGGCTCCGTCGAACTCCACGCGTCCGCCGTGCGCCGCGGCGATGCGCGCGACGAGCGAGAGCCCCAGGCCGTGTTCGTTGATGCCGATCAAGTCCTTCGGCGCGAGGGAGAAATCCTCCCGTTCGGCACCCTCTTCGCCTCCCCGCCCTTCGCGGGCGCCTTCGACCGGCGTCGCGGCGTCGTCGGCATCGAGGCGGCGAGCGATTCGAACCGCCTCGTCGGGCCGGTATTCGGCGAAATGCGGCGGCGGGACCGGTCCTGCGATCGAGAACGCGGCATCGTCCGATTTCGCGCGCGCCGCCTCTTCGGATTCTTTATTGAGACGCGCGACGGCATGCCGGGAAACGCCCGCTCCGTCGTCTGCCGCGCCGATGCGTAGGCAGCCGTCGTCGACGTGCGCGATAAGGCGGATCGTGCAGCCGGCGTCGTTGTGGCGGATGGCGTTGCTCGTCAGGTTGCGCAACGCGCGGTCGATGAGGCGCGCATCGAGGGAAAGCTCCAGTTTCTCGGCCGCCTCGTCGATGTCGGCCTCGAAAGAGAAAGGTCCGTCGGCGTAGGCGTTCGCGCAATCGGCGGCCACGGCGCGCACGAGTCGTGCCGGGCAGGCAGGCGAGAGGTCGGCCGGCTGCATGTCGTATTCGAGCTTCGAGGCGATGTTGAGGTCGGCCACCAAATCGCGGATGCGCTCGTTTTGGCGCATGATGACGCGCGCCTGTTCGCGGATGTCGTCGGTCGCGTCTTCGTTTCGCGCGATGCGCTCGGCGTGGCCGAGCGATATCGCGAGCGGCGTGCGGATGTCGTGGCTGACGCCTGTGACCCAGCGTTTGCGCGCCTCGTCTTTGCGCCGCATGATGGCGCTTGCGGCATTGATGCTTTCCCCTACGTCGCGCAGCGATCCTTTGAGGCGCACGCGCGCGGGCTTTTCGTGGGCGAGCGCGTCGAGCGCCTCTATCATGGGGGCGGTGCTTGCCATGACGCGCCGCTTCGATATCGAATACACGATGAAAAGCGCGGCGGCGTCCACGAGGAAGATGAACAGGACGTACAGCGGCCAGTTCAGCATGGTTTGCTGCGGCAGATAGTCGATGACGTTGCGGACGTAGGAATCCTTGGGAAATCCCGCGACCAAAAGCCCGTCGTCGTGCTTCCAGACGAAGCACGGATAGTCGTCGAGATATCCCATGCGCGAAAACACCGCGACGTCGGCCATGGTATAGGGATGCAGCACCGACTCGGGGGCTCCGTGGTTCCAGACGGGTTCTCCCTCGTCGGAAAGAAGCATGGCCCAGCAGCGCTCGTATTCCATCCATTCCGTCGTCGCTTCGGGCAGGGCGTAGCTTCCGTCTTCCTGCAAAACCAGCGTGTCGCCGATGTCGCGCGTGATGCTTTTGGGCGACCCGTTGCCGAAATTCAGGTTGCTGTCGTAGACGGCGATGCCCACGTAGAGGAAGAAATCGAGCACGATGATGCCGATGCAGGCGAGTGCGAACAAAGCGGCCTGCCTGCCGAAGAAAAACGGCGCGGACGCCTTTCTGCGCGCGCGGTCGGCGCG
>USEZ01000186.1 GCA_900553775.1 uncultured Slackia sp. | reverse complement strand
TTCCCGCTCGGTTTTCTTCCTGTTACTCAAATCGACAAGATCGGGGAGTTTTCTCCGAAGATTTCTCTTCACGAATATACTTTACTAGACTAAAGTATAAAAGCGGCAAGCGGATCTATGGCTTGCCGGATGCATGAAGAGAAAGGATTCGCCGATGTATTATCAGGAGGAAATCGAGTGCATGCCTCGCGCCGAGCTCGAGGCGCTTCAGCTCGAACGCCTGCGTTGGGCCGTCGTGCACGCCTACGAGAACGTCCCCCTCTACAAAGAGCGCTTCGATGCGGCGGGCATCGACCCCTATGCCATCGATTCTCTCGACGATATCGTGCGATTTCCCTTCGTCGTGAAGCAGGATATGCGCGACGCCTATCCGTTCGGCCTTTTCGCCGTCGATCGCAAAGAGGTCAAGCGACTGCATGCTTCTTCGGGCACCACGGGCCAGGCCACCGTGGTCGGATACACCGAACGCGACCTGAAGAACTGGGGGGAGTGCTTCGCCCGCGGCATCGCCATGGTGGGCGGAAACGCCGATTCCACGATGCAGGTTTCCTATGGATACGGCCTGTTCACGGGCGGTTTGGGCGCCCATATGGGAGGCGAGACGGCCGGCTGCACGGTGGTTCCCACCTCGACGGGCAACACCAAGCGCCAGATTCAGGTGATGAAGGATTTCGGCGTCGACATCCTGTGCGCCACGCCGTCGTATGCCCTGCTCATAGCCGATACCGCCATCGAGATGGGCTACGACCCCGCGAAAGACTTCAAGCTTTCGGGCGCCATCCTCGGCGCCGAACCCGCCTCCGAGCATATGCGCGACGAAATCCGCCGCAAGCTCGGCGTGCAATACTGCGACGTGTACGGCCTTTCCGAAATCATGGGACCGGGCGTGGCAATGGAATGCTCGCAAGGTTGCGGCCTGCATGTCGCAGAAGACCAGTTCCTCGTTGAAATCGTCGACCCCGAAACGCTTCAGCCTGTCGCCGACGGCGAACTCGGCGAGCTCGTGATCACCACGCTCACGCGCGAATGCAGCCCTTTGATCCGCTATCGCACCCGCGATTTGACGCGCATCATCGCAGAACCGTGCGCGTGCGGGCGCACCCATCGCAAGATAGACCGCATCCTCGGCCGCACCGACGATATGCTCATCATTCGCGGCGTGAACGTGTTTCCCTCCCAGATCGAGCAAGTCATCACGGCGTTTCCCGAGGTCGTTCCTCATTATCAGATCGTGCTTACTACGAAAGGGACGCTCGACCATGTGGAACTGCGCGTGGAAACCGCGCCCGATTTCCCGTTCGACGAGGTCCGCGCGCTCGAAGATCTGCGCCGCCGCCTTGCAGGCGAGCTCAAGAGCAACCTGCAAATCGCCGTCGACATCAAAATCGTCGAGCCGAAATCGATCGAGCGCAGCGAAGGCAAGGCGCGCCGCGTGCTCGACCTTCGCAATAAAGACTAACAACCGCAGGCGCCGTGGATGCGCCGCATAAGGAGGCATCATGATCGAACAGCTCACCGTCTTGCTGCAGAATGAGAAGGGCCGCCTTTCGCAGCTTTGCCGCGACCTGGCCGACGAAGGCGTCAACATGCACGATCTTTTCGTGGCGGACACGTCCGATTTCGGCATCGTGCGCATCTTCTGCGATACGCCGCGCACGGCGGTATCCGTGCTCGAGGCGCGCGGATACCGCGCCCGCGTCGTCGATGTGCTCGCCGTGCGCGTGCCGAACAAGCCGGGCGGCTTGGCGACGTTGCTCGAAACCATCGAGGGCGCCGGGTGCAATATCGAATACGGTTACTGTTTTTCTCGCGGCGAAGAGACGGCCATCGACGTATTGAAGGTTGCCGACGAATCCATCGAGGCTACACTGTTTGAAGCAGGTTTCGACATCGTCAAGCCGGAGGAGGTCTACAGACTCGATGAATAACAGTCCCGCATCGCCAGGGAGAAACGCCGCCCATCGAAGGCGGAAAGATCCGCAGCCGGGTCGTGTCCATACGCGCAGCAGGGCCGCGGCCTGGTGCGCGGCCATCGCGGCGGCCTCGTCGCTTTGGTGCGCCGCCCCCCAGGCCGCGTTCGGCGACGTGCGCCAAAGCGACGAGGTGCTCTCGCGAAGCGTCGCCGAACGCGGCCTCGAGGATGCGTCGTGCCCCGATATCGAAGCCGAGAACGCCTTGGTCGTATCGCCCGACGGCACGGTATATTTCGCACGCGATGCGCATGAGCCGGTCAAGATCGCGTCGATAACGAAGGTGATGACCGCCATCGTCGCCCTCGAGAATGCGCCGCTCGATACTCCTGTCGTCGTCGACGACGAAGCGGCCACGGTGGGGGAGTCTTCGGCAGGGCTTCGCGAGGGCGACTCGATGGACCTCGAAACGGCCCTCTACGCCCTGATGGTTCCTTCGGGAAACGATGCCTCGATAGCCATCGCGAAAACCGTCGGCGCCCTTCTTCCCGGTTTCGACGGCGCCAACGCCAAGGCGCTTTTCGTAGCCGCCATGAACGCCAAGGCGGCCGAGCTCGGCTGCGAGGATACCGTCTACACCAATCCTCATGGGCTCGACGCCGGCTTGTTCGAAAGCGACAGCCGCTCGACGGCCGTCGATGTGGGCGTCGTCGTTTCCTACGCGATGGAAAACGAGACGTTTCGCAACGTGGTCGACGCGGGAGACACCGCGATCGAGGTCGTCTCGGCGGACGGCGCGCCGCGCACGCTGTCGCTTGTCTCCACCGACGAGCTCATCGGCGTCTACGAAGGCATTTGCGGCGTGAAGACGGGAACCACCGAAGCGGCCGGATATTGCTTCGCCGGCGCCGTGTCGCGTGAGAAAGGCGAGTTCTACAGCGTGGTTCTGGGCAGCCCCGATTCGGATACGCGTTTCGCCGACACCGAGGCGCTTTTCGACTGGACCTACGAAAACATCGTTCGACACCGTCTGATCAACACGAACGAGCACGTGGTGCTCGATGGGGAAACGGTGCCGTTGGTCGCTCGCGTCGCCCACACGCAGTGGCCCGACTGCACGGTCGATGCCACCGTGGCCGATCCCGAGCTGTCCGCCGAGGTGTTCGCGCTCGAAGGCGATATCGAGCAAGAGGTGTCCTACCTTGACCTGCAAGGCGATATCGCACAGGGCGACGTCGTCGGCGAAATCGTCTTCACCCAGGCGGGCGAAAGAATCGCCTCGAGCGATCTTATCGCGGCCGAAAGCCAAGCCGCCCCCGATTTCTTCCAGCGGATAGGCGTATGGCTCGACCGCTTCGTGCGCGGCATGCAGGGGCAGGCGGAAGTCGCCTCGTCG
>USEZ01000185.1 GCA_900553775.1 uncultured Slackia sp. | reverse complement strand
GCCGCACCTCGCTCGCCGTATCGGCACTTAGAATTATGCGGTATTGCCCTAAAACAGAGCATACTTTTTAATCATACAACAGATGCGCCTAAATGCCAAGTTGAAAAACGCAATAAAACCAATGAAACCAATATTTTTTGCGGCCAGCCACAAAAACAGGCCGGATGGCAGCGCCTTGCCCGGTTTCGATGATTATTTGCACCCTGCCCGCCTATACTTGCAGTGGGGTAACCCGCAACGCTGCAACATGTAGGAGGGCAGAGGTCACTATGTTTTATTATCATAAAGGTTTAACCCGCGCCGCACGGCGCACCGTCGCCACCGCGATCACCATCGCAGGCCGGCAGGGGTGTACGGCGGTGGATACCGGGCACCTGCTGCTTGCCATGCTGCAAACCGGGCGGGGCACTGCGGTGGAGTTTCTGCGCCGCAAACAGATCACGGTAACGGCACTTTCGGCCTGTGCCTCCCAGCGGGCCTGCACGGGCCGCCCGCTGCACCTGCGCGGCCGGGACCTTGCGCCCGAAAGCCGCAAGGCGCTGGAATTCGCTGTTCTGGGGGCCCATGCCGCCCGCGTGAACAAAGCGGAGAACGAACACCTGCTCTGTGCCATGCTGGAAGATGCCGCCTGCACGGCCAGCGTGTGGCTGGCGGGCCTTGGGCTGGAAGTTCCACGCGCCGCGCGGGAATGCCGCCAGCTTTCCGGCCAGCTGGTTTTGCCCAGCAGCCCCCGCATGAGCAGTACCCGCGGCAGCCGCCCTAGTGAGAAATATGGCCGTGACCTGACCCGCCTTGCGCAGGAAGGCCAGCTGGATCCCGTACTTTGCCGGGATGATGAGCTGGAACGCATGATCGAAATTTTGTGCCGCCGCCAAAAGAATAACCCATGCCTTTTGGGGGAGCCGGGCGTGGGCAAAAGCGCCCTGGCCGAAGCCCTGGCCCAGCGCATTGCCGCCGGGCAGGTAACGCCCAGCTTAAAGGGCAAGCGGGTGCTGGCGCTGGATATGGCGTCCATGGTGGCGGGCACCAAGTACCGCGGCGATTTTGAGGAGCGGTTCAAAAACCTGCTGGAAGAACTTTACCGCGACCGTTCCACCATTCTGTTTATTGACGAGATCCATGTGATCGCCGGGGCCGGTGCGGCGGAAGGCGCGATCGATGCGGCCAGTATCTTAAAGCCGATGCTGGCCCGCGGGGAAATCCAACTCATCGGTGCGACCACACCGGAGGAATACCGCAAGACCATCCAGAAGGACTCCGCCCTTGACCGCCGCTTTGGCATGGTGAATATTGAGGAACCGGCCCCACAGCAGGCGGAAAAAATTTTAACCGGCCTGATGCCCCGGTATGAGCGCTACCACGGGGTGCGCATCCCGCAGGAGGCTATCCGCGCCGCGGTGGAGCTGAGCGTGCGCTACCTGCCGGGGCGCTACCTGCCGGACAAGGCCATTGACCTGTTGGACGAAGCCGCCGCGGCGCTGCGGATTTCAGGCGGGGAGCAATCCATGCTGCCAGGCAGCAAAATGCCGGTGCTGACCTCGGCGGAAATTGCCAAGGTGGTGGGCAAGGCCAGCGGCGTGCCTGCCGAGCGGGTAGGGGAGGCGGAGCGTGTGCGCCTGGACCAGCTGGAAGCCCGCCTTGCCGCGCAGGTGATTGGTCAGCCGCGCGCGGTGCATGCCGTGGCGGCCTTCGTCAGGATGTTCTTGTCGAGTCGGTTGAACTGGGTGCGGCTTCCCACGAAGGACAGGCGCTCGATCCGTCCGCGGCGCTGTTCGAGGTAGCGGATGCAGCAGGCAACGCTATCGAGATTCTGAGGGTCTTCGAGCAGAATGAAAGAATCGGTTTTCGCGGCATAAGGGCCGAGCACGAACGAATACAGCGGTTGCCAGTTGGCTGCGATGATGAAAGACGAGACGGGTGCCTTTTCCGCATCGCGCCTGCGCTCTGCCCAATCGCAGATCCTCTTGTTCGCGTCGTAGGCGTTCTTTCCCACGATGCGTTCGATCGCCATGCCGCGGTCCGTGAAGGGCGAAAGCTCGCTATCGGGCGTGTTTTCCACGCCGTCGAGCACGATGACCTCGGAGCAACCGTAGTCGACGATGCGCTTGGCGAGCTCGTCGCTGAGCGGCTTGTACGGAGATTTGATCAGCATGGGGCAGCGATGCGCGTTCATATAGGGCGAAAGCGAGATGGAATCGCCGATGCATCCGATGTAGGTGAGCACGGCGGGGCCTTGCCACAGACCGCGCTTCAGGCCGTAATCGAATACGGCGATGGAGAGCCCTTCGTAGGTATCGCTGCTCAAAGGCGTCACGCGATACGATTCGCCCGTGGCCGCTTCGAGTTCTCGCGCGAAGACGTCGGGGAAGCAGTACGGGGTTTTTCCGATCAAAATGATGTCGCGCGCCTTGAGGCGTTTGATCTCTTGCGACGTGGCGTCGGGCACGTTGTCGCTTTTCGTGAGGAGCGTCGGCGCATCGAGCGCGCCTGCAAGGCCCGCGGCAAGAAACGCCTCCATCTCGTATTCGCCGTAAATGACGATCGCCGTATCCGCGCCGTTTTCGTATGCCTGGCTGCTCAGGCGCGCGGCCAGAGCATAAGGCGTATCGGCCTCGATCGACTTCACGATGGATTCGTCGGCGACAACGGGGCTGGTGAGCGTCTCGAACACGCAGTCTTCCGATTCTTTGTCGCCGGTGTGGCCGCCGAGCACACGATAGGTCTGGCACACGTCGTGCGCGGTGCCGAGCATGCGCATATGGCCCTTCTCGATCCAGACGGCCTTGTTGCACAGACGCTCGATCTGGTCGTTGTTGTGCGACACGATCAAAACGGTGACGTTGTGTTCCTTGATGAGCGACTGGATGCGCTCCTCGCATTTTTTCTGGAACATGAAGTCGCCCACGGAAAGCACTTCGTCTACGATCAGGATATCGGGCACGATCACCGTGGCGATGGCGAAGGCGATGCGCGCCACCATGCCGGACGAGTAGTTTTTCAGCGGCATGTCGAGGAACGTTTCTATTTCGGCGAATTCCACGATGTCGTCGAAATTGTCCTGGATGAATTTCTTCGAGTACCCGAGCAGCGCGCCGTTCAAGAAAATGTTCTCGCGGGCAGTCAGCTCCATGTCGAAGCCCGCGCCAAGCTCGATGAGCGGGGCGATGTTGCCGTTGATGGTGCAGGTGCCCTGCGAGGGCTCGAGCACGCCGGCAATGATCTTAAGCAGGGTGGATTTGCCCGAGCCGTTCGTTCCCAGAATGCCGAAGACGTCGCCGCGCTTGATGTCGAGGCTGATGTGGTCGAGCGCCCTGAATTCCTTGAAGCGCAATTCTTT
>USEZ01000184.1 GCA_900553775.1 uncultured Slackia sp. | reverse complement strand
TTGGCCTGCCATGGGTACTTGCGCGCCGACGCCTTGCTGATGAACGCCGACAGCATGGCTTCGGTCACATCGTAATCGGCGATCACGCCGTCGCGCAGCGGATGCTCCGCGGAAAACGCGTCGGGCGTATGGTTGATCATCTGCTTGGCCTCGTGGCCCACGGCAAGCACGCGATGCGTGCTTCGCTCTATCGCGACGACGCTCGGCTCGTTCAGAACCACGCCCTGCCCCGTGACGGCGACAAGCGTGTTCGCAGTGCCCAAGTCGATGGCCAGGTCGAACGAGGAAGACCCCCCGAATCCGCCGAAGCCACCGGTCAGGTTGCTTATGAAATCCATGAACGACATAGAGAGTGTCCTTTTCCGTTTCGTATTCTCTATTTCCCCAGCATGTACAATGCGTGATCGTTATGCACGGCCGACTATTATATCAGTCGGATTTCCCCAACGAGCATCACGCTTCGAACCGGTCGTGTAATTCCCACAACTGCTTCAGCCGCTGCGACCCGCACCTTCGCGGCGCTATCGCGAAATGCCGACGGAAAGCGCGAGAGGCGTGCGAAAGAAAACGGCGCCGGCGAAACGACGGGCGCCTTGCCGCCGATTGCCGGGCGGAACTGGAAAGGGGTACGTCGACGACACGCCGAGAATGCGAAGTCCGGCTGCAGCACTCAAAGCAAAAGGCCCTTCGCCGCGGCGCATGCGATATGCGGACGAAGGGCCTTTCCCGAATGAAACTCCCTGCTACAGGCGGATGTTCCAGGCACGCGTGGCGCCGATGGCGTCGGACACCCGGTCGACGACCTCCTGGGACGCTTCGCTTTCCACATTCAGAAAAACAAGCACCTCGTGGCAATCGGCGCGCTTGCCTATCGCCATGGTGGAGATGTTGATGCCCTCCTCGCCGAGAATGGTGCCGATGCGGCCGATCTGGCCCGGCTCGTCGGCGTAGAGGAATACAAGCGCATGGTCGGTCGGAACGACGTCGAGGCGGTAGCGCAGGATGGAGACGATATGCGCCTCGTGCAGCGACCCCGGCACCGTGACCGATATCTCGAAGCCGTCCGCCTCCATCGACACGATCGAATCGTAGCCGCGCGAATCCGCCGACGCGCAGACTTCCATCTTCACGCCATGGCGGCGCGCCGACGCCTCGGCATTTTCGGAAGAAACCGACGCCTGGCCGTGGCGGGACAAAACGCCGCCGAGGGCAGAGGCCGAAAGCACCTGCAAATCGCTTGCGCACGGCCCGGCCGCCATAATCGAAAGGGTCTTGGGAATATCGCGGCCGAGCTGGGCGAGCATGCTGCCGCACATCTGGCATGCAGGGATGTATTTCGCCACCGAATCGGCCAGATCGTCCGCCACCATGTTGATGACCGTGGGGACAACGAGCCCCTCCAAGCCGTTGGCGACGTAGCGGGCTATGTTGACGCCTGCGCGCATCTGCGCCTCCTCGGTGTTCGCCCCCAGATGCGGAGTCAGCACCGCGCGGTCGAACTCGGCCAAGGGGGTCTGCGCGACAGGCTCTGCCTCGAGCATATCGACGCCGCATGCGAACACGCGGCCCGCCGCCATGAAATCAGCCATGGCGGCTTCGTCGACGATGCCGCCGCGCGCGGTGTTCACCAGCACTACGCCGTCTTTCATCGCGGCGAACTGCTCGGCGGAAAACATATGGTGCGTCTCTTCGGTGCGAGGAACGTGCACCGTGATGAAGTCGGCGATCGAAAGCACGTCGGCCATGTCGTCGTACAGAGCCACGCCGAGCTGGCTGGCACGCGCCGCAGAGCAGTACGGATCGTAGCCGACGATCCTCATGCCGAACGCGCGAGCGCGTTCGGCGACCAGGCCGCCTATGCGGCCGAGGCCGAAGATGGCAAGCGTCTTCTCGAACAGCTCATGGCCCATGAACGAATCGCGCTTCCATACGCCCCCATGCACCGAAGCGTCGGCCGCGGGAATCTCGCGCGCGGCGGCGAGCATGAGCGCCATGGTATGCTCGGCCGCAGAGACGATATTGCTCGTAGGAACGTTGCAAACGGGTATGCCGCACGCCGTGGCGGCGTCGATGTCGATATTGTCGCACGTCACGCCGGCGCGGCCGATGATCTTGCATTTCTTGGCCGCGGCGATGACCTCGGCGGTCATCTGCGTTGCGCTGCGCACGATGAACGCGTCGTATTCGGGAGCGATCGCAAGCAGCTCGGCGGGGGTCAAATCGTATCGGGCATCGACCGTATGGCCCTTCCCCTCGAGAATGGCGATTCCTTCGTCGACGATCCTGTCGGTGACCAAAACCTTCACGGCATACTCCTTGCACGCACGGATGCTGAAAACGAAGCCCGTTCGATGAAAAAGGGCTGCGGCGCCGCATTATACCCGCGCCCGCCGAGGCTTTCCCGATGCCGTCGGAGAAGCGGCGCGAACTCGCGCGTCAACGTTTCGCCATCGGGCGGATGCGGCGGCTTCTTCAGAACGCCCTATCGCCTGCCCGTCAAAACGCGCGGGCGGCCGGCAAGGTCTTCGACGATGCGCACATCGCGATAGCCCGCCGCCTGCGCAAGGTCGCGCGCGGCATCGAGGCAGTCTTCGTGAAGCTCGAACGCGAATGCGCCGTCAGGCTTCAAAAGCGCCGCCGTCTCATCGAGAAGGCGGCGGAACACGTCGAGTCCGTCGGGGCCTCCCGCAAGCGCCAGGCGCGGCTCGTAGGACGACACCTCGCGAGGGAGCGCATCCATCGCCGCATCGGGAATATAGGGCGGATTCGACACCACCAGATCGAACGCGTGCGCATGGCTGTGCGAAAGATCGCCCGCAAGGTCGCACTCGAGCACCGTCACCCGCTCGCAAAGTCCGAGCGCCTGCACGTTCTCGCGGGCAAGTTCTGCGGCCCGAGACGACAGATCGGTGGCGAAAACGCAGGCCGAGGGATATTCGTAAGCTATCGAACAGGCGATGCACCCCGACCCCGTGCAGATGTCGGCCACCAGCACGGAGGAATCGGGCGCCTCTTCTTTCGCAGGCGCCGCGTCCGCAAGACGGCCTTCGCCCGTTTTCTCGGCGCAGGCTTGCGCGGCGCGGGCGGCGATGTCGCCCGACGGCATGGAATCGGTGGCGCAGCGGCGCTTGCGGGCGGGAAGCAGAGAAAGCGCCTCGCTTACCAAGACCTCGGTTTCAGGACGCGGAATCAGCACTCCGGGCCTCACTTTGACCGCGATATGACGAAATGCCACTTCCCCGGTGATGTATTGCAGGGGCTCGCCCGCACCGCGGCGGGCGACGTAATCGCGCAGCACGGCGCGCTCTTCGCTCGAAAGAGGACGGTCGAAATTCACGTACAGCTCGACGCG
>USEZ01000183.1 GCA_900553775.1 uncultured Slackia sp. | reverse complement strand
GCGAGAAGCAGCCGCTGGCCATCGTGTGCACGCACATCACCGCCGCCAACGTGGCCGTGGCGGCGCGCATGCTGACCGGCCAGCACTACCCCATCGTGTGCGTCCCCACCGACTACGAGACCGAGGGCCTGTGGCCGCACAAGGCCGCCGATTTGTTCTGCGTCGCGAACGAATCGATGGCCGAGACGCTGCGCCCGCGCAAGGTGCCCGAGCGCACCATGAAGATAACGGGGATTCCTGTGCGAGGCGGCCTCGGCGGCGAATTCGACGTGGAACGCATACGCGACGAATTGGGGCTTCCGCAGGATAAAACCGTCGTTTTGATCATGGCGGGAGCCCATCTGCCTCAGCCTTACGTGAGGTTTCGCGCCACGATGGACGAAATGCTTCCCTACATGAAGGGGCTGTCGGGAATGCATTTCGTGTTTTTGCCCGGCCGCGACGAAGAATACGCGCTTCATCTGCAGCGCCAGCAGGAAGCCATGTCGATCGACAACATGACGGTCATGGGATACGTGGACAAGATGCCCGCGTTGATGGCCGCGAGCGATCTGGCCATCTGCAAATCGGGAGGGCTCACGGTGACCGAATGCCTCTGCGCACGCCTTCCCATGGTTCTTCTCGGGCGCTCGTACGGGCAGGAGAAGGCCAACACGCGCATGCTCACCTCGCTTGGCGTCGGCATGCACGTCACCACGGCCCGAGAGCTGCTCGGCGCTTTGCGCCACCTCCACGCCAACCCTTCGAGCCTGCAGGCCATGCTCGTCAACGGCGATATCCTGCGCCGTCCCGATGCCGCGCGCGATATCGCCGAGTCGTCGCTTGCCCTGATCGGCTCGATTCCCGAGCCGAAGAAGCATTTCGCGCAATTCTACTGGGGCGGAAAACCCGCCCATACGCGTTAGGCGATTTGTCCATCGACAGGCGATGGCGCGTGAGGTAGCGTTTCCAGGCGAAGAAAACGCCGTGAAAGCGAAAGGAAGAACGTCATGATGTTTTTCGAGCGCATCGGGGGCCGCTTTGTGGAACGGGAGGAGAACCGCGTCGTGCTGCTGGCCCCCGTCGTCGAAGAGATGCTGCAGCCCCAGGGAATCCTCCACGGGGGAATGAGCGCCTACCTCGCCGAAAGCGTGGCAAGCGAAGCCGGCAATCTGGGCCTCGACCGGGAAAAGGAGCATGTCGTCGGGCTCGATCTGACGAGCACCCATCTGCTGCCCGTCGCTTTGGGAGACACCATCCGAAGCGTCGCAACGCCCGTCCGCCGCGGCGGACGGGTGCAGGTGTGGAAGGTCGAGCAGTATCGCGAAAGCGACGGGGAGCTGTTCAACGTCTCTCAGCTGACCACCTACACGAAACGGAAGCGCTAAGCGGGCGCATAGAGCGGGCGAGCGCGAAAAGCGCGTCCTTCGAGCCCATTCACCGAACGCTCTGCCACGAAACGCAAGCGATTCGGTGGCAATTGAAAGGACGCGCAATCCGCTCTGATAAAGTACGAAGCGGCGAGACTCCTCGCCGCTTTTTTGCTGTACCGACCATGCGAAGGAGGAAGCGATGGAATTGATTGTTTCCCTAGTGGGCCTGCCTTGCATCGCTGCGCTGCTGATGCTCGTCATTCACGGCGATAAGGCTCGAGACGTGATAGCCGTGACGGCCGCCGTGGCCATCGGAGCGCTATCCATCGTGTTCGCTTTCGTCTATTTGGGCGCCGGCACGACGTATCTTGCGCTTCCCGCTTCGTTTTCTTCCGCGCTCGGCATCGTCAACTTCCTGATAGAAATCGCCGTCGGCGCATTCATCCTCGCCTATGCGATCCGCTATAAGCGCATGCTGGCTTTGGCGCTCGCTCTCGTGCAGCTGGTCATGGCGGTATGGATCGAGGCATCCGTTCTTGCGGGGCATGAGTTCTCGACCCAGATGCGCATCGACGAGCTCACCGTCGTCATGGCGCTTATCATCGGCATCGTGGGTTCTGGCATCTGCGTGTACGCGCTCGGCTACATGAAGGATTTCCAAAGCCACCATGCCGATGATAAGGATCGTCGTCCGTGGTTTTTCGCGCTCATGTTCGTGTTCCTTGCGGCCATGTTCAACATCGTGTTCTCCGATAACATGGCATGGATCTACACCGCCTGGGAAGTCACCACGCTGTGTTCGTTTTTGCTCATCGGCTTCACCAAGACCGACGAGGCGATCGCCAACGCGTTTCGCCAGATCGTGATGAACATGCTCGGCGGCATCGCGTTCCAGGTCGCCATCGCGTTCGCGGCCCTCAACGGCTTGCCCCTCGTATTCAGCGAGTTTCTCATGGCGGGCGCCATGTCGGCGGGAACAGCGGCGGCGGCCCTGTTCGCCATCCCCGTGGTGCTGCTCGCTTTCGCGGGAATGACGAAGGCGGCCCAGATGCCGTTCCATACGTGGCTTCTCGGCGCCATGGTCGCACCTACGCCCACCAGCGCCTTGCTGCATTCTTCCACCATGGTGAAGGCGGGCGTCTTCCTGCTGATCAAACTTTCCCCGCTGTTTTTGGTGTTTCCCGTCGCTTCGGCCATGGTCGTGCTCGTCGGCGGATTCACGTTCCTTTTCTGCTCGCTTCTGGCCATCTCGCAAAGCAACGCCAAGCGCGTGCTCGCGTATTCCACCATCGCCAATCTCGGCTTGATCACGGCCTGCGCGGGCGTCGGCACGCCCGAGGCCGTCTGGGCCGCCATCTTCCTGGTGATCTTCCACGCCGTGGCGAAAAGCCTTTTGTTCCTGTGCGTCGGCACGGCCGAGCATCATATCGGCAGCCGCAACATCGAAGATATGGACGAGCTCTTCGAGCGCATGCCGCGCTTGGCGCGCTTCATGATGCTCGGCATCATGTGCATGTTCATCGCCCCGTTCGGCATGCTGGTCTCGAAATGGGCCACGCTCGTATCGTTCGCCACGACAGGGCAGGTCGTGCTTCTGGTCCTGCTCGCCTTCGGCAGCGCGGCAACCTTCATGTTCTGGGGCAAATGGCTCGGCAAGCTTGCAGGCATCGCCGCGCACCGGGAAAACGTCGAGGTATCCGTGCATAAAAGCGAGTGGGCCGCCATCCTGCTCATGGCCGTCTCGGTGGTGCTTTGCTGCGTCGGCATGCCGGTAATCTCCGCCGCTTTCGTCGAGCCCTACCTCCGGGGCGTCTATAGCGCAGGCGCGGCGGCGATCGGTTTCGACAACATGGCCATCATGGCGATTATCGTCGCATTCATCGTGGTGGTGATGTTCGGCACGCTCGGCCGCGCACGTAAAAAGACCGTTCCCGTCTATATGGCGGGCATCACCGTCGATGCGGGCAAGCGCGTCTTCCGCGGTTCTCTCGGCGGCGAGCGCGAGGCGTCTT
>USEZ01000182.1 GCA_900553775.1 uncultured Slackia sp. | reverse complement strand
TTTTCGCGTCGAGGAAAAATATGCTCCGACACGGCTTTTTCTTACCGATGCACTCGAGTTTCGAAGGTCATTTTCTGGTAAAATATCCTAATTTATGCAACGCATTGCCGCCGACGCCGATCGACTGCATGTCAAGGGGGCGGCCCAGGTGGCGATGCGCAGGTCCATTCAGGGGTTTCGCGTCTTCGGACGCTCGAATAAACGAGGGGTTTGCCATGATTGTTTCGAAAGCTGGATGCGTCGTCGGGAAGAAGGCGCTGGCCGTCTTCATGGCCGCGTTGCTTTGCATGCCCGCCACCGGTTTCGAGTATGCGGCGTTCGCCGACGACGAGGCGTCATCGCAGGCGGCCGTCGAGCAGACGCAGGAGGAATCGCGCGATGCTTCCGGCGCGGCCGATTCTGCCGCCGAAAGCGCCGAAGCCGCAAGCGAAGCAGGCGACGAATCGGTTCCGGAGCAAGCGGGCGATGCCGCCGCCGAAGAGGCGGCGCGCCCCGTCATGGACGAAAGCCCGCTGGCCGGCATTGCGAACGAAGACCTCGGAACGCCCGCCGACGTGCAGCTCGTCGTGTCGGACGCGCCTACCACGGGCGCAGGCGATGCCACCATGTACATCGTGCGCAAGGGCCAGGAAAAGCCCCCGACGGTCACGCTGCCCGTCACGCTGGATATCAGGGAAGACGAATCGATCGGCAATCTCAAAAACCCCGTCACGCTGACGGCGAACATCCCGTATCTGTATTACGACGAGCAAGGAAACGTCCAGCAAACCTTGAGCGAAAGCGAGTGGGCCCAAAAAGACCCCGACAATCTTCGCATGCGCCTTGCCGCGAAGCCCGTGCCCGACAAGAAATGGAGCATCTATCGCCTCAACGAGGCGTCGGGCGCATTCGAGGAAATCAAGAACGACAGCGAGGAGCTGGCGAACGGCCTTTCGGGCACCATCCAATTCCGCTACGTCGGAAACGAAGGCCATATGAGGCTCGGCTCCGATTACGGCACGCCTCAGTTCAAGGTCGAGTTCCAAGGCCCCGTTCCCGAGGCGGCCACGGCAACGGTGGGCGCAGGCATGCATGTCGGCGTGAAAACCGACGTCGACGGCGAGCATTACGGCGATTTCACCATCGAGCCCGGCACTAACGAGGGCGGCTCGATCCGCAAGGCGACGTTCGTGAACACGAATCTCGAGTGGGAGTCGTCCATCACGCCTATTTCGACGAATGCCCTGTGGGACCGCATCAACTACATGGTGTACGAAGTGCGCGTCAAAAACGTCTCGAAAACCACCGAGGCGAGCATCCATCATGCGGCTTTCAGCATTTCCACCAAGGTGGAGCAGAGCAACGCCATCCGTCAGGAGGATATCGCGGCGTTCAAGCGCCTGCCCGACGGCTCGATCGTCGCAAACGACGATCCGGGCGACACGTCGGCGACGCTGGCCGGCGTGCCCGGGGAGGGCGGCGTGCTCATTTACGATGTGACGAATCTCACCGACGAGCAGCGCACGGCGATCGACCTCGACCGCTTCAGCAACGTCGGCGATTTCGGTCTGACGGCGATAGATTACAAATCGCTGCAGGCGGGCCAGGTCGATATCGACCTGGCGCATGATGCCGCGGCGGCGAACGGCCATCTGGTCAGCAAGGGCGAAGAAGGCAAGCCCGATTACAACCCCGACAACTACGACGAAACCGTTTTGTATGTGGCCATGCCGTTCACCACGAATTTCCAGCCGATTGAAAACGAGGGAGAAAAGCAGTATCCCCCGATCAACATGGAGAACATCCCCACGGTCTATTTCGGCGTGAACGGCGCGAATTCATGGTCGAAGGCCAAAGAAACGGTGTCGCGCGCGTTCGCATACCCGAAGATCGAATTCCTGCAGACGAAAAACGCCCTTGCCACGGATGGCACGCCCCATGAGGAGGCGAACGGGTCTTTGGGCTATCTGTCCCATTACACGATCACCGATATCCGCTCCCAGGGCAACATGCCTTTGTTCGGCATGGAGTCTGCATCGAAGGGCTTCGGCCCCGTTATGGTGGACACCCTTCCCGACGGCTTCGACCTGTCGAGCCTCGATATCGTGCTCGATAAGCAGGATGTTCCCGAGCTTCCCCAAAACGACGTGGACGATTGGTTCTGCACCGATGCGGAAGGGTCGTATATCCAGTTCGAAACCGAAGCCGCCGACGGTGAGAAAAAGTGGATTTCCCTCGGCGCGCCCGTCTATCAGGGGGAAACTCCCGACGGCAAGCTGATGTGGAAGCTGGGAAGCGATGGCGACGGGGGGTCGCTGAGCGAGCAGCTCGAGGCCTCTTCTGACGCCTTCACCGGATCGGTCCGGTTCATATTCAAAGACGCCATTCCGGCCGGCCGCACCATGCCGGGCTTCATCCGCGTCAACGGCGTGATGAGCGACCCGTACGATGCCTATCAGAATAACGTGACGAGCACGTATGCCCAGAAGCAGTGGAACCCTCCGACGTCCGAATCGGAGGGACACTACACCTACAACGAGCGCACGTCGACCGCCCAGGCGACGCTCGTGCCCGAAGAGGTGGCGCCGTCGCTGCAATCCTATGCCTATACGTCGCGCAACGACGGCAGCACCGACCAGGGACCCTCGGTCATCGCGCCGCTCGGCTCGGAGTCGTCGGGCTATCGGTTCACGCTGGGCAACGGCTCTTCGTCGAAGATGGCTCCTGCCCGCATGAGCGTCACGGGGTTCGATTTCACGTCGCCCTCGAAAGGTGAGAACTACGGATTCGTCACGACGAAAATCGTGCTTTCGGGCGATCTGATGACGCAGGCCCGGGGCGTTTCGGTGGTGCTGCATCGGGTCGACGGGTCCGACATCGCGATATCGTCCGACCAGCTCGCGGCCATCGCCCCCGACGCTTCGGGGTCGATCGCGCTCGCTCGCGACGAATGGTTCGATGACGCGTATCTGACGGGCTTCGACGTGCTGATGGAATCGTTCGATCCCTCCTCGCAGCATCCGAACGCCCAGCCGTTCGTCGACGTGTTCGGCGCCCCGACGCGCGTCGATTCCTTCACGGCGCACGGCGTGTTCTCCACCGACTACGAGGCGGCGTTTTCCGCCGAACAGCGTCAGGCCGAAAGCGATGCCGAGCTGGTCGTCGAACGTCCGAGCGCGACGGTGCACGCGCATGCGTCTTATGTCGACGTGTCCGAGGCCGTAAAACCGCATACCGCTTCCAGCGACGGCGACCAAGCCCAGATCAGCGTGCCCTACGACCGCGATTTCGCTTTGTGGGCCGACATCGGAAACGACAGCGAATCGATGCTCGACGACGTGGATATCGCGTTCGACGTTCCGCTGACGATGGAAAAGGGCATTCCAGGCCGCAACGG
>USEZ01000181.1 GCA_900553775.1 uncultured Slackia sp. | reverse complement strand
ACAAGTGGGACTGGAAACTTTTTGTTTCCAGTCCCACTATCGGGGTTCAGTTCACATGGGCGTCCTTTCGTGCGACGGGTTCGTTTCTCGAACCAGTATAAGCATGCATTCGCAAGCCCGGCATTGTCGCGGACGCTTTGCGCCCTACGGGTCGCGCCGTGCCCGCCTTTCGCCTTGTGCGGCAAGGCGGGCACGGATTTCGCCTGCCTGCGATTCTGCCCGGAAGAGGGTTTCGCACGGCCTTTCCATGATTGCGCGAAACCGGCCGACGCATAACGCCGGCCGGTCTTTCGGCATCCCTGCGGCGCTATACCGCAGGCGCGCCGCAGGGATGCGTCGGCCGGGCGTCGAAGGCGGCGTCTTCGACGATGGACGAATACAGCCGCCATCCGCCGGCAAGATTCGAGCAGGCGAACCCGTGCCCGGCAAGCATGCGGCATGCCACATAGCTGCGCAGTCCGCTGTGGCAGTTCACGAACACGGGACGGTCGGCGTCGAGCTCGTCCAGGCGTCCGCGCAGTTCATCGAGCGGGATATTGACCGACCCCTCGATGGCGCCGCGGGCGTATTCGGCCTTCGTGCGCACGTCGAGCAGCTGGGCGCGCTGTCCGACCAACGCGGCCACGTCGTGCCAATGGTGCTGCCTCACCAGGCCGCCGCGCACGTTTTCGATCACGAAGCCCGCCATATTGACGGGGTCTTTCGCCGAGGAATACGGCGGCGCATAGGCCAGGTCGAGCTCTTCCAGATCGGCGGCGGCCATATGGGCGCGGATCGCGGTGGCAATCACGTCGATGCGCTTGTCGACGCCTTCGAAGCCGACGATCTGCGCGCCTAGGATGCGGCCGCTTTCGGGCTCGAAGACGGTTTTGACCGACATGCTGCGCGCGCCCGGATAATAGGTGGCATGCGAAGGCGACGATGTGAACGCCTTGTCGCAGGCGATTCCTGCGCGCGCTGCGGCGCTTTCGCTCAGGCCCGTAGAGGCGATCGTCATGTCGAAGACCTTCAGCACCGAAGAACCCTGCGGCGCGGCGAAGGCGCGCTCGCGTCCGCAGATGGTGTCTGCCGCCACGCGGCCCTGCTTGTTCGCGGGCCCCGCAAGCGAGATGAGGGCGTCGTCGTCGCTGACGAAATGCTTCACCTGCACGGCATCGCCTACGGCGAAGATCGACGGATCGGACGTGCGCATCTGTCCATCGACCACGATAGCCTTGCGTATTCCCAGTTCAAGCCCTGCGTCTTCGGCGAGATGCGTTTCGGGGGTTACGCCGATCGCGGTCACGACGAGCGATGCGGGAATGGACTCGCCGCCTTCGCCGAGCACGCGCACTTCGTCGGCCGCATCATCAGGCTCGAAGCCGACGACATCGAATCCGAGCTTCAAATCGATGCCGCACGAGCGCAGATAGGCATGCACGTCGCAGGCCATGTCGTAGTCGAGCGTGGGCATGACATGGGTGCCGCGTTGCAGAAGCGTGACGGAAAATCCCAGGTCTTTGAGGTTTTCGGCCATTTCGAGCCCGATGAACCCGCCGCCGATCACCACGGCGTTCGTCTTGCCCGCTTCGATAAGCCCGTCGGCACGCTTTTTGACGGCGAAGGTGTCTTCCACGGTGCGAAGCGTATGGATGCGCGCGTCGTCGATGCCCGGCAACGGCGGCACGACCGCCTTCGCTCCGGGGGAAAGAATCAGGTAATCGTAGCTTTCCTCGTAGGTCGCGCCGTCGTCGAGGCGCTTTATCGACACCGTTTTCGCGGCGCGGTCGATGGCGACGGCCTCCTGATGCACGCGCACGTCGATATCGAAGCGCGCGCGGAAGCTCTCCGGCGTCTGAAGCGTGAGCTTGGCTTTTTCCCGAATGGTTCCGCCGATATAGTAGGGAAGGCCGCAGTTCGCATAGGATACGTATCCCGTGCGTTCGATCATGACGATTTCGGCCTGTTCGTCCAGGCGGCGAAGGCGCGCCGCAGCGCTGGCTCCGCCCGCGACGCCTCCGATGATGACGGTTTTCATGGGTGCTCCTTCGGGGTTCGCTATTCGACCGGTCCGCGATAGCTCATGATGCCGCCGAGGTTCGTGACGTCGAGAAACCCGCGGCTTTCGAGCAGGCGTGCTGCCTGCGAGCTGCGCGCCCCGCTTTGGCAGTAGACGAAAATCGGAGTGTCGGGCGCGGCTTGGAGCGAGCCGATCGCATCGAGCGGCACGTTTTCGGCGCCGGGCACGTGGCCGGATCGGAATTCCTGCGCGGTGCGCACATCGACGATGCGGGCGTTTTCGGCAGTGCGGGCCTGTTCGAGCTTTTTATCGAAGCCTCCGCCGAATATATCGAAAAGTCCCATGGCGTTCCTTTCTCAAGGGGCGCCGCCGCAGCGGCGCGGTTTGTTTTCGGCCCCAGCGTAGCAGGATTATGACATGCGCAAGGTAACAGTTGGGCGGACGCCCGCATTCTACCAGCGATTCGCGCGTATGCCTGCCGCCGCATGCCGCGTCGAGCGCTCGGCTGCGTTTTTGCGCGGAGTTGCCGCTTGCGACGTGCCGGCATGCGTCATGCGCGCCCGCGGTTTTTCGCGCGAGGCGTTTCGTGCGTTCATGATGCGGGGGAAACATTGCGGACGGAAACATATATAGTGATGGGCGAGGAAATCCGCATCGGGCGCCATGCGTCGGAGCGACTCCGCCTCCGGTATCCGGCAAGCTCGCTTCGCCGTCGGAAGAGGCGGCTTTTCGACCCTGCGGCCCGTTTGCGTGCATGCGAAGAAAAGAAGGAGACAACCCATGGCAGGACGCCTCGTCATCTGTCCGACGCCCATCGGCAATCTGGGCGACATGACGCTTCGCGCGATCGAGGAGCTTCGCGGCGCCGATGCGGTGTGCGCCGAAGACACGCGCGTTACGGGCAAACTGCTCGCCCATTTCGGCATCGAGAAGCGCCTCGAACGCCTCGACGAGGCGGCCATCACGCGACAGGCGGGGCGTATCGCCGAACGCATCGCGGCAGGCGAGACCGTGGCGTTTTGCAGCGACGCCGGCATGCCCGGCGTGTCCGATCCCGGCGCGCGCCTGATAGAGACCGTGCGTCGCGAAGGCGGCCGTATCGACGTGCTGCCGGGGGCTTCCGCAGCGGTCACGGCCTATGTGGCGAGCGGATTCAACAACCCGCGTTTTTTCTTCGGCGGGTTCTTCCCGCGCAAAGATTCCGAACGTCGCGAAACGCTGCACGCTCTCTCGTCGCTTGACGCGGTGCTCATGTTCTACGAAAGCCCTCGCCGCATCGCATCGGCGCTCGCCGTCGTGGCCGACGAATTGCCGCAACGCGAAGTGGCCGTCTGCCGCGAGCTGACCAAGGTGCACGAAGAGGTGAGGCGCGCGTCGGCGGGCGAGGTGCGCGACGAATTCGCCCGC
>USEZ01000180.1 GCA_900553775.1 uncultured Slackia sp. | reverse complement strand
CGCATGCGCGCCGGCGACGGGCGCGTGCACACCTGCTTCAACGAGACGGTTACCACCACGGGCCGTCTGTCCTCGTCCGACCCTAACCTGCAGAACATCCCCGTGCGCACCGAGTTCGGCCGTCAGATCCGCGAGTGCTTCGTGCCGCTGGAGAAGGGCCACAAGTTCCTGTCGGCCGACTATTCGCAGATCGAGCTGCGCCTGCTCGCGCACCTGTCGAACGACGAGCACCTCGTGGCCGCATTCTGCTCCGGCGCCGATTTCCACGCCGCCACGGCCAGCCGCGTGTTCGGCCTGCCCGTGGAGGACGTTAGCCCTGAGCTGCGCAGCCGCGCGAAGGCCGTGAACTTCGGCATCGTGTACGGCCAGCAGGCGTTCGGCCTGGCCAGCTCCCTCGGCATCGGATTCAAAGAAGCCCAGGAGATGATCGACCGCTATTTCGAGGTTCATCCGCGCGTGCGCGCATACCTCGACGAAATGGTGGCCGAAGCGAAAGAGACGGGCTATGCCGTAACGATGTTCGGCCGCAAGCGCCATATTCCCGAGCTGCGCGCGGGCAACGCCGTGCAGCGCGGCTTCGGCGAGCGCACCGCCATGAACCATCCCATGCAGGGCAGCGCGGCCGACATCATCAAGCTTGCCATGAACGAGGTGGCGCGCCGCCTTGCCGCCGACGGCTTCGAAAGCAGGCTTATGCTGCAGGTGCACGACGAACTCGATTTCAGCGTGCCGCGCGAAGAGCTCGACGCGCTTTCTACCATGGTGGAGGAGGTCATGAGCGGCGTGGTCGAGCTGAAGGTGCCGCTTCTGGTGGACGTGCAAAGCGGTACGAACTGGGCGCAGGCGCACTGAAGCGGCCGCCTTGTCGGAACGCAGGGGTTTTCGCCGAATTTCGATTTCGCCGCCTTTCGGATCGGCGGGGCCCCGCCTCCGCCTGCGATAGCGTCATGGCAGGTGGGCCTCAAAGGCCACTCGACGAAACCATTGTGAAAATATCGAAAACACGCCTAGGCGAACGGGTTCGCATGTGCTAAAGTTTCCGCTTGCCTCTGATGGCGTGTTTTCCTCTAAATATTGGGACTTAGCCCCCCAAACGTATTGACGAGTGTGCATGGCGCATATACAATATCGCCTTGCGTTTTAACACATTCAAGGAGAATTACATGTACGCAATCGTGAAAACCGGTGGTAAGCAGTATAAGGTCACTCCGGGCGAATACCTCTCCGTCGAGAAGCTCGACGCCGAGGTGGGCGAGAAGGTCGAGCTCGAGGCCATCTGCGTGGTCGACGGCAGCAAGGTCGACCTCGATTCCAAGGCCAAGGTCGTCGCTGTCGTTCTTGACCAGTACAAGGACAAGAAGAAGCTCGTCTTCAAGTTCAAGAAGCGCAAGAACTACAAGAAGCTTCGCGGTCATCGTCAGAACCTCACTCGCATCCAGATTGAGAGCATCGGCGAATAACGGGCCGAAGAGAACAGAAGGCAGGTATAGAAAATGGCTCATAAAAAAGGTCTTGGTTCTACCCGTAACGGTCGTGACTCCCGCGCACAGCGCCTCGGCGTGAAGCGCTACGGCGGCGAGCATGTCATCGCCGGCAACATCATCGTTCGTCAGCGTGGCACCCACTTCCATCCAGGCAACAATGTCGGCCGCGGCAAGGACGACACCCTGTTCGCTCTGTGCGAGGGTACCGTCGAGTTCACCAAGGGTGCTCGTCGCAAGGTGCACGTTCGTCCCCTCGAGGCCGAATAGTCCGTACGAACCTTTCATACGACTTTCGAAGGAAGACCCGTTTTCACGGGTCTTCCTTTTGCTATGCCGGGCGTATTCCGATACGCCCGGCATGCGGCTTCGGGCGGCGCTTTCGAATTTCCGGCTGAGCCGCGGCGCGCATGCCGGGCGCGCGGGGCGTCAGAGCGAGAACGTCTCGAGAAACATCCGGTAGTCGGCCTCGTTCTGGTCGGCGTACGATCGCGCGAAGCGCACGAGCGCACGGTCGAAGGCGTCGCTTTTGCCGAGGTATCCCGCGATGGCGAAGCGATCGCCCGTACGGGCGTGGGCGTGCGCGAGGGTCCATCCGCAGGCGCCGCCGAGCGCCTGAAGCGAATCGGCGTCGATGTCTTCCAAGTCGATCGAGGCCTTGCCGTCCCAGAGCTGGCGGACGTAGAAGCTTTTCGTGCGGCCGTCTTTCGCCTTCATGTCGGTCCAGCCCAGCAAGACGTCGCTTGCGGTCTGCATGGCTTTCTGCCCGCGCACGACGCGTCTTCCTGCGCTTGCGCTGTCGTCTTCGCCCGCGAACTGTTCGAGCACCGATGCGCGTGCCTCTTTGATCTGCAGGACGAGATGGTCGTCGGGCGTGGCGCCCTCCATGACCACGATCCATGCCTGAAGCCCGACGCTTCCCACGCCGACCACCTTGCGCGCTATGTCGACGCCGCGATACTGCTCGACCAGAAGGCGCCTGTCGTCGGGGAGGTTTTTGCGGTAGCGCGAAAGCAACAGCGCCGTGATGCGCTCCCGCTCTTCGGCGTCGAAATCGGGAAGGTCGATGCCTGTTCGCCTCTGCACGAGCTCGCGCAAGGGCACGATAAGCGGCGGATCGCTGACGATCCGCAGCTCCCCGTCGACCACTTCGGTCAGCTTCGACACGGCTCGCGCGCTGTTTTTCGACCGCGCTTTGTCGAAGAGCTCCTCGGTTTCGCGGCGCTCGCGCTTCGTGGCGGCCTGCATCATGCGCTCGTAGAGCTCTTCGGCGTCCATATGGGCGTACCAGACATCCATCGACCCCATGCGCGCGAAATCGCGCATGGCGCTGCGATAGCTTGCCATGGTGGTCGAAACGACGGCGCCCCGCGCTTTGTCCGAGAATCCGCGTTCGCGTCCGCAGATCTCAAGGCTTGCGGCCAATCGCTTGACGTCCCATTCCCACGGCGCGCGGGAGGTTTCGTCGAAGTCGTTGATGTCGAAGACGAGACGACGTTCGGGGGAGTGGAACAGCCCGAAGTTCGCCACGTGCGCATCGCCGCATGCCTGCACGCGGATGCCCGACGAGGGAGTCTGCGCCAGGTCGCGCGCCATGATGGCGGCGGTTCCGCGGAAGAATGCGAACGCAGAGGCGGCCATGCGCTCGCGACGGATGGGGACAAGCTCTTGCACGCGCGTTTCGTCCTGCTTTGCCAAGATGGCGATCGCGTCGGCGCGCCTTTCGCGCACCTGCCACGCGCCGTGGCATTCGCGCGGCACCGAAGCGCGCTGCTGCTTGCCGTGCTTCTTGCTGCTTTTCGCCGATATCTGCGCCTTGTAGGAAAGCGCCTTGCGGATGTCTTTGCGAAGACGTTGCACGTCGTCGATCATGGATGCTGCTCCTTTCGCATGCGATGTGCGTGCTTTCAGTATCGCAAAGCTTCG
>USEZ01000179.1 GCA_900553775.1 uncultured Slackia sp. | reverse complement strand
ACTGCGGTGCCGAGGTCCAGAAGGGCAACGCCCCCATCGAGCGCAAGCTGCAGCGTCTGTTCCGCCGCGAGGATGCCTGCAGGATGATCAAGCGCTGCAACGACTTCGGCGCAGGCGGCGTGAGCGTGGCCGTAGGCGAGCTTGCCGACGGCCTGGCGATCGACCTGAACAGCGTTCCCAAGAAATACGACGGCCTCGACGGCACCGAGCTTGCCATCTCCGAAAGCCAGGAGCGCATGGCCGTGGCCTTGGCCGCCGAAGACGTGGAGAAATTCATCGCGCTCGCCCATGAGGAGAACCTCGAGGCAACGCCGATCGCCAAGGTCACCGAAGAGGCGCGCGTGCGCATGAGCTGGAACGGCGACGACATCGTGAATATCAGCCGCGCGTTTTTGGCATCCAACGGCGCGCCGAAGCACCAGGACGTCCACGTGGTCGAAGGCGGCCATTACGCGCCCGTCTGGAAGGGCGACACGCTGGCCGAGCGCATGCGCGGCCTGGTGACCGACCTGAACATCTGCTCGAACAAGGGCCTTTCCGAGCGCTTCGACTCCACCATCGGCGCAGCCACCGTGCTTATGCCCTTCGGCGGAAAGAACCAGCTCACGCCGGCCATGGCCATGGCCGCGAAACTGCCCGTCGACGGCGAGACCACCACGTGCTCCGGCATGGCATGGGGCTTCAACCCCTACCTGTCCGCCGCCAACCAGTTCGAAGGCGCCTATGCGGCCGTGGTGGAAAGCGTTGCGAAGCTCGTGGCCGCCGGCTTCGAGCGCGAAAACGCCTACCTCACCTTCCAGGAATACTTCGAGCGCCTGCGCGATGAGGCCGAGCGCTGGGGCAAGCCTGCCGCGGCCGTGCTGGGCGCGCTGAAGGCCCAGGTCGAACTGGGCGTGGGCGCCATCGGCGGCAAAGACTCCATGTCGGGCAGCTTCGAGAACCTCGACGTGCCCCCCACCCTGGTAAGCTTCGCCACCGCCGTGGGCCACGTCGACCGCGTGACCTCGCCCGAGTTCAAGAAGGCCGGCAGCCGCATCGTGCTGGTGGAGCCCGCCTACCGCAAAGGCACCGCCATGCCCGAGGCCGAAGGCTTCCTCGACGCCGTCGACGTAATCGAGGGCCTTATCGACGAGGGCCGCGCGCTGGCTGTTTCCACCTGCGGATTCGGCGGCCTTGCCGAGGCCCTGTTCAAGATGTGCGTGGGCAACGGCATCGGCTTGAAACTCGACGAGAGCCTCGCGGCCGACGCGCTGTTCGACCTGAATTACGGCGCCTTCGTGGTAGAGCTGGCCGAAGACGGCGAGCTGCCCGAAGACGGCGACATGCTGACCGTCACCGAAATCGGCACGACCACCGAAGCCTACGAGTTCGTCGCCGCAGGCGAGACGCTCGATATGGCCGAACTGCAGGAAGCCTGGGAAGCGGGCATCGAAGGGGTGTTCCCCTATCGCAGCACCGAGGCCGAGCGCGCGGCGGCGCCGAAGGTCGAAACCGTGAGCTACACCGATGCGCTGCCGCTTACGTATTGCGGCGCCATCGCCAAGCCGCGCGTGGTCATTCCGGTGTTCCCGGGCACGAACTGCGAGTTCGACACCGCGCATGCCTTCGAGCGCGCGGGCGCCGTCGCTCAGACGCTCGTAATCAACAACCTCACGCCCGCGGCCGTGGCCGAAAGCACCAAGGCGCTGGTGGAGGCCATCAAGAACAGCCAGATCGTCATGCTGCCCGGCGGCTTCTCCGGCGGCGACGAGCCTGACGGCTCCGCGAAGTTCATCACCGCGTTCTTCCGCGCGCCCGAGGTCACCGAGGCCGTGCGCGACCTGCTGCAGAACCGCGACGGCTTGATGCTGGGCATTTGCAACGGCTTCCAGGCGCTCGTGAAGCTCGGCCTGGTGCCCTACGGCGACATCCGCCCGATGGATGCCGCGTGCCCCACGCTGACGTTCAACGAAATCGGACGCCACCAGAGCCGCCTCGTGCGCACCCGCGTGGCGTCGAACCTGTCTCCCTGGTTCAATAAGTGCGAAGTGGGCGACATGCACACCGTGGCCATCAGCCATGGCGAGGGACGCTTCGTCGTCAGCCCCGAATTGGCGGCCGAACTTGCCGCCAACGGCCAGATCGCCACCCAGTACGTGGACGCCTCCGGCGCGGCCTCCATGGACATCGACGCCAACCCCAACGGCTCCCTGGAGGCCATCGAGGGCATCTTCTCCCCCGACGGCCGGGTGTTCGGCAAGATGGGCCACTCGGAGCGCCGGGGCCCCTATGTAGGCGTCAACATCCCCGGCGACAAGCACCAGCCCCTCTTCGAGAGCGGCGCGGCCTACTTCCGTTGATGCAAAAATCCCCGGCGCGGTGTCAAGCGCGCTGCGCATGAAAACGCGCCTACCTCATTTTGAATGAGGCGGGCGCGTTTTTCCGCTCTGACGGCAGCCTCATGGGCTTTCCCTGCCGCCGCCCTTTTACGCAATCGAGTGATACGGTTTCACTTTTTCCGAGATCAGACTGCAAAAATCGCCGGTACATTCCGCTTTTAAGTCCATTTTCTGCAACAGCAGGACACGGCCGCCAAAGACGAAAAGAAAACTATCCGCCGTTTCGACGGCGCATTCAAACTCTCGATATGGCACAAATTCCGCCTTGCCGCCGCCCGCCGGAACGGTCATCCCCTCCTCTGAGAAGGACACCGAAGCGGCTTGCTCCGCGGAACTCTTGTCTTTGCCCTCCAACAATATCTTTGCCGCTCTATCAAACGGATTCTTCTTGCGCGCGCGGCTCTGCCACAGGCCAATGATACCCGCACCCATGGCAGCCGCGCCGACAAGCAGCGGCACGAACAGCTCTCGCGGCTCCATCAGACCGGGAACAGCCAGAAAAATGCCGGCCGCCAGACATAACGCACTCATTCCCCTTGTGCGTAGCCTGCTCCTTTTCCGCCCCCGCGCCATAGAGCGGAATCGGTCGGTATGCTTCCATAGCCCGGGAAATCGTTCCCGCGAAACCATTTCCGTCCTTTTTTCGAGCGCCCTGCTCACTTGCGGCAAAAGCTTTTCGGTATCATACGGGCTGATGTGAAAGATGTAATCTGTATCTGCCATTCGCAAGCCCTCCCTTGCTCTGAGTCTGTGATGAAACCGCTAATCATTCCAAAACCAAACGGAATGGCAGCAAGAAATGCTGTACCGACAGGAGCAGTATAACAGGAGTGTTCCATGCCACAGAGCATATCACGGTAATCGAATGCTGCCACAGCACACATACTATCATATTATCTACCAAATTGCATACAAGAAAAGGACTATTATCCTTTTCACATGACAGTCCTGCCCATTTCTTCGTGCCCCAAGGCATTTATTCTATGCATCCATCTGAAATCCATTACGTTCTGCCGGGAAAGCAGCCTCGAAGCGAGACTTTTATGAA
>USEZ01000178.1 GCA_900553775.1 uncultured Slackia sp. | reverse complement strand
CGCATCGAAGGCGCGCAGGCCGGCGCGCTAGCGATGCGCCTTCAAATAGGCGAAAACGCCGACGAAATTACGCTTGACCCACGAGATGAAGCAGCTTTCCGCATACATGGCTCCAGGGGCGTTTCTGCGTATGGGAGCGAGCATGAGGCGCATCATCGCCGAACGGGGACGGGCGGCCGCAACGGCGCTTCGCACCGACGGAGCCGCGCAGATGCGGGCCACCTCGGCTTTTTTCTCCTTCGTGGAAAGGGGGCACGCCGCGCAGGTCAGCGTTTCGATGCAGCCCACCACGCGCTCGACATGGCGGCGGGCAAGAAACTCCTGCGATTCCTCGGAACGCACGCCCCAATGCTCGTAGAGCTCGCGCATCCAGCGGTCTTCCTCTTCGCGCTTCTCGAACGTGCCTGCCCGATATTTCGTATTCTCGCTCTCGCTGCGGGCGCGCAGGAAATGGTAGAACGCATCCTCCATGAGCGCCACGCGCTCGACGTCGCGCAGAACCGCGAGGTTGAACGGCAGATCGTCCCACCAGACGTCGGGAAATTCTATGCCATGCTCGCGCAGATACGACGCGCGGAACAGCTTGTTCCAGGGCGTGTACAAAAGATTGCAGTCGAACAGGCGGTGCGCATCCTCGCGGAATTCGCGCACCGAGGCGTAGGATTTCGAAGGAAGGCTTTTCCGCTCGCGGTAGAAGGCGTCGTCGCTGCGGTAGGTATCGATGTAAAATCCTGCGACCACCAGGTCGAACGGCCCGGATTCGGCGCATGCGCGCATGCGTTCAAGCATCTCCGGCTCGCACCAGTCGTCGGCGTCCATGAAGAACAGATACGTGCCGCGCGCCACGGCGATCGCGGCGTTGCGCGCACTCGCCGCGCCGCCGTTCTTTTTATGGATCACCGAGATGCGCCGATCGCGGCGTGCGTAATCGTCGCATATGGCCCCCGACGCATCGGGGCTTCCGTCGTCGACGAGGATCAGCTCGAAGTCCTCGTAGGTCTGCGCCTGCACCGATTCGATGGCGCGGCCGACCCAATCCTCCACCCCGTAGACGGGGATGATCACGCTGATGCCCGGTGTATTCGACACTGAAAGACTCCTAAAAATTCTCCGCAGCAAGGGAATGTATTATAAAATAAACGTTTGGTATGCGCTCGCCTCGCACAGGCGCGCCTTCGATTCCGTCAGTTATCGAATGGAGATACATGACCTGGTTGCATTATGGCATAGTGGCTGCGGTCGCCTGTATTGTAACCATGGCGCTCGTTCCGGCCGTCAAAAAACTCGCATTCAAGGTGGATGCCGTCGACTACCCCAACGCACGCCGCGTGAACAAAAAGCCTACGGCCCGTTTCGGCGGCGTGGCCATGTTCGGCGGCCTTGTCGCCGCGCTCGCATCCATCTGGATCGGCACGACGTTTTTCGACTGGCACTATCCTTTGCACAGCCCCGTCAGCAGAAACATCTGGTACCCGGGCGTGGCGGCGGGCGTCGTCTTGATTTTTCTCATAGGCGCGGCGGATGACATCTTGGACCTGAGGCCGCGCACCAAGCTGATCGGGCAGATCGCGGCCGCGTCAATCGTGGCAGCATCGGGGCTGCTTCTGTCCGATATGCACAACCCCGTCGGCCCCGGGTTCGTCGACTTCGGCATCTGGGCCTATCCGATCACGGTGTTCTACCTGGTGGCATTCATGAACGTCATCAATTTGATCGACGGGCTCGACGGGCTCGCCTCGGGCATCACCGCCATATCGGCGTTTACCATGTTCGTCTTCGCGGTGCTCACCTTCCGCGTGGATGCAGCCTTTCTTAGCGTGGGCCTAATCGGCATCTGCCTGGGGTTTCTCCGCTATAACTTCAACCCCGCATCCATCTTCATGGGCGATTCGGGGTCGCTTCTTTTGGGCATGTCGCTCGGCATCGTGTCGCTTTTCGCCACCACGCGCTCGGCGCTGTTCGTGTCGCTGCTCGTGCCCATCCTGGTGGCGGGCGTGCCGATCATCGACACCGCATCGGCCATCATCCGCCGCCTGCGTGCGCATCGTCCCATCCAGCAGGCCGACAACGGCCATATCCACCACCAGCTTCTGCGCGAGGGGTTCAGCCAGCGCAAGACCGTGCTGATCATGTGGGGATGGACCGCCGTTTTGGCCGTATCGGCCATCTTCATCACCGAAACCCACGGTGCGGCGCGCCTGGCGTTTATGGCGATCGCCTTCGGCGTGTCGGCGTTTTTCGTCGTGCGCCTGCATTTGCTCGGACCGGTGCTGCGCCATCATTACGTGCCCCGTCCCGCAACCGGCCAGAAACGCGCCAACGAGGCCTTCAACAAAGCGTCTGAATCCCTCGGCGGAAAAGACGAGAAGCCCCCTTCGCCCGAATCCCGCTGACCCCTGATCGACCCGATTCGAAATCCCACGGAGAACAACCACCATGCAAGAACGCATCGCCGTACTCATCCCCTGCTACAACGAAGAAGTCACCATCGGCAAGGTCGTCGACGATTTCAAGCGCGAGCTGCCCGAAGCGGACATCTACGTCTACGACAACAACTCGACCGATTGCACCGCCGCGATTGCGCGCGAACACGGCGCCGTGGTCAAACGCGAGCCGCGCCAGGGCAAAGGCAACGTGGTGCGCCAGATGTTTCGCGACATCGAAGCCGATTACTACATCATGGTGGACGGCGACGACACCTATCCCGCGGAAGCCTCCCGCGCCCTGCTCGCCCCGCTTGAAAACGACGAAGCGGACATGACCGTTGGCGACCGCCTTTCCAACGGAAGCTACGGCGAGGAAAACGACCGGGCCTTTCACGGCTTCGGCAACGATCTGGTGCGCTGGCTCATCAAATTCATCTACGGCTATGCCTTCGACGACGTGATGACGGGATACCGCGCCTTCAATCGCACGTTCGTGAAGACCATGCCGGTGCTCTCGGCGGGCTTCCAGATCGAAACCGAGCTTTCCATCCATGCGGTGGACAAGCGTTGGCGCATCGTGGACGTGCCGATCGAGTATCGCGACCGCCCTGAAGGAAGCGAGAGCAAGCTGTCTACATTCGAAGACGGCGCGAAGGTGCTCATGGCGATCGCGTCGCTGTTCCGCGAATGCAAGCCGTTCGCGTTTTTCGGCTGGATCGCGCTTCTGTTCTTCGCTCTCGGGCTGGTCGTGGGAGTGCCCGTGGTGATCGAGTTCTTCCAGACGGGGCTCGTGCCGAAATTCCCCTCTGCTTGCCACGGGGCTTGTCTCCTGCGGCGCATTGTCGGTCACCGCAGGAGCCATCCTCGACACCGTGGCGAAAAGCCATCGCAAGATGTGGGAGCTCGAAGTCTATCGCGTCGAGCGCGAAAGCGAAGCGGCCCGCATGCGCGGCGAGAAACGCGACTAGCGATTTCTCGTATCCGCGCCTTCCATCCGCAACGACCGGAATACCGAGCGGCCCGCGCAGCCA
>USEZ01000177.1 GCA_900553775.1 uncultured Slackia sp. | reverse complement strand
GTATTGCTGGAATGCCGCCCGTTCCTTTCCTTTGTCATGAAGTAGGCCGAGCGCCGCATCGCCGCCGACGAGGGCGAGGTATTGCTTGGGAATGGTGAAGATCGCGCTTGCAGCCACCGATGCGATGACGGCGGGAAGCGACGTTTTCAGAAAGAAGAAGGCCTTCTTGCGCGTGAGGTGCAGTGCGATCGGCTCGAATGTGCGCGTCTTGCGCATGTCGAATCCCGCGAACACGATCAGCACGCCGGCCGTCATGGCGATAATGGCCATATTGAGGTCTTGCGTAGGGTAGAACACGGCGGAAAACGCGACGATCGATACGATGCCTTGCAGGATGAAGGACTTGCCGATGTAGTCCATGCGCCGATGCTGCTGGTCGGTTCCGTGCAGGATGTCGATCAGCAGCCCCACGCCTTTGTAGACGAAAAACAGCGCAACGGTTGCAATGGCATGCGGCGGGCACGTGGCCAGGGCATAAACGATGCAGGCGATAAAAGAGAGCCCGAGCGTGACGCATCGGAACGCGAGGTATTCCGCCAGGGTGTTCTCGCGGCAGATGTCCGAGATCTGGTAGGTTCCCATTTTGTAGTTGGCGAAGGTGCCGAAGATGCCGACGACCGACATGGCGAGCGAAAGCAGGCCTGCGGCATCGAATCCTGCGGAAAGGCGCACGACGAGCACGGTGATGAGCCATTGGCATCCCAGATAGAACATCGAACCGATGGAGTTCCATAGCATATTCGCCTTGAGAGAGAGTTCGCGAGGGGCTTCTTGGTGCATTTCGCTCACGCGCTACTCCTCTTCGATGGCGTATGCTTCGGGAAAGTGCAGGTGGCGCTGGTCTTCGGAGGGAAGGACGTGCCAGTCGCCGTAGGTGATTTCAAGGTAGTCTTCCGCCCGGCGGGCGACGGGCAGCTCGTGTCCCTCGAACAGGGTCTTGCGCACAGGGAACAGAAGCGACGCGTCGATTACGCAGGCGTCGCCGAGCAGGTCGCATACCCATCCTTGCTCGATCGGCTCGGAGGCGTCCACGCCCGTTACGCTCGGAAGCGCCAAAGCGTCGGCTTCAAGCTTCTTATTCAGGTCGGACACGTCGAAGAGAGCCCGGGCGATGGGGCAGACGATTTTCTTGACGAGCTTGATGGCGGCTGTCGACGCCACGGAGGGGTCGGCGACGGCGAAGCTTCGCTTCAGGCCGGTGCGTGCGTGTTTTTTCAGCAACGGCTTGAAATGCTGCGACGAGGGGTCCACGCGTTCGAGCGGGAAGATGTCGACCCACAGCCCGATGGGGTGCTTTTTTCCCACGAACGTCTCATAGGCCTCCGTGTCGGGGTCGACGAGTTTGAAGAACTGGTACAGCGAGCTCGCGTCGCGATGGGAAACCAAGCGGTAAGGGCTTTCGATGCCTTGTTCGAACAGGGTATAGAGCTTTTCGTAATCTTCGCGCGGCATGAACACGTCGACGTCGTCGTCCCACGGGATGAACCCGCCATGCCGTATGGCGCCCAGGCACGTTCCGTAGGCGAGCAGATACGTCAGACCGTGCTCGGTGCAGATGCGGTCGAGTTCGAGAAGGATGGCGAGTTCTTTTTCCTTGATCTCGTCGGCGGACAGCGGTCTTTTCACGAGGCCTCCTGGAAACGGCATGCGGGCATGCGCGGTATTTCTGTCATGAAGGGTCTATGATAGGCCAAGGCTGTGAAAATGGCGTATAAGAATAAAAACAACAGGCAACGAAGCGCGCTTGCGCACCCGATACGTCGGTGCGGCCCGCATGCGGCGATCATGCGCGTGAAAGGAACGATATGAACGACGCCGAAGCGCTGAAAAGGCTTCAGGAAACCGAACTCGATATCCTGCTCATGATCGCGCGATTCTGCGAAGAGCACGGCATCGAATGGTTCATGGATTCGGGCACCGCCCTCGGGGCCGTGCGCCACGGAGGCTTCATTCCGTGGGACGACGATATCGACATCGGCATGATGCGCGCCGATTACGACCGATTCGTGGAGGTCGCACGCGACGGGCTTGCGCCCGGCTATTCGCTGCAAACCTTCGACAACAACGAGGCGTTCGCGGGCATGTTCGCCAAAGTCTATAAGGACGGCACGGCCTTTCAGACGAAGGAAACGGCCGAAGCGGGTTGCGACCAGGCTATTTTCGTGGACGTGTTCCCTTACGATGCGCTGGCGGCCGATGCCGCCGAGCGCGCCCGCCAGCTGAAGACGGCGCGCATCTGGCAGTCGGTCTCGTATCTGTATCACGCCAAGACGATCACCGTGCCGCATAAAGGCGCGCTCGGCGGCATCGAGCGTCTGGGATGCCGTGCGGCCCACTATGCGGCACGCGCCCTGACGAGCCGTGCGGCCATCAAGCGGCGCTTCGAGCGCGCCCGTTCGTTCGCAGGCGATGCTTCCGACGAGCGCATCATCTTGTCGTGGACGTCCATGAATCCGTGTCGCGTCTGCGACCTGGTGCCTCCGACGACGGCGTCGTTTTGCGGGCACGAGCTGCCTATCGCCGCGCATCCCGAAACCTACCTGAGCAATATGTACGGCGATTGGCGCACGATTCCCGATCCCGAAGACCGCCGTACCCATCTGCCGGAATTCCTCGATTTCGGAGACGGCAGCGTCTGGCATGCGGGAGGTGACGTTTCGTGAGCGCCCCGAAGCGATTCGCCATCTTTTCCGCCCAGTTCCTTCCGGGCATCGGCGGGGTGGAGAAATACACCGACAACCTGGCGCGCGAGCTCACGCGCCAGGGATTCGATATCACCGTGGTCACGACCGACGTGTCGGCGCCTGCGGGGTGCGAAACGCGCCCCGATGGTGTGCGCGTCGTGCGCCTGCCGAGTTTTTCTTTGGTGGGAGGGCGTCTGCCCGTCGCGCGCCGAAACGCCGCGTTCAAGCGCCTTTGGCGGGATGTCGAATCGCAGCGCTACGACGGCGTGCTCGTGAACACGCGTTTTTATCTGCATTCGCTTCTCGGGCTTCGCCTTGCGAAGCGCCAGGGCTTGACGGCGGTGCTCGTCGAGCACGGATCGGCCTATCTCACCTTCGGAAGCGCTGCGCTCGATAAGGCCGTCGTGGCATACGAGCATCTCATTACGGCGCGCGTCAAACGCTACCGCCCCGATTTCTACGCGGTGTCGAGCAAGGGGCTTTCCTGGCTTTCCACCTTCGGCATACAGGGGAAAGGCGTGCTGAGCAACGCGATCGACGCCGATGCCTTTCGCGTCTCGTCGTCGGGCCGCTCGTTTCGCGCCGAGTTCCGCGTGCCGTCCGACGTCTTGCTCGTGTCGTTCGTCGGCCGTTTCATTCCTGAGAAAGGGGTCGACGCGCTGCTCGAGGCGATGCGCCTGCTCGATGCGCGCGGCGTGTCTGTGATGCTCGTGATGGCGGGAACAGGCCCGCTCGAAGACCGCATCCGCGAAGCGGATCTCGGCAACATCGCGCT
>USEZ01000176.1 GCA_900553775.1 uncultured Slackia sp. | reverse complement strand
GCCTTCGCTTTTCGGCGAGATGAGCTAGAGGCATTGTCGCCTCCCAAGGATTTCTATCGATCCCCGGCACCGTTTTTGCCGGCGTCTCTCGGCGTTCGCATGCGAGGGGAGTCTGGCTGTCTGCGCCGATTGCCGCGAGGTCTTCTCGAATACGAAGCGGGCCCGATATCGATAGGATATCGGGCCCGCGAACATGCTGGAGCCGGTGACAGGAATCGAACCCGCAACCCACTGATTACAAATCAGTTGCGCTACCGTTGCGCCACACCGGCATTGCAAAAGCCGCACTATTCTATCATACCGATGTCGAAAACCTCGGGCATTCTTGGCGAAAGTCGCGCTGCGATGCGCCGATCGCCCTTGGCGATCGAGGCCGCTGCGATTTTTCAGCGTCTGCCGCGACGTTTCGTTTCGGCCTTGTCCGTGATGCGCCAGCGGTAGTTGGGATTATGCTTGAGGAACGCGCGTCGACATAGCAGGGTGACTCCCAGCAAGACGACCGTCGTGGCCAAGCATGTGATGAAGAAGTCGGCGACGAAAGCGTTGCCTTCCAGCCATGCGTACAGGGTGGCGAGAAGGAAAAACGCCGAAAGGCCCGCATTGAGGACGACGAAGACCTTGATAAGCACTTCTTTCGCGCGGGCGGGCGTCGAGCGCCACGATACGAAGACGTAGATCGCGGCGGCGATGATGGCAAGGATTGCGAGCAGCGGGACGATGCGCGAAAGACGCGCGGCGAGCATGGCGGGCATAAGAACTCCTGTCGGCGGATGGTGCGGCCGAATCGAACCGCGCCATCCATCATAGCGCAACGACGCGACGCCGCATTTGTCGGCAAGGTTTCATTGCGAATGGCGGACTCGCGGCTATTTCTGGTTGGCTTTGCTCATCTTTTCGACATCGACCGAAATCGTGTGACTGATAGGCTTCCATTTCGCCTTCTTGACCAAAGCGACCAAGGCGATGGGGATGTAGGTCAGCATGAAGAACGGGAACGTGAAAAGGTATCCGATCTTTTTGCCCGGCGTGGAATGGATGTTGTCCCATTCGGTGAATGTCGTCAAAGCGCCGAGGATGAACATGAACAGGCAGTAGTTGAACAGGCAGAAGAACATGCAGGAAAGCGCGCTCATGAGCATCGAGCCTGCCGATATATAGCCGAGCAGGGCAAGCACGGCGATCGTGCCGTTGAAACCGATGGTGATGATGGTCAAAAGCATGGCGGGGGCGATGGTCATGAGCATGTCGTAGCATGCGAATCGCGCGCCCTTCTTATTGGTGAAGATGCCTTTGAGCAGGCCCCAGGCGTAGTGGGCGAACACCTGGTAGAACCCTTTCGCCCAGCGGAAACGCTGATTCCAGGAGTCTTTGAACGTCACGGGCTGCTCGTCGTAGAGCATGGCGGTGGGGCAGTAGCTGATGCGTCCGCCCTCGGTGATGGTCTGCGCGGAGAATTCGATGTCCTCGGTCAAAAGGTGCCATTTCCACCCGCCGTGACGGGCGAGCACGTCGGCCGCTATGAAAAAGCCGGTTCCCGAGATGGCGCAGCTGGTGTTGAGCGTCAGACGCGCCTGGCTGAGATACTTCGCCTCGCGCAAAAACCATACGGCGTATCCTGCGGAAATCCAATTGCTGCCGTAGTTTTTCGAATTGCGGTAGCTTGTCGAGGCGATCGCGCCGCCGTCGAAGACCTTGTTCATCTCGCGGAAATAGTTTCCGTCGAGCACATTGTCGGCGTCGAAGACGAAATACGCCTCGTAGCCGTTTTCGCCGTAAAGCTCCTGGATGCGCTTGTATCCGAAATCGAGCGCGTATCCTTTGCCGATGAGGTCTTTGTTGAAGCGTTCGAACACATCGGTCGCCCCCGCCTCGCGTGCAACGCGGGCCGTATCGTCGGTGCAGTTGTCGGCGATGACGAAGATATCGATGAGCTCCTGCGGGTAGTTCTGCATGCGGATGCTGTGGATGAGGTCCCCGATGACCGCTATCTCGTTGCGCGCCGATACCATGACCGCATAGCGATGGTTGCGCCGCGCTTCCTGCTTCGGGGGCTTTTTCGTCAAAACGGTGAAGATGTAGAAGAATTGGTATACATAGCAGATCGCGAACGCCAGAAAGACGCCGGTATTGAAGATGTCGACGACCGTGAGCTGCGAGAGAAACTGGTCTAACACGAGGTCGCTGCCTTTCGCCCTACTTTGAACAAAACTTTCAAAATTATAGAGTCAACGATCCGGCATGCACCACCTGCTTGGGGCAAGCAGACATAAAATGCATCAACGCCGAATTTCGGGACGATTCGGTATCGCCTCCGATGCGTCGATTGAAGCTGAAAACGACCGACGGCGGCGCGTTTCGTTGAGGATTCGTTGCCGTTCATGTCGGATTTTCTCAGATTCAAACGCGCGCGAAGGTGGCGAGCCGCGAGGCGCATTGCTGTCTCGAAAGCGCCTCCTGAGCGGCGGCGAGCGTGGCGCCTGTGGTCATGACGTCGTCGACGAGCAAGACGCGCTCGAATCCGGCGGCGCGCGGCGCGCGAAAACGCCCCGTGGTGTTTTCAAGGCGCTCGCGCCTGCCAAGCGTCCGCTGGTCTTGCGTGCATGCCTGCTCGACCAGGCCGATGCAGGGAAGCTTCGTTTCTGCGCCAAGGAGGCGTGCGAGCGTTTCGATGTGGTCGAACCCCCTTCGCCTGACGGCGGCGCGCGTCGCGGGGACGAACGAGACGCACTGCGCCCATGAAAGCCATGACGGGGGAATCGTCTTCGCCATCATGCGCGCCATGACGGCCGCAAGCCGCTGTTCGCCTTTGTCTTTATAGGATTTCACGATCGTTGCGGCCGCTCCGTCGTATTCCAGGCAGCTTATGCACGGCTTCGCGAGAGGCTTGTGCTCGCGCGCCACGTCGTTGCAGGCATCGCACTGGATGCGCCCCCAGGGCGATCCGCACGAAGGGCACGCTTGATAGAAGTCGATGTAGCGAAGACGCGACGCGCACGCGTCGCAAAGAAGCGTTCCGTGCGCGTCGCAGAGAACGCACCGTGTCGGCCAAAGCGTCTCGCATACCGCCTGCACGAGAAACGAAGTCATCGCCTCCCTCCCTTCGCGCCGATTCTTCTGCGCCATGGTAGCGATTGGGCCTGCGTCGCGTTCGTGCGATATCGCCGCGCCGGCTTGATCGCATGCCGGAGGTTTCCGGATCGCAGCGCGCTTTCCTCCGTCCCTTTTTGCGGTTCTCGCGGTCTTCGCGCAAGGGCCATGTCGCGGCGTGCAAATCTGCTAAACTTACCCCCGGCCTTCTTTCGGGTCTGTAGTTGCGGGGGCGTTTCGCCCCTCAGTCCATGGCAGATGCGGTCGAAAGGATCCACGTAAGCGCGGTTTCGGCCGCGTGAGCATGGCGTATCCTAGAAGTAAGACGCACCCTCCGGCGATTTTTTGCGGCATACAGCCGCACCGGGGGAGAGAGCGGAGCGGAATGACCCGCAAACCTCC
>USEZ01000175.1 GCA_900553775.1 uncultured Slackia sp. | reverse complement strand
TTGCGCATGGCGGCTTCGAGGCCCGCCTCGCCGTTGCCGGCCACGTCTACCTTGAAGCCCTCTTTCATAAGGCTGTAGGAGACGAAATCGGTGATGGACTGCTCGTCGTCGACGACCAGGATGGATTCTGCCTCTTCGCTCATGGCGACCCTTTCGTTCGAGGTCTTGCCGCCGTGCAGGGGCGGCATCGTGCAGGTCGGGCGCCGTATCTCGCGCATGTTCGCGTCCGCTTCCCATGCGGCGTGCGGCCGCAAGGAGGCGGGAGGGTCCGACGTTTTGCCGGTCGCGCGACGGCGTGGAAGCGCTTCGGATGCAGCGCGGACGTTCCGCCGCCGTTTCGTTTTCCCGGCGTCGATGTCGCGTATGCGAACCGTTGCCGGGCCGACCCGATTCATCATAGCACGCGTGCGAAGCGCGCCTTTGCCGGGGTGGAAGAGTTGCTCGCATGTTGCGCAGGCGTTGCCGTTTTGCAGGAAAGCACGCGCGCGCCTTATGACGAAACGTCGCGCTTCGTCCTTGTTTCTTCCACCGCGCGCCGCCCGATCGTGCCGGTTCCGGAGAGGATGGGGGCGTTCGACAAAGTCTGCTCCCGCGTGCGTTTCGGGCGAGTAGAATGGCCGCATCCGAAAAACTCATCGAGCAGGAAGGAAGGGCCCGACGTGTTGTCAGACATTGAAATTGCCCAGTCCGTCACCCCCGAGCATATCTCCGCGATCGCGGAGCGTGCCGGCGTTCCCGAGAAATACCTGGAGCTGTACGGGAGCTACAAAGCGAAAGTCGACTACAACCTGCTGCTCGACGAGCCGCATACGCCCGGCAAGCTGGTCCTGGTGACCGCCATCAATCCCACGCCTGCGGGCGAAGGCAAAACCACCACCACGGTGGGTCTGGCCGACGGCATGCGCAAGATCGGCAAAAACGTGGTCGTCGCGTTGCGCGAGCCTTCGCTCGGGCCGGTGTTCGGCATCAAGGGCGGCGCGGCCGGCGGCGGATACGCCCAGGTCGTTCCGATGGAAGACATAAACTTGCACTTCACGGGCGATTTCCACGCGATCGGCGCGGCCAACAACCTGCTCGCCGCCATGATCGACAACCACATCCACCAGGGCAACGCGCTCGGCTTCGACGTGCGCCGCATCACCTGGAAGCGCGTGGTCGACATGAACGACCGTCAGCTGCGCAACATCGTGTGCGGCATCGGCGGCAAAGTGTGCGGCGTGCCGCGCGAAGACGGCTTCGACATCACCGTGGCGTCCGAAATCATGGCCATCTTCTGCCTGGCAACCAGCATCACCGACCTCAAAGAGCGCCTGGCCCGCATCGTCGTGGGCTACACGCGCGACGACCAGCCCATCACCGCAGGCCAGCTCAATGCGCAGGGCGCCATGTGCGCGCTTTTGAAAGACGCCCTCAAGCCCAACCTGGTTCAGACGCTCGAAGGCACGCCGGCATTCGTGCACGGCGGTCCTTTCGCCAACATCGCGCACGGCTGCAACTCCATCATGGCCACCAATATGGCCATGGCGCTCGGCGATTACTGCATCACCGAGGCGGGCTTCGGCGCCGATCTGGGTGCCGAGAAGTTCCTCGACATCAAGTGCCGCCTGGCGGGCCTCAAGCCCGACGCGGTGGTCGTGGTGGCCACGGTGCGCGCCCTCAAAAACCACGGCGGCGTGCCGAAAGCCGAGCTCAACGAAGAAAACCTCGAAGCGCTCGAAGCCGGCCTTCCCAACCTGCTGCAGCACGTGGAAAACATCACGCAGGTCTATAAGCTGCCGTGCGTGGTGGCCATCAACGCCTTCCCGACCGACACCAAGGCCGAGCTCGACCTGGTAGAGGCGAAGTGCAAGGAGCTCGGCGTGAACGTGGCCCTGTCCGAAGTGTGGGCCAAGGGCGGCGAGGGCGGCAAGGCGTTGGCCGAAGAGGTCGTGCGTCTGTGCGAGGAGCCCAACGAGTTCGAATTCTGCTATGAAGACGAAGCTGGCCTCGCCGAGAAGATCGAAGCGATCGCCAAGCGCGTCTATCGCGCCGACGGCGTCGATTTCACTCCTGCCGCGAAAAAAGAAATCAAGCAGCTCGAGGGCCTGGGCTTCGGCGGCATGCCGGTGTGCATGGCGAAAACCCAGTACAGCTTCTCCGACGACCAGACCAAGCTCGGGGCGCCGCGCGATTTCCGCATCACGGTGCGCAATGTGAAGGTTTCTGCAGGCGCCGGGTTCGTGGTGGCGTTGACGGGCAACATCATGACCATGCCCGGCCTGCCGAAAAAGCCCGCGGCCGAAAACATCGACGTCGACGAAACCGGCCGCATCACGGGCGTTTTCCACGGCGCGTCCATGTCGACCGGCCGGCCTGCGCGGGTTTTGCGCGCGCCGCACGTCGGCGCCTTCGGCGTCGGTCCGGCTTTCGCCGGCGCGTCGGATTACCGCTCGAATGAGCGCGCAATACGCTGGTATGCGGCGGCTGCATATGCAGCCGCCGTTTTTTTGTTGCCGCATTGTCGCGAAATTCGCCTGCCCGCCTTTCGCGTGCGACGAAATTCGCCTGCCGGTCCGGAAATGTGCGGGTATGCCGCAAACGGCTGCACGTCGGTTTTCCGCGACCTGGGGAAATGCAAATTTCAGGAGGCGCAAGAGCCGAAAGACGCGCATCCTTTCCCGTTTTTTGCGGCATAGCCGAATAAAAATGCCCTGAGGGGCTCGAAATCGAACGAAAAAGGAGATTCTCATGGTCGACACGACGTTCACCGATGCGCTTGCCAGCAAGGCGCCCGTGCCGGGCGGCGGCGGCGCGTCCGCTTATGCAGGGGCGCTCGCAGCGGGACTCGGCTCCATGGTCGCGCATCTGACCATCGGAAAGAAGAAGTTCCTCGACCGCGATGCCGAGCTGAAAGAGGCGCTGGCCTCCTTCGATGCATGCCGCGCCGAGCTGCTCGCCTTGATCGATGCCGATGCCGAGGCGTTCGCCGCGCTTGCGGATGCCTGGAAGATGCCGAAGGAAACCGAGGAACAGCAGGCCGCGCGTCATGCGGCGGAGCAGCGCGCGCTCGACGGCGCCTGCGACGTGCCCATGCGCATCATGCGCGTATGCGCCCGCGTGATCGAAACGGACGCATACGTGGCGCACAACGGTTCGCATCTTGCGCTTTCCGACGCAGGAGCGGCCGCCATCCTTGCCAAGGCGTCGCTCGAAGCCGCATCGTTGAACGTGTATATCAACACGAGCCTGATGGACGATTGCGAAAAGGCGCGCACGCTCGAAGAGGAATGCGATGCGCTGATCGCGCAGGCGGGTCGCGCCGCCGACGAGGTGAGCGCGTTCGTGCTTTCGCAGATTAAGCGCTAGCTACCTTGTCAACCGCCCGAGAAGGGCGGCGGCGCGGTTTCCTGGGCCAAGCTTCGAAAAGCGTGTCCGATTTCACTCGGTACGCCTGGTCGGGCAAGCTTTTTCTCGTAGAAAGCTGCCGGAAGACGGGAAACGGGCGCGAATGACCCGAATTGCGCGATTTGCGGCGCAAAGATGAAAGGCAATGAGACGACGAAGGCAGGGATAAGGCGCTGGCACTGCCCGAAGTGCAGCGCGCACGCGAGCGAAAACCAAAAGGCCGGCCCTGGAGAAATTCCAGGGCCGGCCTTTTGG
>USEZ01000174.1 GCA_900553775.1 uncultured Slackia sp. | reverse complement strand
CGCAGCCCAAACGGCGCATCTTCATAATTCCTACTTTTTTCATCAGATTACTGACGAATTTCAAAAAACTCCTTGACCTTTCCTGCGGCTGCCTGTATAAAGTTGCCTGTGGTTAACACAAAGGGCGATCGAGCCGGCGGGCGGAACCGCATTCCGTCGACGTCTTCTCGAAACAGGCGGTATCACCGTGACACGCCCGCCTCTCGCCCTTCGACCACGATTCGCTTTTCCGACGGCAGACGGTCGGGTCCACCCCCTTGCCCGACCGCCTTGCCCCCTCTTCTCCGCCATAACCTCCGTCGAGGCCCTGTCCGCCATAGGCAGCAGGGCCTCGAACGTTGCTCTGTGAAGCTTTCGTGGTCTTCGCTTACAGGCGCGGCGCGCTCTTCGCTACAATACCGCTCGCAGCATGCGGTTTTCCAACGTAAGTCTAGGCTGCCGACCAAGGCTTACCCTCGACAGGCGTCTTGGCGTTTCACGCATTCCGACGGAAAGGACGCTTCATGCAGGGGAAATCCCTCGTCATGCTGCTCGGCGTGCTCTATGGCGGAGCATTCCTGGCAGGATTCAACGAAAACCTCGTCAACATGGCCCTCATGTCGATCATGGCCGATTACGGCATCGACTCGATCGCCGCGCAATGGCTCGTCACCGGCTACATGATCGTGGCCACCGTGGCGGTGACCTGCATGGCCTTTCTCTACCGCCGCTTCAAGCTGCGCACGTTGTTCTTCTCGGCCGCAGGCTTGAGCTTCGCAGGATCGCTCATGGGGCTGTTCGCGCCGAATTACGGCTTTTTGCTTGCCGCACGCCTTGTGCAGGCCGTGGGCACGGGCATCTTCATCCCCCTTATGATGAACACCGTGCTCGCCGTCACGCCGAAAAACAAGCTCGGCACCTACATGTCCATCGGAAGCTGCACCATCACATTCGGGCCCGCATTCGCGCCCGTAGTCTGCGGCGGCATCGTGACCGCCTTCGGATGGCATAGCGTCTTCGTCGTGCCGGCCGTCGCCATGGCCGCGCTCGCCGTGCTCGGCGCCTTCTTCGTGAAAAACCTCGAAACCGAAGACGCGCACCTCGACCTTTTCTCGGTCGCGCTTTCGGGCGCGGCGCTGTTCGCCCTATCGTTCGGCCTTGCCGAGCTTACGATCGATACGCTCGCCGCGTTGGTTTCGCTTTTCGCCGCGATCGTCGGCTTCGCCGTGTTCGTCGTCCGCCAGCTCACGTGCGCCCATCCGCTGATCGACCTCTCCCCCGCGCGCAGCATCCGCTTCTGGCCCACGCTGCTGCTGGCCACCGTTGCCATGATGTCCACGTTCTCGATGAGCGTGCTTCTGCCGCTGTATTTCGAAGGAGCGCTTGCCACCACGGCGTTTTTCGCAGGCGTCGTCATGCTCGTGCCCGTTCTTGCCAACACCTTCGTGACCCTGATCGCCGGACGCATCATGGACAAACGCGGCGAATGGCCGCTGCTCCCCTTCGGTTTCGCGGTGGTGGCAGCAGGCTTCGTCGTGGTCGCCGTCAGCGCTCCGGGGCTTTCGATTGCAGCCATGCTCGTCGGGTCGATCGTGACCTACGTGGGCGTGGGCCTGATCTTCTCGCCGTCGCAGACGGCGGGCCTGCGCACGCTGCCGCCCGACCAGCATCCCTTCGGCGTGGCGCTTTCCACCACGTTCGTGCAGATCGCCGCATGCATCGGGCCGTCGCTGTACACGGGCATCATGTCCTCGGTCCAGGACAAGGCCCTGGCAGCGCAGGCATCCGAACGACTCGCCTGCGCCGAAGGCTTCGGCGCCGCCATGGCGGTGGCCGCAGCGGTTGCCGGCGTCGGCTTTATCACGGCGCTTCTCTATGCGCTCGCCGCGAAGAAACGGGCGGCATCGGAATCGCAGGAAAACACGGCGTCGCGCGACGCGGCGGGCGGCGCCCTTGCCGCCATCATGCAAGACGATCCGTACATCCTGCGCGAAGACGATTCCGTCGCATGCGCCATGCAGGCTTTCGCCGACAAGCGCGTCGGCGGCATGCCCGTCGCGGATGCACGCGGGCGGGCGACGGGCTTTCTTTCCGACGGCGACGTCATGCGCTACCTGGTCGAACAGCACCCCTTGATCACGAACGGCTACTCGCTGATCGCACTGGCCGACCAGACAGGCCTCGACGACAGGCTTCGCGAACTGATGGCCCTGCCCGTGAAGTCGGTCGCGACGCGCGGGGCGGTGACGATCGAGTACGACGCCACGCTCGAGCAGGTCTGCACGCTTCTCGCGCAACACCGCCTTAAGAAAGCGCCCGTGATGCGCGACGGGAAGATCGTGGGAACCGTCAATCGCTCCGAAGTCATCCGCTACGCCATGCAGCGGGCGGCCGAAGCCGACGAACGGCGCTGAAGCGCGCCGCGGCTTCGCGACGCGCGCGCATCCGAAACGAAACCGCCGCGCAAGAAGCCATCGGCACGAAAAGGCGCCGCCCCGACCGCGTGATCGCGATATCGGGGCGGCGCCTTTCGCTATGCGCGAATCGGCCGAACTTCAGGCCGGCCTATGCCGCCAAACGCTGCTCGCTTTCGCACCGTACGACGGAGCCTGCGCAAGACCCCTGGTCGGCCATGCGTTCGCGCTTACGCGCACGACGCATGATCAGCGCGTAGACGCCCACGCCCGCGATGACGAAAACGACCGTCAACGCCACGACCGCAGCCGTCGCCATCCAGTTGCCCTCGGCGGCGAAGCCCGCCGCCATGGTGGACGACACGATCGAAGGAATGCGGCCCACCGTGGCAATCAGCGCGATGCGCCACAAAGGGCATTTCGTCAAACCGGCGATATAGGTCATGATGTCTTTGGGGGTACCGGGAATCAGAAAGCACAGAAACATGAGCAGCTCGAAGCGGGCGGAATCCTGCAGCCACTTCATCGAGTCGATCTTCTCGCGCGGGAAGAACAGCTCGATCGCCCGCATGCCGAGCGTGCGCACCAGCGCAACCACGATGATAGCGCCGATCAAGCCCGCCACCAGGCACAGCGCCGTTCCCTCCCAAAAGCCGAACGCGTAGCCGGCGCCCAATTCGAGCGGTTCGCCCGGCAAAACCGCCACCACGATCTGAACCGTGATCAGCGCCACCATGGCAACCGGGGCGAAGGCGCCCTGGGCATCCACCCATGCCTGCAGGCGCGAACCGTCGGCGAAAAAGGCGAACAGCTCGGGACCGTACGCGATCGCTGCGGCGCCGAGCGCGCAGACGACGGCAAGCGTGGCCGCCAGGGCCACGACATGATGCTTCTTCATTTCGATCCTCTTCATTGCGATACACCTCTCAACGCCTCGGCCCCGACGCGCCCGATACAGCTCGAAACGACGCTCGGGAATTTCCGACGTTGAAAAGTCTAAGGATCGAATCTCAACTTACCATCAACAACAATCAACGCGATTGTGACGAATCGTCGACGAAGTCGCGGCTGCGAGCGCGCGCCCCGCGACAAGCCCGCATGCCGCAGCCCCGTCAGGAAGCATGGCCCGCAAGCGGCGCGGCCACGCGCACCGAGGGCGCTGACGGCCCACGCGAAGAAGCCCGATCCCAGGGCACCTACGAGGGCGATCCACCACGTCGACCAGGCATTGTTTCCCGCAATATCATCG
>USEZ01000173.1 GCA_900553775.1 uncultured Slackia sp. | reverse complement strand
AATCGTCTACCGCCGCAATCAAATCGGCCGCCTGGGCACGCCGTTCCATCACGTCTTCCATGCGCGGACCGTAGGAGCGCATAAGGCTCTGCATGGCCCCCAGCCTATCCTGCAATCGGAACAGCGCCTCGGGATCACGCTCGATGGAATCGCGATAAGCGCGCATCTCCCGCGCTGCATCTTCAAGCACATACGACGCATCGACGAGCGCCGCATATATCGAATCGAGCGAAGGGTCGACGGCGCGCATCGACTCGATGCCCATGATGGCTTCGTTCAAAGACGACACGGCGCCGCGTTCGTCGGCAAGGCCCCTATACGCCGCATCGCCCGCCTGGGCAAGGGCTTCGGCGTTTTCGACACGCGGCAAATCGGCGATGATTTCTTCGTATTCTTCCAGCGAGGGGTTCACCTCGTCTATACGCTGTAAAACGAAACGCGCCTCCTCGAGCTGGGCGGAGCTTGCGCGCCCTGCCTCTTGCACCTTCCCAAGGGCGACGGCGGCCTCGTGCGCGCGGTCGAACGCATCTTCATAAGCCCGTTTCGCGCACGAAACGGCATCGCCCGCCCATGCATCGAGCATGCCCTGGTGGTTCGCAGGCTTCAGCAGACGCTGCTGCTCGTGCTGCCCGCACAGATCGATGGAATCGCCCACGATACCGGCGAGCTGGCCCACCGTTGCCATGGCCCCGTCGAGCATGGCGCGGCTGCGCCCGTCGGACCCCACCTTGCGCACGACGATATGCCCGTCAGGCGCATCCGCCGAAAACACGCGCCCTTCGACGAGGGCGCCCGCCCGGCCCTCCCTGACCGTGGCGGCATCGGCACGCTGGCCCATGAGCAGCTTGACGGCCGAAAGAAGCGCCGTTTTGCCCGAGCCCGACTCGCCCGTGATGACCGTCAAGCCCTCCGAAGGCAGGAAGCGCGCATCGGCGATCAAAGCGACGTTTTGAATATGGAGTTCATCGAGCATGGCACACCTCGCAAGACGGACGACGGATAAACGGCCGATTCATTCGAACGCTTGTTCGTTTCATTATGACACAACCGCTTCGCAAGGCAATCGGTTTCTTGCAGGAGCGGAAAAGACGCGCTTCCGTGAAATCGCCGACCGAGACCGCTCATCGTTTCTGGAAAACTCTGATATCATGGCGCGCAATTCGACCGCCATCGTCTTTCGAAAAGGAGCCCCGTGAAACGACCCCTTCTGCTCGTATGCGCTTGGGCGGCCTGCGCCCTGGGATTTCTCGGCGTGGCCGTTCCCGTTCTGCCTACCACGCCGCTGCTTCTGCTTGCCACGTTCCTCTTCGCGAAAAGCTCGCCGCGCTGCCACGCCTGGATCGAACAGACCGCCATCTACCGCTCGTACGTGATTCCCTTCAAGGAGCAGGGAGGCATCCCCTTCAAGCGCAAGCTCCACATTCTGGGACTCTCGTATACCGTAATGGGAGTGAGCGCGCTGCTGGTCAGAAAGCCCCTTGTTTGGTGCATCCTTGCCGCCGTGGCCCTTTTCCTGCTTTGGCTGATGTGCTGGCGCATTCCCACGGTGGGCGATGTTCCCGCCGCGCCGCACAGCCCGTCGCAGGCGCGCGAAAACGACTGACTTCGCCATGCGGTCCCCACGCGAAGGCATCGAATGCCGAAAGGGGCCGCGCGCTTAGAGAAAAGCGCCGCCGGGCACAAGCCCTGCGGCGCTTTCGCTTTTTCATGATGACCGGAAAGCCCGGCAGGCTTACGCCTCGCCGAAAGCCACTTCCAGAAAATCGGTACGCGCTTGCCCGCGCTGGAAGATCTCAGCATCGAGCACACGCTGATGGAACGGAATGGTGGTGGCGATGCCTTCGATTTTGAACTCCGCAAGAGCGCGGCGGCCGCGCGCGAGGGCCTCGTCGCGATCCTGGCCCCAAACGATGAGCTTGGCCACCATGGAATCGTAGAACGGCGAGATGACCGAACCGGCCGTCACATAGGACTCGACCCTGATGCCGGGGCCGCCCGGCACATCGAAGCGCGTGATGGTTCCCGGGCACGGACGGAAGCCGTTTTCGGGATCTTCGGCATTGATGCGGAACTCGATCGCGTGGCCGTTCGGGGTGAACGGAGCGCGGGCGGCGCAGGCCATAGGCTCGCCTGCGGCGATGCGCAGCTGCTCTTTGATGATGTCGGTGCCCGTGATCTGCTCGGTCACGGGATGCTCCACCTGCACGCGGGTGTTCATCTCCATGAAATAGAACGCGCCGCTCTCATCAAGCAGGAATTCGATCGTGCCGGCGTTGCGGTAATCGACCGCACGCACCGCCTTGACCGCCGCCTCGCCCATGGCCGCGCGCAAATCGTCGTCAAGCGCGGGAGACGGAGCCTCTTCGAGAAGCTTCTGATGGCGACGCTGAATAGAGCAGTCGCGCTCGCACAAGGCGACCTGATTGCCGAAATCGTCAGCGAGCACCTGGATTTCGATATGGCGCGGACGCAGCACGAGCTTCTCGAGATACACGTCGTCGTTGCCGAACGCCGCCGCCGCCTCGGCCTTGGCGGCCGTGTAGGCGCTTTCGAGCTCGGCGGGGCCGTGCACCTCGCGCATGCCCTTGCCGCCGCCGCCCGCCGATGCCTTGATCAGCACCGGATAGCCCACTTCGTCGGCGAAGGCGCGGGCGTCTTCCACGCTCTCCACCACACCGTCGGAGCCGGGCACCGTGGGCACGCCGCAGGCCGTCATGGTCTCGCGGGCGGCCGCCTTGTTGCCCATGCGCTCGATGCACTCGGGAGCGGGACCGATGAACACAAGGCCGTTGTCGGCGCAGGCGCGGGCGAAATCGGCGTTTTCGGCCAAAAAGCCGTAGCCGGGATGCACCGCCTCGCAGCCCGTGGTGACCGCAGCGGCGATGATGTTCGACATGACCAGGTACGACTTTCCGGCAGGCGCAGGCCCGATGCATACCGCCTCGTCGGCGTATTGCACAGGAAGCGTGTCTTTGTCGGCGGTGGAATAGACCGCCACCGTTTTCACGCCAAGCTCGCGGGCGGCGCGCATGATGCGCAACGCCACCTCTCCGCGGTTGGCGACGAGAATCTTCTTGAACACGCTACTCCCCCTCGCCCGCATCGGCGGCGCCGTGCGGCTCGATGTAGAACAGCGGGGTGCCGAATTCGACCGCCGTGGCGTCTTCCAGGCACACTTCGCGCACCGTGCCCATCTGGGGAGCCGCGATCTCGTTCATGAGCTTCATGGCTTCGACGATGCACAGCGTTTCGCCGGCCGCCACTTCGTCGCCTTCTTTCACGAATGCAGGCTCGCCCGGCGCGGGAGCGGCGTAGAACGTGCCGACCATGGGCGCCGCGACTTCGATCCAGTTGGCGGGACGAGAAGGGGCGGCCGCGGGCGCTGCGGCAGGCGCGGGCGCAGAAGCCGCGGCGGCAACGGCGGCAGGAGCCGCGACCGCAGAGGCGGCAGGGGCGGAACCGGGCATGCGGACGCTGATGCGCATGCCTTCCTCTTCGACGGTGATTTCGCCGACGCCGGATTCTTCGACGACTTTCACCAGCTCGCGAATCTGATTGATATCCACGTAATCGTCCTCCTTGGTTTGGCTGGACTCGCGTTCCAGCAGGAAATCAACTTGCTCGGTAGCGCGATGCTTGGAAAG
>USEZ01000172.1 GCA_900553775.1 uncultured Slackia sp. | reverse complement strand
AGGGCATGCTGTGGAAGGCTGCCGTCGCCGCAATCAAAGCGCAGGGCGGCACCGTCGGCTTCATGCGCCTCGGCCTGAACATGGCATCCGGCCCCACCGCCGTTGTGGGCAAGCGCCTGTTGATCGTGGGCGGCGGCTTCGCCGGCCTCGAGACCGCAGGAGCCATGAACTCCAACCGCGAGGTCACCGTTATCGATACCGCCAAAAAGCTCGGCAACGGCATCGGCATCATCGATAAGAACCCCGAGCTTCGCAAGCTCAAGAGCGAAGGCGTGAAACTGATGCCCTCCACCGAACTGGTCGAGGTTACCAAGAAGGGCGCGAAGGTTCGCAACATCGAGACCGGCGAAGAGCAGTTCATCGAGTGCGACACCGTTCTTCTGAGCCTGGGCGTGCAGCAGAATACCGATTTGTACGACCAGATCAAGAAGGACTTCCCCGAGGCCAAGCTTCTGGGCGATGCCGTTACGCCCGATGGCAAGGTGTATCGCACCCTCGAGGCCGTCAAGGGCGGCTTCACCACCGCCATGGCCCTCTAAACATGGGTTTTCGCCCTCCCTGCAGGGGCGGGGAGGGCTTTTACCAAGGTTTCTAGCACGAAGTGCCTAGAGATAGCATCTTCTACGAAGGAGGAATCAGATGGATTTCGCATTGACCGAAGAGCAGAAGCGCATCAAGCGTGGCATTCGCGAGTGGGCGAAAGAGAACCTGACCGAGGAAGTCATCGCTAACGGTTACAAGAACCGCGGCATCGATCCCAAGGTCGCCAAGTCCTGGGTTGACAGCGGCTGGGGCCTCTACGGTCTGCCTGAGGAGCACGGCGGAAAGGCCGTCGATCATGTGACCATGGCCATGATCATCGAGGAGCTCAACCATGCCGGCGGCAACATCCCGATGGCTCCCAATCTGCTGATTATGTTCGATATGGCCGAGTTCGGCTCCCCCGAGCAGGTCAAGTATGCCATGGATTACTACAAGGAGAACGGTTATCCTCCGTACTGCCTCGCCATCTCCGAGCCGGGCGCCGGCTCCGACAACCAGGGCATGACCTGCCTTGCCACCCATACCGATGACGGCAAGGTCGTCATCAACGGCACCAAGACCTGGGTTACCCAGGCCGAGCACTCCGACGGCTTCATCGTCGTGTGCAAGGACGAGGATCCTTCTCGCGAGAACAAGAACATGTCCATGTACCTTGTTCCTGCCGACGCCGAGGGCGTGACCATCGAGCCCTTGAACAAGATCGGCATGCAGATCATGCCTTTCGCTCGCGTTCATTTCGACAACGTCGTCATCGACGCCGACCAGACGCTGGGCACTCCTGGCAAGGGCTTCCTGCAGCTCATGAAGAACTTCGAGTGGGAGCGCTGCGTGCTTCTGGCCGAGCTTCTCGGCGAGGCTCAGGCTGCCATGGAGGATGCATGCGCTTGGGTTTCCGAGCGTGAGCAGTTCGGCAAGGGCATCAAGACCTTCCAGCTCGTTCAGGAGCACATCTGCGAGATGCAGATCGCTCTGACCAACACCCGTAACTTCCTGTATCGCACTTGCTGGAAGCTCGACAACGGCATCTGGGTCAACAACGATGCTGCTCTGCTGAAGCGCTATGGCGCTCCTGCGCTGACCGACGTCTGCTCCCGTGCCCTGCAGCTCATGGGCGGCCTCGGCTTCACCGATGAGACTCGCGTCTCCCGCCTCATGCTCGACTGCCGTGGCTTCCAGATCGGCGGCGGCACTGTCGAAATCATGGTTCACATCGCCGGCCGCGGCATCCTCAAGGAGTACCAGAAGGGTGTCGAGGATCCCGACTACCTGTGGACTCTCTAAATCGCCGTTCAATGCGGATATAGACACCATAAAGAAGGGCGCTCTGGCGCCCTTCTTTCTATACGCGAAAATCGTGAAAGGGGCGGTCATGTTCAAATTGTCCGATATACCGGTCGATTCGGGAGCCGTTATACGCATTCCGGCCGCAGGTCAGCGAGCTATGGTCGAGGCATTCCGGTCGAGTCGGGAAGAGCCCGTGATTGCAAAGCTTGCGGCGACGGTGCTGTTATTGCGCGAAAGCACGGAAGCCCCTTCCGGCTTCGAGACGTTCATGATGAAGCGTGCCAAGACGATGAAGTTCGTTCCCGATGCCGTGGTCTTTCCGGGCGGAAGCGTGCGCGTGGATGATGACGGCGAAATTGCCTGGGCGGGTCCTACGCCTGAGATGTGGGCGAAGCGCCTGGGCGTCGATGCGTCTGTAGCCCGCTCTATCGTCGTGGCGGCTGCGCGGGAATTGTTCGAGGAATGCGGCGTGCTTCTTGCGAGTCGCGATGGGGAATCCCCTATAGAGACTGTAACAGATGCGGAATTCTGGCTCAATGCGCGTCGAACTCTCGAAGCGCACGAGCTGTCGTTTTCCGAACTTTTGTCTTCGTGCGGGCTCGAGCTGCGAAGCGATTTCCTTCATGCGCGTTCGCGCTGGACTACGCCCGAATATCAGCCGCGTCGTTACGATACGTTCTTTTTCGCCGCACGTCTTCCGCAAGGTCAGACGGCTCACCTTATGACGAGCGAAGCGACGCTATCCGACTGGGTCGATCCCCAATGGGTGCTCGAAGAGGGCGACGCAGGACGTCTGCACGTGGTTCCTCCCACTGCGTACAATCTGAAATCATGCGTGAGCGCAGGGTCGCTCGATGTCCTGATGGAGCAAGAGCCCCCGATCGATCGCGTGATGTTTCGTCCTGTGGGCGAAGGCGACGAGATGCGCTTGGAATGCGTGCTGCCATGAGCGGGGCGGCGAGCGGGGGGATTAAAGCAGGGTTCGAAGGGAGCCGTTCGGCCGATTGCGCGGCGGGTGTATGCGACGGGCTTTTGCCGTTTCCGCCCCAGGGCGAAGCATGTGCGTACGAGACTCCGTATCGCGTGCTCGACGACGTGTTTTGCATACGGGCGCGCAACCCTTCGCCGATAGCGTTTGAAGGCACGAATACGTGGGTGATTCATCCGGAGGATGCTTCGTCGTGCGCCATCGTCGATCCCGGATGCAATTCTTCCGAGCATCTTTCTGCGATCGAGGCGTTCGTGCGTTCGCGCGGCGCGCGCATCGCGGAGGTGGTTGTCACCCATTCCCATCCTGACCATGTATCCGGAGCCGATGAGCTTGCGCGCAAGAATGGCGCGCGTTTGCTTATGGGAGGAAACGGCATTGGCTGCGAGGGGCGTTTGGGCCTTTGCGAAGGACGGGTCGGAACGCGGGTGTATATGCTTCCCGGCCATTCGTCCGACTCCATTGCGCTGTTGCTTGAAGACGATGCAGCGCTTATCAGCGGCGATATCTTTTTTTCGCGCGGTTGGTCTGTGATACCCGTACCGGGCGGCAATTTGGCCGACTACTTCAAAACGCTGGCGCGCTTGCAATCTCTTATCGGGCAAGGCGAGGCGGCCGTCGTGCTTCCAGGACATCGTGAAGCGATGGGAGCGGCGTATGCGCTTTCGCGCCTCGACGACTACGTTGCCCATCGCAGGCATCGCCTTGATGAGATACGGGCCGTCGCCGACGAGATAGGCAGCCGCGATATTGAAGCGGTGGCACGTAAGGTCTATGCCGATATTGCGGATCCCGAGCTTTATAAAGCCGCTCTTATGAGCCTGGCGTCG
>USEZ01000171.1 GCA_900553775.1 uncultured Slackia sp. | reverse complement strand
GCCGGCCTTCGTTTCGTCGTGCTCCGCTTTTCGCATCGCGCGCGGGAAAGATGCACGAGACGTCGACCCGCCTCGCCGTCATCCTGCCCGCAACCGCACTTCCGGCGGTCAAGGCGGCTTACGCCCGGGAAGCCTCGCCCTCTTCAATCAGGCCGTCGCGCCGCATGACGGGAAACACCCACTCGGCAAGAAGCGCCCGTGCACGCTCGTGAGCCGACTCGCCCTCGGACACGGCCGAAACGGCGGCGCCGTCGACAAGCGCGATCACGAAGCGCGGCGTGACGTCTTTAAGCCCCACGCGCTCGATGATGCGCCCGACCGCCGTGTCGAGGCGCGCGCGGCCGGCGCGATACGCCTTCGTGACGGCATGAGACTCGGACGCGGCCAGCAGCTGCATGTAGTGCGGCGCCGCCGTGCCTGCCTCGGCGGGCATGCATGCGGCGAGCAGCAGGTCGACAACGTGCTCGCGGCAGCTTTTGACATCCATCTCTTCGGCCTGGTCGGCCACCGATTCCGCACGGCGGGCCCACGAGCGCATGTTGTAATCGCCCGCTTCGTAGAGCAAATCGGAAATGGATGCGAAATAATAGCCAGTCGACGAGGCGGCCGTATTCGCACGCTTGGCGACATTGCGATAGGTCACCGCGTTCGGTCCCTCCTCCTGCATGATCGCGGCCGCAGCCACGATAAGCGATGCCCTTGTTATCTGGGCTTTGACGGATTTAGGCTCTTGGGCCGTTTTCTTGATGGCCATGCTTCGACACCTTCGCATTCATGAGGAGCGCGCCTGAAAGCCCCTCGTATCGGAAACTTGCTGGAAAGAACGCCGCGGACGGCTTGCCGTTTTACGAAACCCGAAACGGCATAGAAAAGCAGCGCCCACGCCAATCGCGGACGCTGCAATGAACCGACGGCAAATCATATCACCGCTTGATTCGAGATATGCCGCCGAACGAACGGCGCTACAAGCTTTCCGGAATCGTTCGGCGAGCACCGGGCCGACACCCTTTGGCACGGCGCTTCGTATCCGGCATACCCGGAAAACGAACGGGCTACTCGATCTCGGAGAGGTCTTTGCCCGAATGCTCGTGGGACATGATCATCGCCACGAGAGCGATGGCCGAGATGACCACCATGTACCACGCGGGAGCGATCGCGTTGCCCGTGGCCTCGATCAAGGCGATCGAGATGAACGACGCCGATCCGCCGAACAAGGCATTGGCCAGATTGAAGCTCAATGCGAAGCCGGAGTAGCGCACATCGGTCGGGAACGTTTCCGTCAGATAGCTCGAAAGCGTTCCGTCGTTGATGGTCAGAAGGAAGCACATCGCAAGCTCGACGACCAAAATAATCAGGAAATCCTGCGAATTGAGCAGATAGAACGCCGGAACCGTGAGAACGACGAAGCCCACGCATGCCGAAATCAGCATCTTCTTGCGGCCGAACTTGTCGGAGATGTGGCCCGAGAAGAAGATGAACGCGATGTATACCACCAGGCAGATCGTGGTGATCATAGACGCCTTGGCGGAATCGTAGTGCACCGTGTCGATCAGGTAGTTGGGCAGATACGTGAGAACCGCGTAGAAGCCCACGGCGTTGAGCATGCATGCGCCGAAGCTGATGAGAAGAACGCGGGGGTACTTCTTCACGAGATGCATGAACGGAGCGCTTTTCTGGCCGCCCTTCTTCTTATCGAGGTCGGCCTGCATTTTCGCATATACGGGAGAATCGCTCAGATGCTCGCGCATGTAGTGCGTGATAAGGCCGAGCGGACCCGCCAGCAAAAACGGAATACGCCAGCCCCATTCGGTCACGAACGCGGAGTCGTGGCCGCATACAGCGTACATGACGGTTGCGAACATGGAACCGCACAGAAGGCCGGTAGCCGTCGAGGCGGGAACGACCGAGCAGTACAGGCCGCGCTTGTTCGCGGGCGCGTATTCGGCGAGAAACGTTGCCGCGCCTGCATATTCGCCCGAAGCGGAGAAGCTTTGCACCATACGCAGCAGAAGAAGGAGCACCGGGGCCAGCAAGCCGACCATGGCATACGTCGGCAGGCAGCCGATAAGGAACGTTGCACCGCTCATCAACAGGATCGAAGCGGTAAGGGCCCATTTACGACCCTTTTTATCACCCATGTTCCCCCAGAAGACCGCGCCCACAGGACGCATGAGGAACGAGAGCGCAAAGACGGCGAACGTCTCAAGAAGTGCCACCGTAGGATCGCCCTGCGGCATGAACACCAAGGCGATGACCGTTGCGAAGTACGAATAGCTCGCGTAGTCGAACCATTCGATGAAATTTCCCAAAAACGAGGAAACGACGACGCGCTTCAACGTTTTTCCCTGCTCGTCTTTGGGATGGTTCTGAATCTCCTGAGATTGAGGAGACATGGCGGGATTGTCCGTCATAAAGAATCACTTCCTTTGGAGCCCGCTCCCGGCGAATTCAGAAGCGCCGCCCCCTAAGCGGCCTGTTTCGACTGGTCAAACCGCGAAACCAATAACGACGCATTATGACTATACGCCGTTTTCGTCACCATAAGCGTTACGAAAAGGTGACAAGACATGGCAATCGGCCGCGACACAGACCCCCTCCATCCGCTATTCGCCCGCGCATGATGGGAATGGCCTTTCGCCATGCGGGAAAGCTGCAGGCCGGGCCAAGCGGCCCGGCCTGCATGAATCAGAAAGGCTTAGAAGTCTTCGAGCAAGTCGACCTGAGCCTTGCTGGCACGCAGGACGAAAGCACGCTTGGCCTTCGCACCGCCCTTGGCAAGCTCGGTCAGGATGATGCGACGCAGGCGCGGGTACTCGTTCATGCCGTACCAGGCGAAGGCCGTGCCGCCCACGTACGCCTCGACGATGCTGTGCACGGGCGCGGCGGCGTCGCGCTTCGCGTCGAGCTCGAGGTACTCGGCGATCTGGGCCTCGCACAGCTCGCGGATGACGGCCTCGTCGATCTCGAGCTCGCGGGCGAGCTGGGCGACCTGGCGGGCCACCTCGGCCTCGTCGGCGTGCGGGAAGTACGTCACGTCGTAGGTCACCGCGGCAGCGCCCGACGCCTTGGCGAATCCGAGCAGGTCGTCGAGCGCGACCATCTGCACGTGCTCTTCGGTACGCTCGGCGATGTCGAGCTCGGCAGGGAATCCCTTCAAGCCGGCCGCCTCGAATGCGCCCTTCAGGGCATCTTCGGTCTGAGCCGCCTCGAGAGCCACGTCGTTGGCGATATGAACCAGATTCTTCGTGATCTTCATTGCAGCACCTTCCTCTCCTTGAATGCATCCCATCTAGCTATCGACGAACACCCATGCCGTCCGCTTCGACGCCATGAGACGCATGTTGACCCAATTTCGTAGAACCGATAGGACTTTCCAGGACAGCGGGGTTTTCCGCTTTCAAGGCATCAATTGCTGGAAAGGCGGCCGAATCATAAGGTCCGACCGCCTTTCCGGGGCACAGGCTGAAGAGCTTACTTCAGACCCTCTTTTTCTGCCGCCTCTTCGAGGTGGGCAGTGAGGTTTTCACGAACTTCCTCTTCCTGCTTCTGCTTGCGGCCGGCGATCATGCCCTTGATGGACGGAATCGCGCCGCCGCCGACGATCAAGATCGCGCCGATGATGGTGTTGGCGGTCAGAGCCTCGCCGAACACGATCAGGCCGATGAAAATCGCGACAGGAACTTCCCAGTA
>USEZ01000170.1 GCA_900553775.1 uncultured Slackia sp. | reverse complement strand
TCGTCCCGCGTTCAACCCTGCGGCAAGGTTGGGATACGTGCCGTTGTAGTAGTTGCCCGAATCGTTGCCGATGACGTAGAGGCCTTCGATGGGCTTTCCTTCGGCGTTCAGGGCTTGGAAATCGGTGTTGATTTCGATGCCGTCAAGCGTGCACAAGACGATGCCCGAGAGCTTGCAGGCGTAATAGGGAGGCGTGCGAAGCTCGGAGAGGCGGAATGCCTCTTTGCCGTATCGGCTGTCGTTCTGGGCGTCGAAAAGGGTATTGTATTCCTCGACGGTTTTCAGGAAATTCTCTTTGTCGATGCCGAATGCGTCGGCTATCTCTTCAAGCGTATCCGCCTTGACTATCTTTCCTGCCTCTATTTGCGATTCGATGATCGCCGCCGTTCCCTCGATGCCTTCGGGGTCCATCTGGTTGGTCCCTTCGCGCTTGATGAGCGTCGAGCAGCCTATGGTGTGGAAGCGGTCGATGTCTTCGGGCCAATTCGAATCCCAGATATCGAACCAGGCGCGCTGCTCGCTTTTTTGAGCGAGGGCGTGAATCAGGAAATCATACGGGGACGATTCGTTGGTGATGCGGTCGCCTTCGATGTCGACTTTCAGGAACGGCTGGGTTGCCATATGGAGGTATTCGAAGTCCATATCGAAGGGGCTTCCGGGAAGCTGGTCGGCTCTCATGAGGCCGCGGTCGAAAATCATGCAGGTGGGAGCGGCGTCTTTGACGGCGCCCGCCCAAAGGCATGCTTTGATTCCCTGTCCTTGGGCGTTGAAATTTCCGAAGGGAACGACGCCGCAAAGGCTTTTCGCGGAATCGGCTTGAAGCGCCATGAACATGTCGGCGTTGTTGGCGTATCCGCCCGTTGCCACGATGACGCCCTTGGAGGCATCGATGCGCAGGTATTCTCCGTCGGCGTTCGAGGCGTAGGCTCCGACAACGCGGTCGTTTTCCTTGATGAGGCATTCGAGCCCGGTTCCGTACCTCAGCTCGGCATTGTCGTACGAAAGGAAATTCTGCTCGATCAGAGAATAGGTGACGCCTTCGGCGCTTGCTTCGTCTTTGCCCGTTTTTCCGTTGTCGAGCATGGCGCCGTGGCCGGTGGGCCAGCATTTGTATCGCGTTTCCTGCTCGGGCATGTTCCATTCGAGGTCGATGCGGCATTGGTCGATGCCGTCGCATAGGTCGCAGTACCAATCGACGGCTTCGGCCGAATGGTCGGCCCAAAGACGATGGAGGTCGTAAGACGAATTATTGAGCGAATAATGGACGAGGTCGTTGCAGATTTCGACCGGGTCGATGTCGACGCCGGCTTCTTTCTGCTTGCGCGATCCGACCGCTCCGATGGCCGACCCTCGCAAGCCCGTTCCCACTTCGTATTTTTCTATCAAAAGCGTCTTGGCGCCTTCCATGGCCGAGAAATTGGCGGCAACCAGCCCCGAGCATCCCGCGCCTATGACGAGCACCTCGGTCTGAATGGTTTCTACGCAGTCTTCATCCGATATCGCGGGCGGCTCTCCGAGCCATGCGGGCACATCGTCTGCTGCCGATGCCGCCTGGCCGCCCGTCTCGTCTTTGTGCTCCGAAGCCGTTTGCTTCGGGCTGCATCCTGCAAGGCCCATTCCCGCTGCGGCGCCTGCGACAAGCGCCCCTGTCAGGAAATTTCTACGGCTTAGGTCGAATTCTTTGTTCATCCGAAGCTCCTCCCTCTCGGCCCGTTTTTGCGTTCTTGTCGGTGTTTCGAACGGGTTTTCGTGGCTTCACTATGCCTCAGGTGCAAAGGGTCGCGCCATCGTGCTCAAGGGGGATTCGGCCGTTTTTCCTGATGGAAGGCATCACCTCTTTCACGGGACTTGTGCATCGTGCCGCCCCGGCTTTAGAATCGGCCGTCGACGGGCGTTGTCGAAGGGGTGAGGATGACGGGGCCGATTCAACGACTGGATTCGTTCTTCCAGAGAGTGCGCGTGCGCCATCTCGGCCTCGGGCTGCTTGTGGCATGGGTGTATTGCTCCTGGTTCTCGTCCGCATTCTTCGACGCGGCCGATGTCGGAGTCGCCTCCGATACGCTCAAAGCGTCTCTTTTGTTCTCGGCCCTCGGTTTTGTCGCGGTGATGGCGCGGCCGAAGAAGCGCGCGCCGCTTCCTTCGAAGGTTGTCTTCGCATCGGGGGTCGTCGTGTCGGCTACGACTTTTCTCTTTCTGCTTTCTTCCGATGCCGCGTTGCTTTTCTGGGCGAGCGCTCTTGGCGGGTTCGCCTCGGCGGTGCTTTGGGTTTCATGGGGCGAGCTTTATTGCCGCATGGATCGCGAATCGGCGGAATCGTGCATTCCCGCATCCCTTGCGGCGTTCGTCGCCTCGTCCGCGCTGATCTGCCTTGTTCCCGATTCCATTGCGGGCATTGCTTCGGCGCTGCTTCCGTTCGTCTCTTGCATCATGGTTCTGCTTGGGGAAAGCCCTCTTCCTAACGATTTCGAATTCCCCGTTCCGACGAAGCCTCTTGCTCGCGTTGCGCCTTCTCTTCTGGGCTTGGCGCTCTGCGCTGCCGCATGCAGCATGGCAACGGGCTTCGTCACGGCGAGCATCGCTCCCGACGAGCTGGGCGCTTTTGCGTGCGGCCCTCTTGCGTTCTATGTTGCGGGGGGATTCGTCTCCGCGATCGCCGCGCCTCTTGTCATTTCGCACGCACGCAAGGTGAACTTCTCGTCTCTTTACGAATGGATCGTCCCCCTCGTCGTTTTCTCGCTTTCATGCAGAGCGTTTGGAAACGAGGCGTTCGATTTGGCCGCTTTCGCTTTGGCATGCATCGCGTCGTTGAGCGCCGAAGTGGCCTTTTACGTGGTTTTCGTCGACATCACCGTGCGGGGGCTCTGCCTTCCCAGCGGCGCTTTCGGGGTATTCCGCTCGGTCGTGCAGCTCGGGTTTTTGGTCGGCGGCGCATTCGGGCAATGGGCTGCAGGATCGGAAACGTCGGCGTCGGGGGCCTGCCTTGTCCTTATATGCGCGTGCGTCGTGGCGTCTCCGCTTTTCCGCCATTTGCAGGAGCGTTTCGATCGGCCGTCTTCAGGATGGGGAAAGACGGACGAATCGGAAGCATGCGGCAAAGAAGAGGCGGATGCGTTTGCCGATATTGCCAGGAAATACAAGCTGTCCGCGCGCGAATCGGAAGTGCTCGGCTATCTCGGCAGGGGGCGGTCGGTGCCGTACATGAGGGATGTCATGACGATATCGAAAAGCACGGTCGAAACCCACATCAAGCATATCTATGCCAAAACGGGCGTGCATTCGAAGCAGGAGCTCATCGACCTGTTCGCCGACTGAGGGCTGCGCGCACGGCAAAGGAAAACGCCGGCGATGTGGAATCCGCCGGCGTTCGTTCGTGCGAGGTTGGGGAGGCGAAACCGCTTACTCCTCCGCCTGCTTGAGGAGGCCGTAGCCGCCGTCGTCGCGACGGTACAGCACGTTCACGAGGCCGCTGTCGCGGTCGGTGTAGGCGAAGAAGTCGTGGCCCAAGAGGTCGATCTTCACGAGCGCTTCCTCTTCGGTCAGCGGCTCGAACTCGATCGTCTTCACGCGCACCACTTCGTCGTCGGACAGTTCCTGCATGAGCCCGTCAACGTCCAGCTCGCCGGCGGCGGAAGGCTCGATGCGGATGGTCTCGTCGGCGGCGCGCAGCTTGCGGTCGACCACCTTCGTCTTGTACTTGCGCAGCTGGC
>USEZ01000169.1 GCA_900553775.1 uncultured Slackia sp. | reverse complement strand
CGATTGACTTCGTCTTCTTCCGGTAGTTGTTCAGCGCGCGGCGCTGGGCTTCGGTTGCCATGGCTACTTGCCTCCGTTCTTCCTGTTGCGGATGATTCTCATCGCGGCTATCGTCGCCAGCGACGCGGCTACTGCTATCAGAATCGTTTCCATAACGCGTCTCCTGTCGTATAATCGGAATCGGCGGGGAAGCCGACTGCCTCGGCTCCCCCTGACCGTTAAGACCTCTTCTCATGCTTGCCAGGCTTGCGGGAGGTCTTTTCTTTCAGAACCCCGACCGCCGTTTCGGCGAGCACCGTGACTATCGCGCTCGTTGCGGCGACTGCGAGGTTCATCAGGAACTCTTCCATCTTTCACCACCTCCTTTCCTTCATCCGATGCCTATATTATAGGGCAAACCTTATAATAATGCAAGGGTGAACCTTATATTTTTTCGCGTTGCGCTGGATTTTTCTTCGGCATGGCAGTTCTTCGTATGATGCGAACGGCTGCGTGTACGACGCACGCACCTGAAAAGTCTAGGCTGAGCCTAGGGTTGTGCGTGGGGTCGTGAAACGCTACCCCCTTCGTGAGTCTGTTACGCATTGCGCATTGCGGAGGTGATGCCCCGATTCGAGGCATCAAGGGAGTGAAAATATTGCTTGACTATAGGCAAGAACATATTAGAATATATGCTGGCACATAGAAAGGAGGTGAGTAATGGTTTACCCGTCAAAACAGAGGTATGACAAGAACACTCTTGTAAAGGCAACTGTTAGCTTTAATAAGAACATAGAGCCAGAGCTTGCGGAGTTCATCGAAAAGAAAGAAAACAAGGCGGGTTACCTCAAGGACCTTGCGCGCAGGGACTTTGAGAGCAAAAGAAAGGAAAAATAAAAAGGGACGCTCATCCCCAACCAAAGTTCAGAGCATCCCAGACAGACCCACAAGGCCGAAAGCCTTGGGAAAGAGAGTGTATCACATGGATATGCAGATTTTCGAGAACGCGCAGTTCGGTGTCATCCGTGCCGCCGAAATCGACGGCGAGCCTTGGTTCGTCGCCAAAGACGTGTGTGATGCGCTCGAAATCGGAAACGCGAGTCAGGCGCTAAGCCGTCTCGACGATGACGAGAAGAATACCCTCATTTTAAATGATGGTATTCCTGGCAACCCGAACAAGGCAGTTGTGAACGAGCCCGGCCTTTACTCCCTCATAATGTCCAGCCGCAAACACGAGGCGAAGGCCTTCAAACGCTGGGTCACTCACGAAGTGCTCCCGTCCATCCACCGCGACGGCGCGTACGTAGCCACGGACGGCACGGAGGACGACATGCTCCTCATGGCACGCGCCCTCAAGGCGGCAGACCGCTCCATGAAGCGCAAGGACGCGATGATAGCCGAATTGCAGCCCAAAGCCCTCGTCGCCGATGCCGTGTTCGCGCCCTCGCAGACGCTCTACACCGTCACGGAGGCCGCCCGCAGCATCGCGAACATAATCCCCGACGTGAGGCGCGAGGACCTGCTCGACCTGCTCAAGTCCACGGGCATGATGTGCCAGCGCGGCACCGCTCCGACGCGCAAGGGCATCGACACGGGGCGCATGGTGGCCGTGGCCGACGACTTCGTGGACTCTAACGGCGAGACCCGCGCGGGCGAGCAGCGCGGCAAGCTCACCCCGAAGGGCGTGGCGTTCTGCATCGAGCGCCTTGCCGCAGGGGAGGTGGCCTAGGATGGCGTGCGAGACCGAATTCTTCAACCGCGTGGACATCGCGGCCGGCCGCGTCGCCAACGCGTCCAGGCTCATGGCCGTCGTGGCCGAATCGATCGGCGACGAGTACGACGAGAGCGGCGCGGCATGGGTCGCGTGCGAACACCTCCGGTCCGTATGCGACGACCTCGAGCGCCTTCGCGACGACATGCGCGCGTCCGCGTAAGATATCCTATCGACATGAGCCGTCCGCTTGTTCGGGCGGCTCTTTTCTCGCCCGCTTCCATATCCCGGCGATATCCCAAATCGACGCGAAACGGTGCATTTCGTGCATTTCCCGGGCTTGTCGGCGCTTAAAACCGCAGGTCATGGAATTGTTGGAGCTTCTTTAATTAATCTGTATAATAAGACAGTTATGTATTTTCAAGGGCGGATAGGTGTGCGTCTTGGGCTCGTAGACCTATCCGGCCTTGGCCTGTCCATTGAACGAAAGGGGGTCGAGGTGAGCAATTTGCTGCGTCTGATCGGACGGCGTTTGATAGCGCTTCCTATCATGATCATCGGCGTTACCATCCTCGTATTCTTCCTCATGGCGCTTTCTCCTATCGACCAGGCATACTCGGTCCTGGGTGAAAACGCTTCCGAGGCCCAAGTCCAGCAGTATCGCGAAGAGCACGGCCTGAACGACCCGGTGCTCGTGCAGTACGGCAACTTCATGGTGGGCCTTGTCCAGGGCGATTTGGGAACCTACGGCGCGAACAGCGCATCCGTAGCCGATCGCATCGCCGAGGCGCTGCCTGTCACGCTGCAGCTCACGTTCATGGGCTTGATCATCGCAGTCGTGTTCGCGGTCATTCTGGGCGTGGTTTCCGCTTTGTACCGCGACCGCTGGCCCGACCAGCTCATTCGCGTCATTTCCATCGCGTTTATCGCAACCCCGTCGTTTTGGCTGGCTGTTCTTTTGATCCTGCTGTTCTCTTCGATGCTGCATCTGCTTCCCGCTTCGGGCGCGTTGCCGTCGTTCGCCTCCGATCCGGGCGGATGGATGGCCCGCATGGCCATGCCCGCCTTCGCGCTTGCCGTGCCCGTCATCGGCCAGCTGACGCGCGTCATCCGCACCTCGATGGTCGAGGAGCTCGACAAAGACTACGTGCGCACCGCGTTGGGCGCTGGCATCCCCAAAGGCATCGTGGTCGCCCGCAACGTCCTTCGCAACGCTTTGATCACGCCCGTTACCGTGCTCGGTCTGCGTATCGGATACCTGATCGGCGGCGCCGTGGTCATCGAGGTCATCTTCAACCTGCCCGGCATGGGCATGGCCATCCTCTCGGGCATCCAGTCCAGCTACACGATGCTCGTCCAGGGCGTCGTGCTGGTGGTGGCCATCACGTTCATCATCATCAACATCATCGTGGATATGCTTTATATCCTGATCGATCCCCGAATCAGGACGGTGTAGCGCATGGTTCAGCTTAGGAAAAACCTCACTGAGAATATGGAGTCGAAGGCGGGCAAGGTCCACTTCCGCCGTTGGAAAGCCATGAGCATCGGCGCCCGTATCTCGCTTATCGTCCTTACGCTTGTCGTGCTGATCGCGGCGCTGGCCAACTTCATCGCCCCGCACGATCCGCTCCAGATCTTCACCGCCCGCCAGGCCCCCGATGCCGAGTTCCTCTTCGGCACCGACGACAAGGGTCGCGACGTGCTCTCCCGCATGATGTACGGCGCGCGCTACTCGCTCGTCATCGGCCTGGGCGCCACGGGCTTCGCGCTGATCTGCGGCTCGATCATCGGCGCTCTTGCCGCGGTTTCGCGCAAGTGGGTCTCCGAAGTGATCATGCGCGTCCTCGACGTGGTCATGTCCTTCCCGGGCATCGCGCTCGCCGCCACCTTCGTCGTGGTCTTCGGCACCAACGTGCCGTCGCTGATCTTCGCCATCGGCTTTCTCTACATTCCCCAGATCGCCCGTATCGTGCGCGCGAACATCGTGAGCGAATACAACCAGGATTACGTGCGTGCCGTCGTGGTTTCGGGCGCCCGCGCGCCGTGGAT
>USEZ01000168.1 GCA_900553775.1 uncultured Slackia sp. | reverse complement strand
AGCACCGTCATGGCAAGGGGCACGCCCACGAAGAACAGACCGCACGCGCCCGGCGTATGGAAGTCGTCCGCCCCGTCTATCGCCGACATGTCGAGCCGGCCGAACACCTCAAGCCAATTCGCCCCCTCGCGCGCACGCCCCGCCGATGCTCCCCCGTCGCGCGCGAAAGCCGCCATGCCCGCCGCGACGATGGCGGCCGCGGCCGCCAGCACGAACGCAAGCACGCGGAAGTCGAGCAGCGCATACGCAAAGTCGGAAACGAACACGAATGCCGCGCATGCCCATACCGCGCGAAACGACGAGAACAGCGATTTCGCGCCCATGCGCTCCATCCACGCCATGGCCACCACGGCAGACGACGCGCCCAAAACGACGCCCGCGACGGCCTCGACGACCGGCGAATGCACCAGGCCCGCCATGCAGGCGGCTGCGGCCGCATAGCCCGCCCCGTAACCCGCGCCGGCCAGCGCGCAGGCCTTGCGCCGTATCGGATCGATGGCAGGCTCTATCAGGCAGACGAGAAGAAACGCCAGCGCGGCCGCCATGGCGGAAAGCGCCAGGGGGCCGGCAAGCGCGCAGGCATGCACGGCATACGAGCCGAACGGCTCATCGGGGCGAAGCGCATGGGCGATCGCATCGAGCGTCGGCGCGAACAAAGGGCAGCTCGCGCAGAATGCGATCAGCGAAACCGCATCGAAGATGCGACGCGGCGACGGGATGTTTCGCGCTGAAAACAGTACCATGCGATTCTCTCCTCCACCATCGCCCGCGCCGTCGAGCGCGCCGCCGTACCATACGTCCGAGCAAGTATAGCCGCTGCCGCATTCGTGCAGGCATCGTCGGCGGAAAGGTACAAGCATGGATGAAAACAGGCCGATGGGGCGCATCGTCTTTCCCGCGTTCAATACGCGCAACGCCGTTGCGGCCGACGTGGGCGAGGAGGCGTTCGCCGCCGTGCGCGCGCTCGCGAAACGCTACGAGGCGCTTTTCTCGCGCACGGATGCGACAAGCGAGCTTCACCGCGTCAACAGCGCGCGCGGACGGAAAACTCCCGTCAGCGCCGAGCTGGCCGCGCTTGCGGCAACCGCCCTGCGCTATTGCGAGGAGACCGGAGGGCTTTTCGACATCACGATGGGAGGAGTCGTCGGGCTGTGGGATTTCAAGCACGGGCGCATCCCCGACGCCGTTTCGGTGCGCAACGCCCTTTCAAGCGTCGGATGGCGCGACGTGGAAGCGGACGGGTCATCAATCGAGTTGAAGCGCGCGGGCGCCTCGATCGACCTCGGCGGAATCGCGAAAGGCTACATTGCCGACCGATTCAGGGAATCCCTCGTCGAAAGCGGGGCGAGCCACGCGCTGATCGACCTCGGCGGCAACATCGCCGTTTTGGGAGGAAAGCCCGACGGGTCGCCTTGGCGCATCGGCATCCGCAAGCCCGTCCCCTCGCGCGGCAATCGGGCCGACGAGCCGTTCGCCCTGCTCGAAATCGACGATGGGTCGGTGGTGACGAGCGGAATCTACGAGCGGGCGTTTTTCGACAACGGCAGGCTCTATCACCATATCCTCGATCCCGAAACGGGGTTTCCCGCCGAAACGGATCTGCTCAGCGCCACCGTGGTATCGCGCGATGCGATCGACGGCGACGGCTACACCACTGCCCTCATCCTGATGGGCGCCGACCGCGCCATCGCCTTCGCGCAGGAGCACCCGCGCATCGAAGCGGTGCTGCTCACCTGCGAAGGCGACGTTTTGGCCACATCGGGCATAGGCGGCGCCATCCCCTTCGCCTTGACGGCATAGGCGCACCTGCCCGACTCATCCGCATGCTGCGCGGCCGAGCGGCGCCGCGAACGCCTGCCGGCCGGCACCGCAGGCCTTCGCGCAGAATATCGCGCCCGAAATGGGAAAACCCGCCGCATGGCGGGTTTTCCCATTCATTCGCCGCCGCGCACGGCAACGATGTCGCGTCTACTTCGGCATCAGCATCCGCAGCCGCAGCCGTGGCCATGGTCGTGCGCATGGTCGTGCCCGCAACCGCAATCGCGGCCGGCATCGGGCGCATCCTCCTGGGCCACGGCCCCGCAGGCCGACAAGGCCGCCGCCACCGCGCGCTCCTCGTCGGTGCTCACCACCTCGTACGGCCACTCGGCGATGCCGCCTGCGTCGTATACGTTGACGTATCCGATAGCCTCCATATGCTGCACGGCCCGGCAGCTGCGCGAACCGTCCGCGCAATACAGCACGATAACCGACGCGTCGTCGGAAAGCTCCATGCCGCGAACGTTCGCGATGGCGTCGAGCCCGCGCTCGCCGAGCGCTTCGTCGTAGAGGCAGTCGCAGATATCCTCGACAGGCATGCATCCGGCGCCGGGAATATGGCCCGCGTCGTATTCTTCCTTGGTACGCACATCCACCAGCAGCATATGCGGGTCGTTGGCGATCATCTCCTGCACTTCGGCGGGCTCGAGTTTCATCACGGGTTCCTCTCTTCTCTCGCGGCCCCGCCGGCGACGCGCGCAAGGCGGCATGCCGATGGGGCGATGGTTCTTTCTCCGAAAACGCGCGCTTCGCGAAAGCTGCGGCGAAGCGACGCGCGCCTTTTCAAAACGACCGGACAGCATTCGTTGCGCACGGCATGCCCTCGCCTCCGGAAGCGCTCGAGAAGGCGCTCGGCAGAGGCCCGGGCGCCGTGCAAGACGACGGATGCGACACGCAGCGCACCTTCAAGATGCCGCGGACCGCCATCAGGCGAAACGGCCCGTTTCGACCAGCTCGGCCGATTTCACCACACCGTCTGCGACGATAAGCTTCGCCACGCTCGGACGCGAGCCGCCGCGCGGACGCGTCACCGAGCCGGGGCAGACGATCATCGCCGCAGGGGCAGCCGCCTTCCCGGCGACGATGCGCGGCACGTGCGTATGCCCATGCACCGCCACCTGCGGCAGCGGATCGCCCGGCTGCAACGCCGACGTCGCACCGCGCAGGGCGCGCATCAAATCGTCGGGCGTATGCGCCGCCAGGAAGCGCACGCCCGCGATCGAAACCGTCGCGAAACGACCGACGCGCGCGCCGTATTCCGGATAGTCGTTGTTGCCGAGCACCGCGATCACGGGCGCCAATGTTTCAAGCTGTGCCAGGATGGAAGGATCGCAGATATCGCCCGCATGCACGATATGGTCGCAGTCGGCCAGCTCGGCGAACGCGGCCTGCGGCAGCACGCCATGCGTATCCGAAAGAATGCCCACCACCGCACGCGAGGCGCCCTCGCGACAAGGAGCGTCGGCGTGCAAGGAGGCATCCGCAGCATGTTCAGACATGGCCTACTCCTCCTCGTCTTCCTCCTCGGCGGCGTCGATGATAGACGCAGGCGAGAGCCAATCGATGTAAGGCCTGCACAGAAGACGCGCATCGCGATACGCCTGCGCCATGGTGACGATGGTCTGCCCCTGGTAATTGCCCGATTTCTGCAGCTCCACCACAAGCGCCACGTCGGGCGTGGACGAATCGGTCAGGATCAGCGGCAAAAGCAGGTTCATGCTGTTCGTGCGCGGGTAATACGCAGGCACGGCCGTCTTGTAGTTCCAGCGCACCTGGCGTTTCGCCACGTCGATCGCGGCGTTGATGCTCGTGCTCAATCGGTTGAACAGGCGCGTGTCGTTCTCGATCACGCCGCGCAGCTTCTCGAAACGCTCGCCGCGCGCGCCGTCGGAAAGCTCCTCCACCCCGGCGAGGAGGCCCAGGCATTCCT
>USEZ01000167.1 GCA_900553775.1 uncultured Slackia sp. | reverse complement strand
CGAGGCGGAAGAGATCGTGCATCGCGTATTCGGCGAAGACGTGGAGCTCGAACCCGCCGATGTGACGAAGAAGACCTCGTTTTCCACGCTGATGAAATCGGGCTACTTCAAGCGCATGCTGTTCTTGGGCGTGTTCATCCTCTGCCAGGTGGTGCCGATGTATGCCATCTACACCTTCGGCCCCGACATCATGGAGGCGTTCGGCCTGGGCGAGGGCCACGAGGCCATTCTGGGCGAAAGCGCCGTGAGCCTGTTCTTCCTCGTGGGAAGCATTCCCGCGATGTTCTGGCTCAATTCCATGGGACGCCGCAAGCTGCTGCTTGTCAGCCTTGCCATGATGGCGGTGGGCCTGCTCGTTTTGGGCGTGTGGCCGACCGCTCCGATCTGGGTGGTCATCGTGGCGTTCGGGCTTTATGCGTTTTTCAGCGGCGGCCCGGGCATTTTGCAGTGGCTCTATCCCAACGAGATGTTTCCCACCGAAATCCGCGCCTCCGCGGTGGGCGTGGCCATCGGCTTCAGCCGCATCGGCACGATCGCGGCAACCTACGGCACGCCGATATTCCTGGAAGCCTACGGCATCGGCCCCACCATGCTGATAGCCGCCGGGCTCGTGGTGTTCGGCCTGGTGCTGTCGTATTTCATGGCGCCGGAGACCAAAGGCAAATCGCTTGCTGAGACGAGCGCCATCGAGGATGTTCCCGCCGTGCGCAGCAGGCGTTCGTAAGGCCGTGCGCCATGAGGCCCGATTATTGCGAACGGGTGTGGGAAAACCCCGACGTGTATCGCGTCCGCCTGCCGTTTTTCAATCTGGGAGCGGGCGAGTCGAATTGCTTCGTGCTGCATGACGAAGGCGAATGGCTGATCGTCGACACCGGTGCGCCGTCGGTTGCGGGGCGTCGCCGCCTTGTGGCTGCTCTGTGCGGCCTCGAGGTCGATTTCTCGCGCTGCAAGGTGTTTCTGACCCATCTGCATTTCGACCATGCGGGCCTGCTCGGCGCGGCGATTCCACGCTGCGTTGCCGTGTGCATGAGCGAGGCGGGCTTTTCCTTGCGAACGCAAGCGGGCGAGCGCCGCGCCCATGACGCGTTCTTGCGGCGCATGATGGCCTGCGGGGCATCGTTCGAGGATGCATGCGCCTATGCGGCGGGCAATGCCGAAGCCGTACGTCTCGATGCGGATGCCGGGCGGTATCGCTTCGTGCGCGACGGGGACGTGCTTCGCGTGGGAAGGCGCCGGTTTCGCGTGGTCGATACGGCGGGCCACACGATCGACCATCAGGCGCTCTACGATGAGGAAAACGGCCTTCTGTTCGGCGGCGACCACGTGCTTTTCGACGTGGCTCCGTCGGTCGACGCCTGTCCGGGTGCGACCGACGGGCTGGGGCTGTATCTGGCGAACCTGCGCAAAATGCACGCCATGCCTATTCGGGCGGCGTTTCTCGGGCATGGCGATACGGTGCGCGAAGGCCTGGCGGCGCGTGCCGACGCCATCGCCGAGAAGAAGATGCAGCGCTGTCTGCGGGTGTTCGACGCCGTGAGAAGCAGGCCCGGCGCGACAGGGGAGGCGCTCGCCCGCGCCGCGCTGGCGCGCAAGGATGCGTCCGCCTGGCGCTCTCTGCCGCCCCTTTCCCGATACTACTTCCTGCTCGATGCGTTCGTGTGCCTGCAGCATTTGTGCGCGACAGGACGCGTCGAGCGAATGCCGGGCGCCGTCGATGCGGCGTGGCGCTATGTTCCCCGCATCACGTGACGAAGGCCCTTCCTTCGCTCGAACGATTGCAGGAAGGGCCTCGGCGATAGGGGGAAAGGGGCGTTTCGCCTACAGCTCTATGCGGCCGTATTCCGCAAGGAGCTGCGTGGCGGCGGCGCAAGCCTCGCAGTCGCACCAACGAGCGCCCGCTTCTTTGCGCTTGAGCTGTGCGGCAAGCCCTTGGGCGGCTGCTTCTTCGCCGAGCATTTCTTTGGCGGGGCCTTGCAGGAAGCCGATTACTCCGTCGATCGTGGTGGGGCGCCCCTCCAGGGCGTCAAGAAGAGCGGTGGTCGCCGTCTCGATAGCGCTGTCGCTGCTATCGAGCGCGACGGCGTTTTTCCATGCCAGCGCGGCATCTTTGGTGACCTGCGTGCTGAAATCGCTTTTCGACAGGATGTCGGCGCGTTCTGCGACGAAATCGAAGCGTTCTTTTTCCATGACGTCCTCCTTCGGTATGCGTCCGTTCGTTTCGCATGCTCGCATTGTAGTGCGTTCGGCGGCGGTTGCGAGACGAGCGTTTCGTACGGCGTCGAGTCTGCGGCGCAAGCGGAGCATTCGGCGATTCCGCCCGGGCCGGGTAGCGTCGCTTCTCGCTGCCGTTGCGCGTGGAAGCGTTTCGGGCTGCTCTTTCTTCGGGATTTTCGGGGCGTCTCGGACGGTCGAGCAACGCGGTTTCGCCCGGGAGGAGTCGGGTTGCAGGGCGGGATGTTCCTGCCCTGTAGGGTTCTCGTATCATAAAATGATATAGATATAGTATCATTTAAGGGTGTAACAGTCGATTCTCGAGGGGCGCCGCGCCGCATACGGCGTCTTGCGCGCCAGACGCTTTTCGGATGCCTGCACGGTCGGCCGATCGTTCGGCCTGCGCTTCCCGTTGGAGGGTGGGAATATGGAAGACAATGCAACAAAGGCCGCAAGCCTGCTCAAACGGCTCGCGGACCCCAACACGCTCTCGAGGCTCATGCAGCTGTTTTTGTCGGGGGTGCTGTTCGTCCTGGGAGGCATCCTTTCGGTGCTGCTTCTGATGAGCACCTGGAATCTCATCGCGCTCGTATTCGTCGCCCACGAGATGAGCGGGGCGGAAATCCTCGGCTCTATCGTGACGTGGTTCCTCTACTTCGAGTTCCTCGCGCTGATAGCAAAGTACTACCAGTCGGGCCTCCACTTCCCGCTGCGCTACTTCATCTACATCGGGGTCACCGCCATCGTAAGGCTCATCATCCTCTATCACGACGACCCGATGAATACGCTCATCTTCTCCGTTTCGATTCTCGTGCTCGTCGTGGCGCTCTATCTCGCGAACACGAAGCTGCTCAAACGCGAGTAGCCTTTTGTGAGACTTGGTGTAGGGGCGCAGGGCTTTCGGTTTGCGGCGGGAGGCTCGGGGCGGATCTTTCAGCATGCATTGAAAAAGGCGCATTCATGCGAATGCGCCTTTGCAGCGTGAAAACGGGTTGCGGGTTATTTGCCCTGCCACACGGGGGTGCGCTTCTCGGTGAAGGCGAGGGGGCCTTCGATGCCGTCGGCGGTCTTCTCGAGGAAGCGATAAGCGGCATCGCAGTAACGCATGGCGTCCTCTTCGGACATCTGGTCGGCGGCATGAACCAGGTACTTGGTCCACTTGAGGGCCAAAGGAGCGTTCTTCAGAACCTGCTCGGCAAGCTCGATAGCCTTGTCCATGACCTCTTCGGCCGGAACGACGTAGTTGATAAGGCCGAGCTCTTTGGCCTCGGGGGCCTTGATCTTCTTGCCGGTAAGCAGAAGCTCCATGCAGTCCTTGCGGTTGACGTCGCGGGCGAGGCGCACGATGCCGCCCGTCGAAGCGATGATGCCGAGGCCGACCTCGGTGCAGCCGAACTTGGCGTTCTCGGCGGCAACCACCATGTCGCAAGACAGGGCGATCTCCATGCCGCCGCCTGCAGCGGAGCCGTTGATGGCGCCGATGACGGGCTTGGAGCACAGACGTGCGGTCAGGCCGCCGAAGCCGTGCTCGGTGACGGTCTGGCACTCGCCGCCCTCGGAAAGCTCAGAGAGGTCTTCGCCCGCGCAGAAAACCTTGCCGGTGCCGGTGACGATGATCGCACGGACGGCGGGGTCGGTCTCGGCGTTGTTCATGATG
>USEZ01000166.1 GCA_900553775.1 uncultured Slackia sp. | reverse complement strand
TTCTTTCTTCGGGCGGGTATACTATTGCGCCATGGATACTTTCGAAATCATCACCAAAGAAGACGTCGCCCGCGCCGTCTACGAGGCCATACCGAGCATAGCTTGCGAATTGCCTGCCGACGTGCTCGCGGCGCTCGAGAACGCGCAGGTCTGCGAGGGAAAGACGCGCGGCGCGTTCGTGCTCGACCAGCTGATCGAAAACGCGCGCATCGCCGCGGCCGACCGCGTGCCGCTGTGCCAGGACACGGGCACCGTGTGGGTATGCTTGGAGGCAGGCCCCGACGTGCTGGTGCCGGGCGATGTGTTTTCGGACGTCGACGCCGCCGTGGCGCGTGCCTATGACGAGGCGCGCCTGCGTAAAAGCGTCGTGCGCGATGCGTTGTTCGACCGCGCCAACACCGGCGACAACACGCCTGCTTTCACCGACGTGCATTTCGTCGATCGCCCCGGTGCGCGCGTGCACGTGATGCTCAAAGGCGGCGGTTCCGACAACGCTTCGCGCGTGGTCATGCTCGCTCCGGGTGCAGGCCGCGAGGGCGTCGTGCGCGAAATCGTCGAATGCGTGCGTGCCAAGGCCGCCAATGCGTGCCCGCCGCTGGTGCTCGGCATCGGCGTGGGCTCTACGTTCGACCGCGTGGCGCATCTTGCGAAAACCGCGCTTTTGCGTCCGGTGGGGCAGCGTTCGTGCGATGCGCGCGTAGCCGCATTCGAGCGTGAATTGCTCGACGAGGTCAACGCCTTGGGCCTTGGGCCGGGCGCCCTTGGCGGCAAGACGCTCGCGCTCGATGTCCATGTCGAGACGGCACCGTGCCATATCGCGGCATTGCCGCTTGCGATCAATATGGGGTGTTCGGCGATGAGGCGCGCCACGATCGAGCTTGCGCTGGCCGATTCGAGCGCCGCATCCGAAGCCTGCGCTGTCGGGAAGGCGGCCCGGGCGTCGAAAGGGGGAGGAAAGTGACCGGGATGAATCGACCGAGGTTGACTTCGCCTTTCGACCGCGACGCGCTTAAGGGGCTTCGCGCCGGCGACGCCTGCCTTTTGAACGGCGAGGTGTTCATGCTGCGCGATGCGGGCCATGTCAGACTGCTTGCCGAATTCGAAGAGCATGGCGGCCTGCCGTACGGGCTCGAAGGAGCGACGATCTTTTACGCCGGACCTTCTCCGGCAGCGGCGGGACGCCCTTTCGGCGCCGTCGGGCCCACCACGGCCTCGCGCATGGATTTCGCGACGCCGACGTTGCATCGCGCGGGCATTGCGGCAACGATCGGCAAGGGCGTGCGCGGCCAGGAGGTGGTGCGGGCCTGCAGGGAAACGGGCTCGGTTTACTTCGTTGCCACAGGCGGTGCCGCCGCGCTGCTCGCTCGATGCGTGGTATCGGGCGAAGTGGTTGCCTACGATGACCTCGGCACTGAAGCTTTACGGCGTATAGAAGTTCGCGACCTGCCTGTTTTCGTTGGAATCGACACGCGAGGGGAATGTATCTATGACCTGTGACATCCGTTTCGATTCGTCGTCCGACGCCCTTTCGCCCGGCGTGTTTGTCACGTTCGAAGGCGGCGAGGGCGCGGGCAAATCGACCCATATCGCCATTCTGGCCGACGCGTTGCGCGCGTCGGGGCGCGAGGTGGCCTGCCTGCGCGAGCCGGGCGGCACGCGCATCGGCGAGCAGCTGCGCTCGGTGGTGCTCGATCCCGCGAACGCCGAGGTGGCCGACATGTGCGAACTGTTCATCTATGAGGCGGCCCGCGCCCAGCTGGTACGCGAGAAGATCGCGCCTGCTCTCGCGCGCGGCGTAGTCGTTCTGTGCGACCGCTTTTGCGATTCGACGCTCGCATACCAGGCGTATGGGCGGGGCCTTGGCGCAGATTGCGTGCGCCGTGCGAACGAGCTCGCCTGCCAAGGGGTCGTTCCCGACCGCACCGTCGTGCTCGAAGCGCCTTCGGCGGCTTCGGGGCTCGCGCGCGCCGCGCGCGTTGCGCAGGCCGACCGCCTCGAACGGGCGGGGGAGGCCTTCCATGCCCGTGTGAACGAGGCGTTTCGCGCCATTGCCGCGGCGGAGCCCGACCGCGTGCGCTCGGTCGCATCGCGCGATTCGATCCCTGCCACGGCGTGCGGCGTGTTCGCCGCGCTTGAAGATCTGTTTCCCGAGCTTTCTCGGGATGCGATGCTGCGCGCGGCCCGCACCGCCGAGGCCGCGTGCGCAACGGGGGGCGATCGCTGATGTCGGATGTGTTCGAGGGCATCGTCGGACAGCCGCGCGTGCGTGTGTTTTTGCGCGCATGCGTCTCTTCCGGCAAAGTGAGCCACGCCTATCTGTTCTGCGGCCCTGCGGGCTCCAACAAAACCCAGGCCGCCTTCGCGTTCGCACAGGCCATCCTGTGCCTCGACGACCCGTGTTCCGATTGCGATGGATGCTCGTCGGAAGCCTGCCGGCGCATCGCCCGCCGCGTGCATCCCGACGTCCGCTATTTCGCTCCCGAGGGCGCGCAAGGCTATGTGGTCGAGCAGATCCGCGACCTGGTCGCCGACACCTCGCTTGCGCCTATCGAGGCGAAGCGCAAGGTCTATATCGTCGATCGCGTCGATCTGCTCGGCACGGCGGCGGCCAACGCGTTTCTCAAAACGCTTGAAGAGCCGCCGTCGGACGTGGTGCTGATCCTGCTCGGCCGCACGCGGGAAAGCGTGCTGCCCACGATCGTATCGCGCTGCCAGGTGGTGGCGTTTCGCCATATCCCGGCAAGCGAAGCCGCCGCCATTTTGGTGCAAAACACCGGCTGCACGCTTCCCGAGGCGTCGATCGCCATCGAGGCATGCGGCGGCTCGATTTCCAAGGCGGCCGGATTCCTGCGCTCGAAGGAGCGTTCGCAATTCCGCCAGAAGGTCGTATCGGCGCTTGCGAGCCTTGCCCGGGCCGACGACCTCGACATCCTCGGCTATGCGAGCGATATCGTCGTCGCGGCGAAGGCGCCTCTCGACGAGGTGCGCAAAGAGCAGGAGCGTATCGTGGAGGAGCGTGCGGAGTTTCTGCAGAAATCCGCGTTGAAAACGCTCGAGGCGCGTCATAAGCGCGCGCTTTCCCAGGCGAGCTTCGAGCTTTTGCACCAGGTGACGAGCATATCGCGCTCGTGGCTTCGCGATGTCGGCATGCTGTGCGCGGACACGCCCGACCTGGTCATCAACCTGGACTGCCTGGATGCGCTGCGCGATTGCGCGACGCGCACCGGGCTTACGCGGGTTTGCGAAGCTTATGAGCGCGTATCCGTCGCCGATGCGGCCATCTCGTATAATGTATCGCCGCAAGTGAGTATCGAAGCCATGCTTTTCGAGATAAGAGAGGTGCTGTATGCCTAACGTCGCTGCCGTGAGGCTGACTTACAACCCCAGGGTGCTGTGGTTCGACCCCAACGGCGTCGAATTCGCCGCAGGCGATGCGCTGATCGTGCGCACCGAGCGCGGCTTGGAATACGGTATCGCCGACGAGGGGCTCAAAGAGGTCGAGCAAAAGGCGGTCGACGCGTTGAAGTGCGCCTTGAAGCCCGTCGTGCGCAAAGCGACGGCCGAGGATGCGCTGGCCTGGCAGTCCATGCAGAAAAAAGCCGAAGAGGCGCTTCCCGTGTTCAAGCAGATGGTGGCCGAGCACGGGCTCGACATGCATCCTGTCACGGTCGAGTTCCTTTTCGACGGCGACAAGGCCGTGTTCTACTTCGAGGCCGAAGACCGCGTCGACTTCCGCGAGCTGGTGCGCGCGCTTGCGGCGCGCTTCCACGTGCGCATCGACATGCGCCAGATCGGCGTGCGCGACGAAGCGCGCATCGTGGGCGGCCTGGGCCATTGCGGCCAGGAGCTGTGCTGCAAGCGGCTGGGCGGCGAATTCAATCCC
>USEZ01000165.1 GCA_900553775.1 uncultured Slackia sp. | reverse complement strand
ATCATGAACCTGCTGCCCGACACCGCCCGCATCCAGGGCGAGGTCCTCTACAAGGGCCAGGACCTGCTCAAGCTCAGCCCCGAGGAGCACCGCAAACTCCTGGGCACCGAGATCGCCATGGTCTACCAGGATTCGCTTTCCGCCCTCAACCCGTCCATGCTCATCTCTGCCCAGATGAAGCAGCTGACGAGCCGCGGCGGCACCCGCTCCGTCGAGGAGCTGCTCGAGCTCGTCGGCCTGGACCCCAAGCGCACCCTCGAGAGCTACCCGCACGAGCTCTCCGGCGGCCAGTGCCAGCGCGTCATCATCGCCATGGCCCTGACGCGCGACCCGTCCCTGGTCATCTGCGACGAGCCGACCACCGCTCTGGACGTTACCGTCCAGAAGCAGGTCATCGCACTGCTCAACGAGCTGCGCGAGAAGCTCGGCTTCGCCATGATCTTCGTGTCCCACGACCTTGCCCTCGTGGCCGAGGTCGCCTCCGAGATCACCGTCATGTACGCCGGCCAGGTGGTCGAACAGGGCCCGGTGTCCGACATCCTGTGCCATCCCGTGCACGAATACACCCGCGGTCTCTTGGGTTCGGTGCTGTCCATCGAAGCCGGCGGAACGCGCCTGCACCAGGTGCCCGGCAGCGTCCCCAGCCCGAAGGACTTCCCCGAGGGCGACCGCTTCACGCCGCGTTCGAGCCATCCCGATGCGGTTTCGGACGTGCGTCCCATTCTCAAGCAGGACGGCGATTCGAACCATTGGTATGCAGAGCTGCCTGACGATGAAATGAAGCGTCTCGGCCTTAAGCCGTATGGAGGTGTGCAGTAATGACCGAAACCAAAAGCGCTGCTGCGGTCCAGGCGGGCGAGCAGACCCCCATCATCTTTCTCGACGATATCCACGTCGTGTTCAAGACGCGTACCGGGTCGCTGCTGCATCCCAACAAGGTGCATGCCGTCAACGGCCTGACGCTCAAGCTGATGCCGGGCGAGACGATCGGCATCGTGGGCGAGTCCGGCTGCGGCAAGTCCACGACGGCCAATGTCATGTGCGGCCTGCAGGCCCCCACGTCAGGCCGCGTGTTCTTCAAAGGCATCGACGTCACCAAGCGCACGGCCGATCAGCGCAAGACCATCGGCCGCGTGATTTCGGTGGTGTTCCAGGACCCTGCCACGGCGCTCAACGCCCGCATGTCGGTTCACGACCAGCTCATGGATCCGATGAACGTGCACAAGGTCGGCACCAAGGAAGAGCGCGAGGCTCGCGTGAAGGACCTGATCGAGATGGTCGGCCTTCCGAATTCCGTGCTCGCCGCGCTTCCCGGCCAGCTTTCCGGCGGTCAGCGTCAGCGCGTGGCCATCGCCCGCGCGCTTTCCCTGAAGCCCGACGCTATCATCGCCGACGAGCCGACGAGCGCGCTCGACGTGTCGGTTCGCGCGCAGATTCTGAACCTGCTGTCCGACCTGAAGAAAGAGCTCGGGTTGTCCATGGTGTTCATCAGCCATGACATCCAGACGGTGCGCTATATTTCCGACCGCATCATCGTCATGAACGGCGGCCAGGCGGTCGAGCAGGGCAAGGCTTCCGAGGTGTTCGAGAACCCCAAAGACGACTACACCCGCCTGCTTCTCGGCGCCGCGCCTTCGCTGCTTCACCCCGATTTGGGGAACTAGCCTTCACGGCAACGCTTATCGAAAACGGAATCCGGCATCGGCCGGGTTCCGTTTTTTGCTGTATGCGCTCGTTCGATGCGGATGCGATAGCCCATGGGGAGCGCATCTTCTTTCAAGAGCCGATGCGCCCGCATTCGCGCTATGCGGCGCGTAGGGGGCAGGCGTGCTTTTCCGCCTTCATCGTTTTTCGTCTCGATGCCGTTGCCGGGCGAAAACGCGCGCGGGCATTTTAAATATGGGTCTTTTCCGCCGTTCTTGACGCAAGGCGGGACGCACCATATAGTTTTCCTGTTTGTATAAACCGAAGAGTAGAGGTAATCACTCATGTCTGACATCCAATTCCACGGCGTTATTCCCCCGGTGGTCATTCCGCTGACCGAACAGCGCACGCTCGACCTCGAGGCCCTCGAGCGCTCGATCAACCGCATGATCGACGCCGGCGTCGACGGCCTGTTCTTCCTGGGCTCCAGCGGCGAGGTGGCCTTCCTCACCGACGCCCAGCGCTATCACGTGCTGCAGGAGGCCGTGGCAATGGTGCACGGCCGCGTTCCCGTGCTTGCCGGCATCATCGATATGGAAACCATGCGCGTGGTCGACCAGGCCAAGCGCGCGACGGGCTACGGCGTCGACGCATTGGTCGCAACCGCCCCGTTCTACGCTCTCGGCGGTCCGAAAGAGACCGAGCGCCACTTCCGCGCCATTCGCGAGCATACCGATCTGCCGCTGTTCGCGTACGACCTGCCGGTGTGCGTCCACACCAAGCTCGATCCCACGATGCTCGTTCGCCTGGGCACCGACGGCGTCATCCAGGGCGTGAAGGACTCTTCCGGCGACGACGTGGCCTTCCGTTGGCTGTGCCTGGAAAACGAGGACGCCGGCCATCCGCTGCAGGTGTTCACCGGCCATGAGGTCGTGGTCGACGGCGCTTATATGTCCGGCGCCGACGGCTCCGTTCCCGGTCTTGCCAACCTCGACCCGTATAGCTACGTCGAGCAGTGGCGCGCCTATCAGGCGGGCGACTGGGAGAAGGTCCGCGAAATCCAGGATCACCTGGCTCGCCTGATGTTCGTCACCCGCGTGGTCAAGGCCACCGTCGGCTTCGGTGCCGGCGTCGGCGCGTTCAAGACCGCTCTGTGGCAGATGGGCGTGTTCAACACCAACCAGATGCGCGAGCCCGTCCAGAAGCTCGAGGGCGAAGACGTCGAGGCCATCCGCGCGGTGCTCGAGCGCGCAGGCCTGCTGTAAGGCCAACGCACTATCGCGCCGTCCTTTCGGGCGGCGCTTTTCATTTCGGTCGCATGTCGGCCGGCGTGGGCGGGCGCGCATCGCATGCGCTTTGCTACGACCCGTGCCGCCGAAGGCGCGAGACGGCGACCGTGCGGAGCAGGCGTTGCAGGCGCCGCCGCGACAAATCGTTAGGGGAGGATTCGATGGAGTATCCGTTTTCCGTTATCGCCGTCGATGTGGGCGGCACGAAAGTGGCATGCGCGCTCGTGCGCTATGAACGAGGCGGCCAGGCGCCGGCCATCGTGGAAAAGCGCACCGTGGCCACATGCGCCCAAGAAGGCGGAGAGGCCGTGCTCGACCGCATCGTGGCGGCGGTGCGCGATATGAGGGATTTCGCTCCCGAGACGGGCGAGGCGCTTGCGGGTATCGGCGTGGGCACGGCGGGACGCGTCGATGCCCGCGACGGCTCCATCGCCTATGCCAACGAGATCATGCCCGGTTGGACGGGGCGCCCTGTGGCCGCCCGTTTGCGCGATGAATTCTCTATGCCCGTAGCGGTGCTCGGCGACGTGCAGTCGCATGCGCTCGGCGAGGCGCGTTGGGGCGCGGCCCGCGGTGCGCAGACCTGCATCGTCATGGCTCCCGGCACCGGTCTCGGCGGAGGTCTTATCGTGGGCGGGCGCATCGTGCGCGGCGCGCATGGTTTCGCGGGCGAAATCGGGGCCACGCCGAATACGCTTGCTGCAGGCGATGGCAATCTCGAGTCGGTGGCGTCGGGCAGCGGCATCGAAGCGCGCTACGAAGCGCGAACGGGACTGCGTTTGAGCGGCGCCGATATTTCCGCCCGTGCGAATGCGGGCGAACCCGAGGCGCGCGCGACGATCGAGAGCGCGGGCCGTGCGCTCGGTATCGCGCTTGCGGGTTGGGCGAACATGCTCGATCCCGAAATGGCGGTGGTGTCGGGCTCGGTGGTCAAGGCGGGTCCTGTGTGGCGCAATGCGTTGCAT
>USEZ01000164.1 GCA_900553775.1 uncultured Slackia sp. | reverse complement strand
GGCCGCTCGCGCGATGCGCTCGCCCACCGCGCGGCCCATCGATCCCATGAAAAACGTCGAATCCATCACGCAGGCCGCCGCCTCGATGCCGGCGATGCGGCCCGTCGCGCACGAGACGGCCTCGCTCAGGCCGCTTTTCGCGCGGACGGCGGCGAGCTTGTCGGCGTATCCCGGAAACGACAGCGGGTCGCCGCCGTCGTCGATGCCGTCGAGAGGCTCCATGCTGCCCTCGTCGAACAGGAAGTCGAAGCGCTGAGCCGACGTCATGCGGAAATGGTGGCCGCATCGCGGGCACACTTCGCCCGCATCGGCCACCGCGCGCACGCCGAAGACGCCATCGCAGGAAGGACAGCGCCTCCATGAAAGCGCATCGGCCGGATGCACGAGGCCCGTCGCGCACACGCACGAGCGCCACGCCTTCGTGACCCCGCCGAACGCGCCGGGCGTCACGCGCGACGATTCGACCGCGAACACGCCGAGGCCTTCGCCGAGCGCCAGTCCGACGAAGTCCGCATCGTCGGCAAGCGGGGAATCGACCAGCAAAAGCACGTCGGATGCCGCCGATTGCGCCGCGGCGAGCACCAGATAGCCGTCGTCGAACGAACCGCCGTGCGCGTCGTCGCCGATGCGCACGCGCTGCTCGGCGAGCGCCAGACGCGGGCTTTCCTCCATATCGCGCGTATAGGCGATCGCGGTATGCAGCCCCGCCGAAGAGCTTGCCGCGGGGATCTCGTCGAGCGCACGGCGGCCGTCCACCACCAAAGCCCGCGCGAATCCCTTGCGGGCGATGTCGACCAGGCTTTCGAGCGGGCATGCCGGGGCCGCGTCGGACATGACGACGTAGTCGGTCTTCTTTCGGCGCATCACGACTCCTTGGCCAAGACGTATTTCTGAATCGCCGAGGCGGCGAGCTCGCCTTCCACGAACGCCTCGACCTCGGCGACGCACATGCGCGCCGACGATTTCACGATGCGGACATGCAGGCGCACCGTATCGCCCGGGCGCACCTGGCGGCGGAATTTCGCCTTGTCGATGCCCGTGAGAAAGCCCACGTTCCCGCAGCCGTCGCAGCCGAGCAGGATGCAGCACGACGCCGCCTGGGCGAGCGCTTCCATCACGATGACGCCTGGCAGCACCGGATGGCCGGGGAAATGCCCCGCGAACAGGGGCAGCGACGAATCGACGTCGAGCTCGGCATCGATCGAGACGCCGGGCTCGCACGCCGCGATGCGGCTCACCCAGAGAAACGGGTCGCGATGCGGCAGGATGTCCAAGACCGCCTCGCGGCCGGCGGGATACGTCAAATCCATGAAAACCTTCTTCCTTGTTCGACCGCGAAAGCGGCGCGGACGGCCTTGGCGAAGCGCGCCGGAATGCGGCTGAAAACGCACGCCGGCGCAACCGCGCCGCCTCGATGCGACGCCCGCGGAATACGTCGTCGGCGCAGGCGGATAGCCCTCACGATGCGCGGGCTATCCGCGAAACGGCGCGAAAGCGAGCGAGGCGTTATGGCCGCCGAAACCGAGCGAATTGCTCAGCGCCACGGCCTGTTCGCCCGTATGCAGAAGCGAGCCCGTCACCACGTTCACGGGACACGCCGCATCGACCGTGCGCGTGCCCGCCGTGGGAGGAACCGCGCCGTGCGCCACCGAATACGCACAGACGATCGCCTCGACCGCGCCGGCCGCGCCGAGCATGTGCCCGACCGTGCCCTTGACCGATGTCACGGGCACCTTTGCGCCCGCGCCGCACAGCGTCGTCAAAGCGGCGGCCTCCATGGCGTCGTTGGCCTTGGTAGAAGTGCCGTGAGCATTGAGATGCCCCAGGTCGGCGGGCGTGAATCCGCCCTCCTCCAAAGCTGCGCGCATCGCGCGGACGGCGCCTTGCCCGCTCGGGTCGGACGCGGTCATGTGGTAGGCGTCGCCCGTCGAGCCGAAGCCCGCGACCTCGGCGACGATATGGGCCCCGCGCGCGAGGGCGTGCTCGAACGATTCGAGCACGAGCGCGCCAGCACCCTCGCCCGGCACGAAGCCCGAGCGGTCTTCGTCGAAAGGACGGGCCGCATGCTCGGGATCGTCCGACGCGCACAAGGCCCCCAGGTTGCCGAAGCCCGCCAGGCACACCGGCGAGATGGACTCCTCGCTTCCGCCCGCAAGCGCCGCGTCGGCATAACCGTGGCGGATCAGCCGATACGCCTCCCCCACGCAATGCGCGCCTGTGGCGCAGGCCGTGACGATGCTCGTGCAATCGCCCTTCAGCCCGTAGCGGATCGAGAGGTTTCCCGCCGCCATGTTCTCGATCATGGTGGGAATGAACAGGGGGCTTACCTTTTTCGGCCCGCGCTCGCGCAAAGCGGCGCACCCCGCTTCGAACTCCTGCAGGCCGCCGATGCCGCTGCCCCACACGCAGGCGAAGCGCTCGGCATCCTCGTTTTCCATCTCGATGCCGGCATGCGCCATGGCCTCGTCCGAGGCGACGACGGCATACTGCACGAAGGGCGCGAAACGGCGCGCCTCCTTTTTCGTCAAGCCGCATGCCGTCGCATCGAAATCGGGAATCTCCGCGGCGAGCGTGGCGGGAAAGCCCGTCGTATCGAAGCGGGAGATGGGGCGGATGCGGCTTTCGCCCGCATTCACCGCATCCATCAGGGCGGGCGCGCCTATGCCCGCGGCAGAGACGGCGCCGACACCAGTGATGGCGACGCGATGCGTGCCGTCCGGCTTGCGCGTATCCGTCATAGCGACATCCCTCCGTCCACGCCGATGACCTGGCCCGTCACATAGCTCGCCGCATCGCTTGCCAGAAAGGCCGCGACCGATGCGACCTCGTCGGGCGTTCCTATGCGGCGCATCGCCACGCGCTCGATCGCGGCCGATTTCGCACGGGCGCCCATGGCGTCGGTCATATCCGTCTCGATCAGGCCCGGCGCCACCGCGTTCACGGTGATGCCGCGCGATGCCAGCTCGCGCGAGAGCGAAAGCGTCAGCCCGATTACGCCCGCCTTCGACGCCGCGTAGTTGGCCTGGCCCGCGTTGCCGCGCACGCCGACGATGCTGCTCATGTTCACGATGCGCCCGAAACGCGCCTTCGCCATCGGGCCTGCCGCCGCGCGGCAGCAGTTGTACGTGCCTTTGAGATTGACGGCCAGCACGCGGTCGAAATCCTCTTCCTTCATGCGCATCAGCAATCCGTCTTTGGTGATGCCCGCGTTGTTCACGAGCACGTCGATGCGCCCGAAACGCTCGATGGCCGCATCGATCAAGGCGGCCGCCTCGCACGACGAGGACACGTCGGCGCGCACGGCCGCCGCATGCACGCCGCAGCGCGCCTGAAGCTCGCTTGCCTGCGCATGCGCGGCCGCCTCGCTCGCTTCGCTCGTGTAGTTCAGCACCACGTCCATGCCCTCTTCGGCAAGACGGCGCGCGACGGCGCGGCCGATGCCGCGCGAAGCCCCCGTCACCACCGCGCAACGGCGGCCGGATTTCTCGTTTTTCATAGGGAACCTCCCAATTCGTCTTCTCCGTCGGAAAAGCCCGCCGCCGCGCGCGCCTCGTCGGGCGAAGCCGCATGGAAGCGGCGCGCCGACGGCGATATGCGCCTTACAAGCGAGCATAGAACCGAGCCGCTGCCGCATTCCACGTAGACGTCGACCCCTTGCTCGGAAAGCCAGGCGATACTGCGGTCGAACAGCACGGGCGATACGATCTGGCGCGCCATGCGCTTCGGCGCGGCCTGCGCGGAAAGCGGGCGCGCGTCCACGTTGCAGACAAGCGGGATGCGCGGCTCGCCGAATCGCACATCGGCGAGAAACGCCGCCACGTCGCGCGCGGCGTCTTGCATAAGCGGGCTGTGAAACGCGCCCGCCACCGCAAGCATCGTCGCGCGTCGGCGCGGTCGAGCGCGCCACGCTTGCG
>USEZ01000163.1 GCA_900553775.1 uncultured Slackia sp. | reverse complement strand
CGTGCTTGACTTCGGCACGCTCGAAGAAGCGCTGTCCGCCGTAGATGCGGTAGGGAATCCCTCGGGCAGCAAAGGCGCTTTCGAGCGCGCGCGACTGCGCGTTCGCACGATAGAGGATCGCATGGTCGCGCCAGGCGCGGCCTCGGGAGCGGTCCGCCTCGATTTCGCGGGCGATCCACTCTGCTTCAGCGCGGTCGTCGTCAAGCTCTGCCACGCAGATGCGGTCGCCGCGGCTGCCCGATGTCCAGAGATTCTTGCCGAGACGGTTCGAATTGTGTGCAATGAGCGCGTTGGCCGCGTCAAGAATCGTCCCCGTCGAGCGATAGTTCTCCTCAAGCCTGATGGGCTCCTCAACGCCGAAGTCGCGGAGGAAGTCGCTCATGTTCCCCACGTTCGCACCTCGGAAGGCGTAGATCGACTGGTCGTCGTCACCCACGGCGAAGACGGCGTTCATCGGTGCGCCGCCGGGGCCTCGTCCGAACCCCGCCAGCATCTGAAGCCAACGGTACTGCAGGACGTTCGTGTCCTGGAACTCGTCGACGAGAATGTGACGGAAGCGGTTCTGATAATGCGAGCGGACGATTTCATTGCGGTCGAGAAGCTCGTAGCAGCGCAGAAGAAGCTCGGCAAAGTCCACGACGCCTTCGCGCTGGCACTGCTGCTCGTAGGCCTGATAGACCTTGACGGCGGTCTCGTCGCCGCCCTGCTGGCCTGCGGCGTGCGACGCACGCATGCCGTTTTCCTTGTACCAGTTGATGACGTTCGCCACCTGACGGGGATCGTAGCTCTCGGTATCGATGTTGAGCGCCTTCATGACGCGCTTGACCATGGAGAGCTGATCGCTCGAGTCAAGAATCTGGAAGGTCTTCGGGAGCCCCGCGTCTTGGGCGTGGGTGCGCAGAATGCGGTTGCACAGGCCGTGGAAGGTTCCGACCCACATGCGGCGCAGATCGTAGGGCAGGATAGCCTCCAGTCGGACGAGCATCTCCTTGGCGGCCTTGTTCGTGAAGGTCACAGCCAGAATGTCTCCCGTCTGGGCCTTGTGCTCGCTCAAGAGCCAGGCGATGCGCGTCGTCAGCACGCGCGTCTTGCCCGAACCCGCGCCGGCCAAAACCAGCAACGGCCCCTCGGTGCACAGAACCGCTTCGCGCTGCGCGTCGTTCAGAGAATCGATATCCACCATGCCCATGAGCGCTCTCCGTTTCCCTTCGCTTTCACATGCCTCGGCATTTTACGCCAGGCGAACAACTCCGCAGCCGCCGAACAACGCCCGGGCCGTCAACAAAACGACATGCCGGGGCACGGCGGAATCGGCGGCAAAAAGGCGCGGCCCTGCGACCGCGCCCGAACAATACCGATGAAGCGCATCGAGGAAGATCGACGCGCGACGCCGTTCGCTTTTTACGCGGCGATCAGCAGGAAGTACCCCAGCACGATGACGCCCAAGACGATGCGGTAGATGCCGAAAGCCGTGAAATCGTGCTTTTTCACATAGCCGACCAGGAACTTGATCGCGATGACCGACACCACGAATGCAGTGACAAGACCGATGCCGAAAATCATCCATTCGATTCCCGTATAGGCGAAGCCGTGCTTGATGAACTTCAGCACGCTCCATCCCAGCATGATGGGAATGGCCAGGAAGAACGCGAACTCGGTGGCGATGGTGCGCGACGTGCCCACGAGCATGGAGCCGATGATGATCGAGCCCGAACGCGACGTGCCGGGGATGATCGCCAGGCTTTGGAAGACGCCGATGATGAACGCCTTGCCGTAGGAAAGCTCGTCGAAGGTGTTCACCTTGGCAATGGCGCTCGACGCGTCGTATTCCGCCTGCGCGTCGGGATCGACCGACACCATGCGGGCGGCGGCCTTCTCGCTCACGCGCGCATGCTTGCCGCGCGGCGTTTCGGCGGCCTCGGCGATCAGGCGGCGGTTGCGCAGCTCGATCGCGATGAAGATGACGCCGTAGACGATCAGCGCGGCGGCCACCACGATCGCCGCGAAGTCTTCGTTGGTCATGATGTGCTCTTCGATCCAGTCGTCGAGCAGAAGGCCCACGATGGCGGCAGGAATGGAGCCCACGACCACCTTCGCCCAGATGTTCCACGTGGTGCGTTTCTGCTCGGCGTTCTTGCGCGGCGAGAACGGATTGAGCTTATGGAAGAACAGCAGAATGACGGCCAGGATGGCGCCGAGCTGGATCACCACGAGAAACGTGCTGTAGAACGACTCCGACACGTCGAGCTTCACGAATTCGTCGAGCAGCATCATATGGCCCGTGGACGAGATGGGCAGCCATTCGGTGATGCCCTCCACGACGCCGAACAAAAACGCCTTCAGCGCTTCGAAAAGAACCATTCGTTGTCTTCCTTACCGGTTGCGGCTTTCATTGCATGGGGCCAAGCCCCGCCCCGCGCGATTTCGCGGGAGCCCGATTCCCGCGGCAAGACGGGACGGACACGAAACAGCGGCCTAGCGCCGCTGCTGTTCGTCATGATGTTCTTGCAGGCCCGCGAGCGCCAACAGCGCCACAGCGGTGGCCAGGCCGATGAAGGCGAAGCCGTAATCGAGCCGACCGAGCACGGCGGTGGCTACCACGACGATGCCGATCACCAGGGCGATGAGCCTGCATACATAGGAAAGGCGCCCGTTGAAACGCAGGCCGAAGTCGGGCTGGCCGTCGCAGGGAGTCGGCGCAGGTGGCTGGGCTGTGTTTTCGGGTTTTTCCATGCGCGGTATTCTAGCATATGCGTTATTCTTGACCGCACGTTTCAACCATCCGACAAAAGGAACAGATGCATGAAAGAATCCACCTTTCCTGAGCAGAAAGTCGTCGTGCTCGACTTCGGCGCGCAGTACGGCCAGCTGATCGCACGCCGCGTGCGCGACCTGGGCGTGTTCTCGGCCATCGTGCCGTGCGATGTGACTGCCGAGGAGCTTTCTGCCATGAAGCCTTCTGCCATGAAGCCTTCTGCGATCATCCTCTCGGGCGGGCCGGTCTATGCCGAAGACGCCCCGAAGATCGACCCGGGCGTGCTGGAGCTGGGCGTGCCCGTGCTGGGCTTTTGCTACGGCCAGCAGATCATGGCCGTCACCCTGGGCGGCACCGTGGGTCACACCGAGAAGGGCGAATACGGCCCGGCCGTGATCGTGCGCCAGGGCGAAAGCGCCGTGTACGGCGACACGCCCGCGCAGCAGACCGTATGGATGAGCCATCGCGACGCCGTGAGCCGCGTGCCCGAGGGCTTCACGATCACCGCGGCCACCGACGTGTGCCCCGTGGCCTCTATGGAATGCGCCGAGCGAAAGCTCTTCGCCACGCAGTTCCACCCCGAGGTGCGCCACACCGAATACGGCAACCAGATGTTGAAGAACTTCCTGTTCAACGTGTGCGGCCTCGAGGCGAACTGGACCATGGACACGATCATCGAAGACTCCGTGGCGGCGATCCGCGAGCAGGTGGGCAGCGACCGCGTGATCTTGGGCCTTTCCGGCGGCGTGGATTCGTCCGTGGTAGCGGCGCTGTGCGCGCGTGCTATCGGCAAGCAGCTGACCTGCGTGTTCGTGAATCACGGGCTGCTGCGCAAGAACGAGCCCGAAGAGGTTGAAGAGGTATTCACCAAGCAGTTCGACGTGGACTTCGTGCACGTGCATGCCGAGGAGCGCTACCTGAAGCTGCTCGAGGGCGTGTGCGACCCCGAGGCCAAGCGCAAAATCATCGGCACGCAGTTCTGGAACGAGTTCTTCGACGTGGCGAAAGAACTCGAGCAGGACGGCCGCCCAGTGAAGTTTTTGGCGCAGGGCACGATCTATCCCGACATCATCGAAAGCGGTGCGCGCAAGACGGGCGGCAAGGCTTCCACCATCAAGAGCCACCACAACCTGATCCCGTTCCCCGAGGGCGTGAGCTTCGACCTCATCGAGCCTCTGGAC
>USEZ01000162.1 GCA_900553775.1 uncultured Slackia sp. | reverse complement strand
AACCGCGAACCGCGAACCGCGAACCGCGAACCGCGAACCGCGAACCGCGAACCGCGAACCGCATATCGGCATGATTTGACATGCACTTTACAGAAGGCGCCGCCATCGCCGATTCTCGCGGCTATACTGAAGAAACGTGCAACAAGGCTCGCGATGCGGGCCTTTCTTCTGTGACGAACGAGGTCATCTTCATGAATTACGGCGTTATCGACGTCGGGTCGAACACGGTGCGTCTGTGCGTCTACGACGTGTCGGCCGACGGCAGGAAATTCAAAACGATCGTGAATCGCAAAACCATGGCCGGCTTGGCGGCGTATGTGCAAGACGGCGTGCTTTCCGAGGAAGGCATCGGGGTTGCTGCGGAAAGCGTGCGCAAATGCCTCAAGCGCGCGGCATATCTCAAGCCCGTGCGCGTCGATGTGTTCGCCACGGCGGTTCTGCGCAATATCGCCAACAGCGCGCAGGCTATTTCCGCGATCGAGACGGCGGCGAACTGCTCGATCGCGCTGCTTTCCGAGGAAGACGAGGCACATCTGGGCTTTGCGGGGGCGTCGTCGAAAGACGAGCTGGTCAACGGCGTGCTGGTCGACATCGGCGGCGGGTCGTCGGAGGTCACGCTGGTCGCCGACCGCAAAGACGTGATGCGCGCCAGCCTGCCGCTCGGGTCGCTCTCGTCGTATCGTCGGCACGTGCGCGACATCATGCCGACGAAAGAAGAATTCGAAGCCATCCAGGCCGAGGTGCGCGCGCTTCTCGAGGCCGACGCGCACGGCATGGCCGAGCATCGGGTTCGTCGGCTGTTCGGCGTGGGGGGAAGCGTGCGCGCGCTTGCCGAAGTCAACGCGCATCTCGTCGAGGGGGCGTCCGACAAGGATATGACGCACGACGACGTGCACCGTCTGGTCGAAGACATGTTCGCCCGTCGCCGGATCTTTCTCGACGCCGTGCTGCATGCGGCGCCCGAGCGTGTGCATACCATCGCATGCGGATTGGCCATTCTCACCGAGCTGTTCGACGATTTCGATGCCGACACGCTGCATATTTGCAGCAATGGCGTGCGCGAAGGGTATCTGATCGAACGTATTTTGGGCGTATGACGCAGAAAAGGAGCCTGAACGGCTCCTTTTCTGTATGGGGTTGAGGGGAATAAGGCTGTTTTCGACGGATTATCCTTCGATGGAGATGAGCTTTTTGGCCTCTTCGGGGGCGGGAAGCTCCTTTTTCGGGACGACGATGCGCAAGATTCCGTCTTCGAATTTCGCGCGGATGTCGTCTTCCGAGATTTCCTCGCCTACGTAGAAGCTGCGGCGGCAGCTGCCGGTGAAGCGTTCTTTGCGCAGGTAGGTGCCGTTCTCGGATTTCTCCTCGGTGGCGGATTCGGTGCTTGCCTGAATGGTGAGGTAGCCGTCCTGCAGCTCGGCATGCACGTTTTCCTTCTTGAAGCCCGGCAGGTCGATATCGAATTCGTACGCCTTGTCGGTCTCTTTGATGTCGGTCTTCATCATGGCGGGCATGGCCTGCTGTTTGGGTTGCGGGCGACCGCCGAACATATCGAAGGGGTCGCTCAGAAAGTCGGCGAAGAAGTCGTTTTTACGTGCGGGAACCAGCATCATGGTCATCTCCTGTCTGTGCGGCGGATGCCATCTCGTAGGGATCTTCGGTGCGGGATATGCTCTGCATCCGCTCGTCTTCTCTGTGTACGTCTTGCACTATAGACCTCGCGTTAGCACTCTGCAAGCGAGAGTGCTAACGTGCAACCGTTCCGTTACCTTCTTTCCACCCATGCGCGGCGAGCCTTGCTTCGAATGCGTCGAATGCCTGTCGCGCGCTCGCCCTGCGTCGCATCGTGCAGACGGCCTGCAGGTTTTCCGAGGCCCCGGGCGATCGACTTTTGCAGAGAGCCGCCCGGGCCAGGCCGCCGTGCTGCTCGCCGGAGCACGGTCTTTCTACCCGTGCGTTCTTCGCGGGATCGAAGACGAAGGCCATCCGTTCGCATGTCGGGCTGTGCGGGCGAAGACCGTCCGCCGAAGTGCGAAATTGTCGTGCGCCCCGAACACTCTTTTATGATAAAGTGGCCGCCATGCGAAACATCGCATCGCCGAGCCCGCAGGGTTCGCGCGTGCCGGGAAATCCGACCGATTCTGTCCGAAGGGAGCCGCAATGAACCAGATGCTTTCCGCGTTTTCGACCGTCGCCTCTTCTCGGGCATGGTGGTGGCGTAGCTTGTAGTCGATCGGTCGATCGCGAGCTTTCGTCGCGTTTGCATATCAAATGAAGCGAAGGGCTCCGGGCGACCGGGGCCTTTTCTTATGGAGCCCGAAAGGGCGAGGAAAGCCTCGATATCGTCGGGGCGTCATGGAAGGAAAACGCATGGCAGCATCAACCACCTCGCGCGATTCGTTCACGTCGCGCACGGCGTTCATCATCGCCTGCATCGGCTCCGCCGTCGGCATGAGCGCCATCTGGCTGTTTCCCTATCGCGTGGCGGAATTGGGCGGCGCGGCCTTTCTGATTCCGTATCTCATCTTCGTCGTGCTGCTCGGCCTGACGGGCGTTATCGGCGAGATGGCGTTCGGGCGCGCTATGGGCACAGGCCCCATGGGCGCGTTCTCGAAGGCGCTCGAAATGCGCGGCGTGAAGCACGCGGGGCCTCTTGGCAAAATAATCGGAGCCATCCCCACGCTCGGCTCGCTCGGCATCGCCATCGGCTATTCGGTCGTGCTCGGGTGGTTCTTGAAGTACCTCCTTGCCGCCGGCACGGGTTCGCTTCTGCAGGTTCCCGACATGGGGGCTTATTTCGGCGGGCTTGCCAGCGATTTCGGCAGCGTGGGCTTTCACGTCGCGGCGCTCGCGATCACGTTCGCGGTCATGCTTTTGGGCATCTCGCGCGGTATCGAGCGCCTGAATAAGATCATGATGCCTCTGTTTTTCGTGCTGTTCGTGATCATGCTGGTGCGTGTTGCCATGCTGCCCGGCGCCTTCGAAGGCTACAAATACCTGTTCGTGCCCGATTGGAGCGCGCTTGCCAACCCGCAAACGTGGGTGTTCGCCCTCGGACAGGCGTTTTTCGGTCTGTCTTTGGCGGGCAGCGGCACGCTGGTGTACGGCAGCTATCTGAAAAAAGACGTCGACGTGGTGTCCTCCGCGAAAAACGTCGTGATCTTCTCGACGCTCGCCGCCGTGCTTTCGGCCATGATCGTGGTTCCCGCCGTGTTCGCGTTCGGCCTGGACACCCAGTCGGGCCCGCCGCTGATGTTCATCGCGCTTCCCCAGGTGTTCCAGGAAATGCCTGCGGGCGGCATCTTCTGCTTCGTGTTCTTCCTGGCCGTGGCATGTGCCGCCATCACCAGCCTGGTGAACCTGTTCGAAACGCCGATCGAGGCGCTGCAAGAGCAGCTGCACCTTCCGCGCTGGGGCGCCGTGCTGATCGTGGCCGTCGTCGCGTTCGGCGTGGGCGTGTTCATCGAAAGCGGCGATGCGGTGAGCGCCTGGATGGATGCCGTTTCGATCTACGCCATTCCGCTCGGCGCGCTTTTGGCCGCGATCATGTTCTTCTGGGTGTGCCCGAAACATTTCGCCAAAGAGCAGGCGCAGACCGGCCGCGGGAAGAAGATCGGCGCATGGTTCGAGCCCATGACGAAATACCTGTTCGTGGGCATTACTGCGGTAGTCATCGTGCTCGGCATCTTCTACGGCGGCATCGGTTAGGCGAGAAGACCGGCTTCGCAGGTGCATGCGCGGGGCGACGGCCTGCAGGCCGTCGCCCTTTTCTGCAAGGCCGCCGCGCTTCGCCCGTTTCCGCTTCCGTTCGAACCGCGTATCGGCATCGCGCTACGGTTCGATCCCCGTGCGCGGCCGACGAGCGCTTATGCCGGATGAACCGCCTGCTTTTCCGGCGCGATGGACGAAGCGCGCGATCGCCCGCAGCGGGTCGAAGCCT
>USEZ01000161.1 GCA_900553775.1 uncultured Slackia sp. | reverse complement strand
AAAAGCGCGGCGGATATATCGATTATGCGAAGGAGTCGGGCGTCGAGAATCCGTCGCAATACTGGCATCTGATCGAATCGTGGTCGGGCCGTAGCGCGCCGGATAAGGTTTTCGGCAGGTCGATCGTGTGCGGAGAGTTGATCTTTTGGATGGCCGAAGCTTCACGGGCTGTTTCGCCGCAGGTATTAGAACGTCTGAAGGACGATGTGCTGCGCGATCCTGATAATCGATCTAGGGGCAATACGCTGATCGGGGATGTCTGCTTCGATGCGATCGCTCGCGTCGTCGAAGCGTTCGACGCATGATGGGCGACGGCCCTCCGATTCGATGGGGCGAACTTTTTCAAAAAACTTGAAAAAGGGGCTTGCCAAGTGATGCAAACCTGCGTAATATACTGTCCTGCGCTTGGCGCTAAGGAAACAACTCCGAAGCAAAAAGAGCATATGAAGTGGGCGTTTGGCTCAGGGGGAGAGCACTTCCTTCACACGGAAGGGGTCACAAGTTCAAATCTTGTAACGCCCACCATTTCATTCCTCGGTAGCTCAACGGCAGAGCACTCGGCTGTTAACCGATAGGTTGTAGGTTCGAATCCTACCCGGGGAGCCATATGCATGTTCTACGAACCCGCGCGATATCGCTCGCCGCGGGTCGTTTGTTTTTCTGCACCGGCACTGCGCCTTCGCCGCAGTTCGGCGTCGCCGCCGCGGTGGCCTAGACACGGACGCGCCTAAGACGCTAAGGCGCGTCGTTCCGAGGCGCGGCTTTCGGCGCTTTGCGCGCCTGCGATCTGTCCGGCGTTGCCGAAATGTCGAAACGATAGTTATTTGTCGACAGGACGTGAACCGTTGCAACAGGATGCGCCTCGATTCTTTTTTGCGGGTTGCGGCCGGTATACTGATGCGGAATCACAGGAAACGACAGCTGGCCGGACGTATTTCGAAGGTGGCAAGCGTGAGCAGCAGAAACGATGGAAAACAGAAGCTTTCTCCCGATGCGACGCGGGCGATGCCCGATATTTCCGATATCCGACACGCGAAAGGCGGCGCATCCGAGCGCGCCTACAAAGGCGCGCATGCCCGAAATCCGCAAGGGCCGCCCGCGACGACAAGCCGCATGCCGGCAATCGGCGAGGAGGCTCGTCGGCAGGCTTTCTTCCAAGACGCCTCCTTCGCAGCGTCTGCATCGGCTCCTGCAACGTATGGAGAGGTCGGGCGATCGCACAAGCCGCATGCCGGCAAGGTTGCAGGCATCGCCATCGGCGCCGTCATCTTGCTTTTGGCGGCGGTCTATGTCGCGGGCGCCGTGGTGTTCACGGGGCGTTTCTATCCGAACACCGTCATGGGCCGGCTCGATCTTTCGCTGAAAAGCGCCGATGAGGCCGCGGCTTTGCTGGGCGAGGCCGAAAGCGATTACGCTTTGGAGGTCGAAGGGCAGGGGGTCGACTTCACGGTTTCTTCCGAGCAGGCGGGTCTCGGCGTCGACGCGCGATCGATAGTCGATGCCGCCTTGGGGGATTCCGAGCCGTGGAAATGGCCTTTGCGCATCATGGGGCTTCATGATGAAACCGATCGCATGGTCGCCGCCGGCGACCTCGAGGCGCTTTCCGCCGTCGTGCACGAGGCGATCGACGCATTCAACGAATCCGCGGAGCCCTCTTCCGATGCCTTCGTGGCATTCGACGAAGAAAAAGGCATGTATGCGGTGCAAAAGGAGGTTTACGGAAAGCAGATTTCAGCCGATGCCGTCGTGGAGCTTGCGGCGGACGCCGTGGCGTCGATGCAGGATACGCTCGCATTGAACGACGACGTGCTTATCAAGCCTTCCGTTTTTTCCGATGACGAGCGCCTGTCCGCCGCCGCCGAAAAGGCGAACGTCATGATCGGCTGCGATGTGATTTTGAAGTCGTCTACCGACGGAACGGAGATATCGGAGCTCGACGGCGGAATCGTGTTCCGGTGGATTTCTTTCGATGAGAATTTCGAGCCCGTGCTCGACAGCGTAGCGCTCGATGCGTGGGCTCAAGAAATGGCCGCGTCTTTGAATACCGTGGGAACGATGCGTTCTTACACCCGTCCCGACGGAAAGCATGTCGAGATAGGCGGAGGCGATTACGGCTGGCAGGTCGATTCCGCGGCGCTTGTCGCGGCTATCCAGGATGCCGTATCCAACGGAACCGTGGGCGATTTGAGCATTCCATGCTCTTCGACTGGCAACGGGTATACGGCCCCGGGCCAGGATTGGGGCGCGTACTGCGACGTGGATCTTACCGAGCAGCATGCGTATTATTACGATGCTTCGGGCGGGCTTGTATGGGATGCGCCCATCGTTTCGGGCAAGCCGAACGGGGAGGACGACACGCCTACCGGCGTATATTATCTGAAGAACCTTCAGCAGGACGTTTCCCTCAAAGGACCCATCGACCCGCAGACCAACAAGCCGGAGTGGGATTCCCCCGTTGATTACTGGATGCCTTTCGTCGGCAATATGGTGGGGTTGCATGACGCCCCCTGGCAGCCTTCGTCGGTGTTCGGCAACGCGGAAGCGTATAAAACCTACGGAAGCCACGGATGCGTCAATCTGTCCCCCGATGCGGCGGCGGCGTTGTTCGGCGTGATTCAGATAGGCGATCCGGTTATCGTCCACTGGTAGCGACGGCATGCCGTTTTGCGCGGACGAAGGCTTGAACCCCACGTCCGCGCAAGGTTCCAGGCGGCTTTTCGTCTGCGGCGAAGGGGCGGCGCGATAGCGTCGGACGGCTTTGCGAGGCGCAAGTCGCCCGCCTTGCAAAGCCGTCGGTTCGATGCTTCCCTTGCAGATATCGGTTCATCGCATTGCGCGCACCGCTACGCCGGGCGCGCAATGCGATTGCGTGAATAGGTGAATGAAATATGATCATGCAGGTAGAACACGTGTCGAAAAGCTTCGGCGGACGTGTTTTGTTCTCGGACGCGAGCTTTCGCCTCGAGGCTCACGACAGACTTGCGCTGGTCGGCCCGAACGGCGCCGGCAAGACCACGCTGCTCAACATCATTACCGGGCGCGAAGATGCCGACGAGGGCTCTATCGTGCTCGCACGCGGGGCCCAGGCGGGATATCTCGAGCAGGAGGCCATCGAGATGGAGGACCGCTCCATCTTCGAGGAGGTCATCTCAAGCCAGTCCGAAGTGCTCGAGGCGGAACGCCGGCTGCAGCAGCTCGAAGAAAGCCTCGGGGCGAATCCGACCCCCGATGTGCTCAAAGCGTGCGGCCGTGCGCGCGATATCTACGAATCGCTCGGTGGATACGTGCTTGAATCCCAGGTCAGAAGCGTCATGTTCGGCCTTGGATTCAAAGAGGACGACATGGCGCGCTCGACGGGGGAATTCTCCGGCGGATGGCAGATGCGCATCGCCCTCGCGAAGCTTCTGATTCGCAAGCCCGACGTGCTTCTGCTTGACGAGCCGACCAACCATCTCGACCTCGAAAGCGTGAAATGGCTCGAAGGCTTTTTGCGCGGCTATGAAGGCGCCGTGGTCGTGGTCTCGCACGACCGCGCCTTCATGGACAACATGGTCGACCGCGTGGCCGAAATCGACGGCGGCCGCCTGCAGCTTTACAAAGGCAATTACTCTTCGTATCTGCGCCAGCGCGACGAATACAGGGAGCGTCTGAAGCAGGAGGCTGCGAAGCAGGCGGAAGAGATCGCGCACATGGAGGCGTTCATCGAGAAGTTCCGCTACAAGCCTACGAAGGCCAAGCAGGTTCAGGACCGCGTGAAAAAGCTCGAGAAAATGCAGCGCATCGAAGTGCCGCAAGAGAAGAAGACGGTGCATTTCAACTTCGTGCAGCCGCCGCGTACGGGCGACATGGTGGTTCGTCTGACGGGCGTTTCGAAAAGTTTCGGCCCCAAGAAGGTCTACGACGGATTGGACCTGTCGGTTTTCCGCGGCGACAAGGTGGCGCTCGTCGGCCCGAACGGCGCGGGCAAATCGACGCTGCTCAAGA
>USEZ01000160.1 GCA_900553775.1 uncultured Slackia sp. | reverse complement strand
GCCGCTTCGGACGAAAATATCCTCACGAAGAAATGCCGGTTCGACCGCACGATCACCCGTCTGAGCGCCTTCGTGGCATCGAGCCGCGGCTGGAACGATTGCTACAGGACATCGGCTTCGATAGACGAAGAGGCCGACCGCGTCGTCGATTACGCCTGCACCTGCCCCGCCGCCCTTCGATACGACGGGCCGTGCAAGCATTGCGCGGCGCTCGTGTATGCCTATCGCGACCGCCCGAGCTCGTTTACGGGATACAGGGAGCATCGCCGCACCGAGACCACGGCATGCCTGGCCGAGCTGATGCGACGAAACGCATCGCTCGACGCGTCGGATGAGACGGGAAAGATCGACATCGTGCCCGTTTTGACCTACGCATACCGCACGTGGTCGGCCCGGTTCAAGATCGTCGGCACGCAGGGTGCATACGTGATGAAGGACATCGCCGCCTTCGTCGACGACATGCGCGACGGCGCTTGGCGCTCTTACGGCAAGAAGCTCGCCTTCGTGCATGCGCCCGATTCCTTCTGCGCCCACGGAAAGGCGCTGGCCTCGTGCATCGAGCGCATGGTGTCGACGCGACGCGGCGCGAGCCCGAGGCCTTCGCGCGAGAGGGTCTTGCGCGCCATCGACCTCGAGGAATTCGAAGTCGTCGACATGCTCGACATCGAAGGCGACGCGACGTTTCAGGTAGAAGGCGGCGATCGCAGCGTGCGGGCGCGCACCTTGGCGCACGTCGAGCAGGCCGATCCCGAGCTCGACATCCGCCTTGCGCGCGAGCAAGACGGCGGCGTGTCGATAACCGCCGGACGCAAAGCCGTGCCGATAGCGCACGGGTCGCGCCTGTATCTGTGGGAAGACGACGTATTCTACCGCTGCTCTTGCGCCTATGCGGCCGCGACGGGCTTTTTGCGCATGCTCTGCGCCGGCGACGACGAAACGCTTTATATCGCCGAAGAAGACCTTCCGCTGTTCTGCTCCGAGCTGCTCCCCCGCATCGAGAAGACGCTTCGAGTCGAGGCGCCCGCCTCGCTCGACGCCTATAGGCCGGTCGAAGGAAGGCTCGAATTCTATTTCGACAGAAGCGCGACGGCGATCACGTGCGAAGCGCATGCGTGCTATGCGGCAAGCCGGCGCGTCCTTGCGCGCGGCGGTTCGTTTTGGAAAGACGACGGCGCCGCGCGGCCGCTTTTCGACGAAAAGCTCGAACGGCGGGCCTTGCGCCTTGTCGGCGACTACTTCCCCGAAAACGCCGCGACGGGCGAAAACGGATCGCCGGGCGAGCATGCGCTTCCCCTGGGCGATTCCGAGCGTGTCGGCGCGTTGCTTTTCGGCGGGCTTGCGCGCTTCGCCGAGGCGGGGGCGGTTTTCACCACTGCGGCATTCGACCGGCTGATATCCGACGGCAAGCCCCGGGTAAGCTTCGGGGTGTCGCTGTCGGGCGACTTGATTCGGCTCGACCCGCGAGCAGACGACCTCGACCCCGACGAGCTTTCCGCCCTTTTGGCGAGCTACCGGGCGCGCAGGCGCTACCACCGTCTGAAAAACGGAGCCTTCCTCGACATCGCGCAGCTCGACCTGGCGCAACTCGACCGCATCGCGTCAGATTTGGACCTTTCTTCGGCCGAACTTGCCCGCGGCGTTATCGAGCTTCCCGCATGGCGGGCGTTCTACCTCGACGAAACCCTCGATTCCGCCGAACGCTCCCCTTCGTTCGAGTCGTATCTGGAGCGATTCCGCGCATCGCTTGCAAAGCCGCGCGCCGTGCCTTCCTGGTTCACAACGACGTTGCGCCCCTATCAGCGCGAAGGAATCGACTGGATGAACGCGCTCGCCGACAGGGGGCTTTCGGGCATCCTCGCCGACGAGATGGGCCTGGGCAAATCCGTGCAGCTCATCGCCTTTCTCGCAACGCGGCTTGCATCCGCGCGCGCAACGGGCCCGAGCCTGCTGGTCTGTCCCGCCTCGCTCGTCTACAACTGGACGGCCGAATTCGAGCGCTTCGCCGCGGAGATATCCGTCTGCGCCGTCGCCGGAACGAAGCAGGAGCGCATGCGGGCTCGCGCGCGCGAAGACGTCGATGTCTTCGTCACCTCGTATGACCTGCTCAGAATCGACATCGACGAGTATCGGCCGCGCGAGTTCTACTGCTGCGTGCTCGACGAGGCCCAATACATCAAAAACCACGGCACGCTCACGGCGCGGGCCGCGAAACGCATACGCGCCCGACACCGTTTCGCGCTCACCGGAACGCCGGTGGAAAACCGTCTGAGCGAAATCTGGAGCATCTTCGATTTCCTGATGCCCGGCCTGCTCGGCTCGGCCGCCCGCTTCAAAGAGCGCTTCGAGCTCGACATCGTGGGCGGAAACGAGCAGGCGGCCGTGCGCCTCAAGGCGCTGATCGGGCCTTTCATGCTCAGAAGGCTCAAATCGGACGTGCTGCAAGATCTTCCCGACAAGCTCGAATCCACCGTGCTGGTGCCGATGACGCGCAAACAGGAGAAGCTCTACTATGCCCACGAGCAACGCCTGAGAGAGTCGTTGGCGCAACGGCGCGCGAAGGCCCCGCGTGAAGACGCGCAGCGCAAAGCAGGCGTCAAGGTGCTTTCCGAGCTGATGTGCCTGCGCCTGATCTGCTGCGATCCGCGGCTTGTATTCGAGAATTACGAAGATGCGTCCGCAAAAATCGAGGCGATCGTCGATTTGGTGGAGTCGGCGCGCAACGACGGGCAGAAATGCCTCGTGTTCTCCCAGTTCACGAGCTTTCTGGCCCTGATAGCCGAGCGCCTTGCCGCCGCAGGCATGCAATTTTGCATGCTTACGGGGTCGACCCCGCGCAAAGAGCGCATCGCGATGGCGAACGCGTTCAACGACGACGACACGCAGGCGTTTCTCATCTCGCTCAAGGCAGGCGGCACGGGGCTGAACTTGACGGGTGCATCCGTGGTGATCCACGCCGACCCTTGGTGGAACGCCGCAGCCCAAAACCAGGCGACCGACCGCGCGCACCGCATCGGGCAGACCCGCATCGTCAGCGTGTACCGGATCATCGCCAAAGGCACCGTCGAGGAGCGCATCGTCGAGCTGCAGCGCTCGAAAACCGAGCTTGCCGATAAAATCATGGGCATCGACGCCGATATGCCCCCGCGTTTGACCGAAGAGGCGTTGATCGACCTGTTCCAAGACCGCATCTGAAGCGAAGCGGCGCGGCGGACGGGACGGATGCGAACTATGCCGAGAACTCCCGCAATGCCGCGCCGATCATGCGACTTGCCACGGCGGACACCTTCTCTTCCGAAACCGCCAGCCCGCCTTCGATCCAAGCGCTGTATATGCCGATGATGGCGCCTACGAGCGAAGACATGCAGATGCCGACCGAGTCGGGATCGGCATCGATGCGGGCCAGGCCGCGCCGCCGTATCTCTTTGGCCATGGGACGCGCGAGCCTGTTCGCCAAAACGCCCGCAGGCATCGCCGCGAAGATGTGCTCCCTCATGGGAACATACGCCTTCACCGCCTTGCTCACCTCCGAGAAAAAAATCTGCAGGTCGGGTTCTATCCCGGCGCCGTTTTCGCGATTCTTCGCCACGCGGCTACGCATGTCGCATTCCACCGCGTCGAGGATTTCGCCGACTATGGCGTCGACGCGGTCGTCGAGCATGGCGTCGATCGAAGCGTAATGCAGATAGAACGTCTTGCGGTCGATGTCGGCCTCGCGCGCAAGTTCGGATATCGTGATCTTGTCGTAGTCTTTCGTCCGAACGAGCCGATCGAAGGCTGCAAACAGCGCCTTGCGCGTCTTCAGCACGCGCCGATCGAGCTTTCTCGTTTCCGGTGCCAGGCTATCGTTGCCCATAAGCGGCTTCGCCTTCCTCTTTCGCTGCGAGACCCGGCGCACGGCATGCGCCTCTCCCTCGGTTCGATAGCAAAATATAATCCCCATTTGTAGAAAAAACAACGCCTTGGCACCAGACATCACGATATCGCCGCGCACTCCATCGCACCGGGCGAAAGAACGCTCGCAGGCGCGCCCATGAAGCCGGAAGC
>USEZ01000159.1 GCA_900553775.1 uncultured Slackia sp. | reverse complement strand
CTCAGAGGTGGAGATCATGCGGATGTTGATGCCCGCATTGCCCAGTTCGCCGAACAGACGGCCCGAGATGCCGGGACGGCTCGACATGTTGCGCCCCACCGTGGAGATCAGCGCCAAGTGCTCGACCACCTTGATTTCGTCGGGCTCGAGCTCGCGCTGGATGTCGCCGACGATCGAATACAGGCAGTCTTTCACGTCGGCGCCCTGCACCACGACGGCGAACGAATCGATGCCCGAAGGCAGATGCTCGATGCTGACGCGGTAGCGCTCGAAGATCGAAAGAGCCTTGCGCAGGTATCCCACCTGGTTGGACATGTGGTTGGTGCGGATATGCACCGCGACGAAATCGCGCTTGCCCGCAATGCCCGTGATGATGGGCTCGGCCAAGCCGGGCTCGGTTTCTTCGCTGATGACGGTGCCGGGGTCGTCGGGGCGATTCGTATTCTTGATGACCAAGGGGATTCCCGCCTCTTTGACGGGGAAGATCGCCTCTTCGTGCAAGACGCTCGCGCCCATGTAGGAAAGCTCGCGCAGCTCGGCATACGTGATGCGCGCGATGGACTTCGGGTTGTCCACGATGCGCGGGTCGGCGGTCAGAAAGCCCGAGACGTCGGTCCAGTTCTCGTACAGGTCGGCGTCGAGCGACTGGGCCAGGATGGCGCCCGTGATATCGCCGCCGCCGCGGTCGAGCAGGCGGATCTGCCCGTCGGCGGTAGCCCCGTAAAACCCCGGGAGCACGAAATGCTTCTCCTCGCCGATGGCGGCGCGCAGCTGTTCGCCCGTTCGCGCCATATCGAGCGTGCCGTCCTGGTTGAATGCGATCACATCCGCCGCGTCGACGAACGGAAAGCCCAGGTATTCCGCCATCATGCGCGCCGTGAAATACTCGCCGCGGCTTACGATGTATTCGGGGGTGAAATCGCCCCGCTTCGCCCGCTCGCGAAACACGCCGAACTCGTGGCCGACCGGATATGCCAAATCGAGCTCTTTGGCTATCTCGCAGAAACGCTGCCCGATCGTGCCGAGAAGGTCGTCGCATGAGACGTGGTATTGAAGATGGGCGTTGACCAGATAGAGCAAATCGGTGATCTTGCTGTCGGTCTTGTCGCGCTTTCCTGCGGCGGATACCACCACGAAACGACGCGAGGGGTCGGCCTCGACGATTCCTTTCACCTTCTTGAATTGCTCGGCGGAGCTCACGCTCGATCCGCCGAACTTCGTAATTTTGATCATATGCCCACCTTCGCATATCGATTGCCGGCCCCCGAAACGTCGCGCGGCGTCGCCGCGTCTGCCCGACGAAGCGCATCGGACGGACGACCGCGCCGATGACGGCGCGGGCTTTTCCCCGACAGGCCGCGCAGGCGGCGGGTTTTCTTGCTAGTATTAGCCGAAACCGCGGCCGACACGGCCCTGTTGACATCCGCGAAACGCCAAGGGAGTAGTCGAATGGCATCAATGTACCACAGCACACGCTCTACCGTGAAGGAGTGCTCGGCCAAACGGGCCGTGCTCGACGGACTCGCGCCCGACGGAGGGCTCTACGTCACCGACGAGCTCGACCGAACGCGCATCGACCTAGACCGCATCGTCGGGCAGTCGTATCGCGAAAACGCCGCGCTCATCTTGAAAACCCTGCTTGACGACTACACCGACGAAGAAATCGCCGCATGCGTCCAGGCCGCCTACGGCGACACCTTCGACGCGCCCGAAACGACCCCCGCGGTAAAAGTGGGCGACAGCTTCGTCCTCGAACTGTTCCACGGCCCCACGAGCGCCTTCAAAGACGTCGCCTTGCAGATGCTTCCCCAATTGATGAGCCGCGCCGCCGAGCAGACGAGCGAGCGCATCATGATCTTGGCCGCCACAAGCGGCGACACCGGCAAAGCCGCGCTGGCCGGCTTCGCCGATACGGACGGCCTTGGCATCGTCGTATTCTATCCGCACGGCAAAACCTCCGAAATCCAGCGTCTGCAGATGGTCACGCAAAAAGGCGGCAACGTTGCGATCGGCGGCGTGCGCGGCAATTTCGACGACACGCAAAGCGCCGTGAAGCGTATTTTCTCCGACAAAGCCTTGCGCGAGCGCCTGCACGAGCGCGGCATCGTGCTCTCAAGCGCCAACTCCATCAATATCGGCCGCCTTGCGCCGCAGGTCGTCTACTATTTCGACGCCTATGCGCAGCTGGTGCGCAGCGGAGCGGTGGAATGCGGCGAACAGGTCGATTTCTGCGTCCCCACCGGCAATTTCGGCGACGTGCTCGCAGGGTATTTCGCCTTGCGCATGGGCCTTCCCGTACGCAAGCTCATCGTGGCGAGCAATGCCAACAACGTGCTCACCGACTTTCTGACGACGGGCGTCTACGACCGCAACCGCCCCTTCCATAAAACGATTTCGCCGAGCATGGACATCCTGATCTCGTCGAATCTCGAGCGGCTTCTCTATTACATGAGCGACGGCGATACCGCGCTTATCAAACGTCTGATGGACGAGCTTGCCGAAACAGGCCGCTACACCGTGCCCGAAGCCATGATGGAGCGCATCAGGAAGGTGTTCTCCTGCGGCTTCGCAGACGACGACGCGGCGCGCGCGGCGATGAAGGCATGCTTCGACGAGACCGGATACGTCCTCGATCCCCATACGGCCGTCGCCTGGCACGTTTCCCGCGCCATCCCCCAAGACGGCGCCGCGGCGCGCGTGGTGCTTTCCACCGCAAGCCCGTACAAGTTCTGCCGCGACGTCTGCGACGCGCTCGGCCTCGATGCCGGCGGAACCGATTTCGACTGCATGCGCGCGCTCGAGAAGGCAAGCGGCACGCATGCGCCTGCCGCCTTGGCGGCGCTTGAGGCCGCACAGGTGCGTTTCGACGACACGATGGAAGCGGACGGTATGGCGGATTACGTTGAGCGAAAGTGCGGTGAGCTGCTGTGAGCGTGAAGATCAGCGTGCCTGCGACCTCAGCAAACCTCGGCATCGGCTACGATTGCCTCGGCATGGCGGTCGGCCTGTATTCCCATTTCACCTTCGACGTCGCCGATGAGCTGGCGATCACGGGATGCCCCGAGGAATTCCGCACCGAAAACAACCTGGTATACCGCTCGTTCGTCGAGGCGCTTTCCCAATGGGGAGAAGACCCCTTCCCCATCTCCATCCATATCGAGACGGACATTCCCGTATCGCGCGGGCTCGGGTCGTCGTCGACCTGCACCGTGGCGGGAATCATGGGCGCCGCCGCACTGACCGGCCGCATCGTCGGACGCGCCGAAGCCGTGAGCATCGCCACGAAGATGGAAGGCCACCCCGACAATGTGGCGCCCGCCATCATGGGATCGCTCGTCTGCTCGTTCACGCCCGAAGGAGAGCTTCCCCGCTGCATCCGCTACGACGTGAACCATCATCTGAAATTCATCACCGTGATTCCGCCCTACGAAGTCAAGACCGAAAGCGCGCGCAAGATCGTGCCGCGCGAGGTGCCGCTGTCGACCGCCGTCTGGCAAATGGGGCGCATATCGGGCCTGACGCGCGGGCTGGAAACGGGCGACACCGACCTGATCGCGGCGGCATGCGAAGACAAGCTGCAAGAGCCCTATCGCCGCACCCTCATCCCCGACTACGACGACGTGCGGCGCATCTGCCTCGAAGGCGGCGCCTGCACCATGTGGATCTCGGGATCGGGATCGACCATGATGGCCGTGACGGCCGACGGACTTGTGGCCGAAAGCCTGCGCGCCCGCCTGGCGGCCCTCTATCCCGCATTCGAGGTGCACGTGCTCGAATGCGACACGAAAGGCGTGCGCATCTCGTACGCCTGACGGCGAAAATGCGCGCTTGCCCTTGAGACGGCCGCTGCCCCATTCGCGCGAAAGCCCTCCGGCTCCTTCGGGAGGCGGAGGGCTTTTCTCGGTTTCCCGCAGCGGATATGCAAACCGCAATCATGGACAAGGCCGGCCGGCTTCGGCGGAGTCGCCCCCGAACGCCTCGGCGAAACGGGTCCGTAGGGCTGGAAACGAAGCGAACGATTCCCTGCGGAAGAACGCATCGGAAA
>USEZ01000158.1 GCA_900553775.1 uncultured Slackia sp. | reverse complement strand
GCCGCCGCCTGCGGCGTTCGACAGACGCACGAAACCGCCGTGCTTTTCACACAGCTCGGCGCAGATGCTCAGCCCCAACCCGAAATGGGCCGAATCTTCGCGACGCTTCTCGGCGGCGTTGCGCCAGAAAGACTCGCATCCGTGCTCGAGCGCCGCGTCGTCGAATCCGGGGCCGTCGTCTTGCACCCGCACCGTCAGCATGCCTTCCTTCCAGCAGCACGACAGGCTCACCGACGTCTGCGCATAGCGCAGCGCATTCGAAAGCGCGTTTTCCACGATGCGCGAGAGGGCCACGTCGTCGAACGCGGCATGGCGCGGCAAGCCGCCCGCCTTCGCCTCGAACTCCTTGCCCGACGAACGTACCAGGTCGGACGCCTCCGCTGCCGTGCGCACGAACCATGCGCCCACGTCGCCCTCGCGTGGCTCGACGGAGCATTCGTCCACATCGGCAAGATCTTCCATCGACTCGACATAGCGTTGCAGCCGCTCGGTCTGGCGGCTCATGGCGCGCGACGCTTCGGCGAGCTGCTCGGCGTCGACCAGCCCCTCGGGCGCGAAGGTAGAAAGCATCTCGGCACGGCCTTTGAGCACGGTGAGCGGCGTGCGCAAATCGTGGGCGAACGCGGCGTTCACTTTCCTGCGGTTCTCGGCCACGCGCCACATGGCCTTGTTGTTGCGCTCCAAATGCTCGCGCATCGTTTCGAACGACGCGCACAGGCGGTCGAGCTCGCTGCGCGATTCTTCGGCGGGCACGGCCACGGGAACGGACAGGTCGCCTTCCGCGATACGGCGGGCGGCGTCGTCCATCGCCTCGATCGGACGCTGCAGCTTGCGCTTGTAGAACCCGCGGCTCGCCATGAACAGGCAGACGGCGAAAATCGCAGGCACCGCGACGAATACCGCAAGGTTGACGGCCTGATAGAGCCACCCCGTAGGCACGTAGGCGTAATAGCACACCAGAGAAACCGCAGGCCGCTCGCCGTCGGCGTTCGTGGGAAGCATCGCGCGCAAGCGCTGCGCATCGCCGCGGCGGGCGTTGGTCTGTTCGTCGTAGGCGGCCACATCGCTTAAGGCTATGTCGGTTTCTTCGCCTTCGCGATATTCCGCTTCGTCGATATCGTGCAGCACGATGCCCTTCGCCTCGTCGGGCACGTCATCGAGAGGGATGGGCGTGTCGTAGCGCGAACCGGAGGAACGTTCCGCGACATACAGCGACACCCCTTCCTGAATGGATGCGGACGATTGCGCGGCGGCGCCGTCCTGATCGGACGCCGAAGCGTCGCCCCGGGAAGCCGACGTTTGCGCATCGCCGGCGCGCTCTTCCTGCGCCGTTGCGCCGACGTCTTCGTACCAGCTTATCTTATCGGCGGGCACGAGCATATTTCGCTCTTCGTCATAGATGTAAAGCCCCGGATACACCGATCCGTCGTGATACAGAACTTTCTCCGAAACGCCGCTGAGCAACGACACTGCGCCGAACGACAACGCAAGCGCCGCCGCCATGCCGATAAGCGCATAGAAGAAAAACGCCGAGCGCACCGAGCAGATATCGAGATAGGCGCGCGTCGACTTCACGGGATGGCGCAGCCATGCAAGCGCCTTCCTCGCGCCCGATGTGCCGGGACGACCCTGCGTGTGCGCGGTATCCCGGGCCGTTCGCCCAACCTGGCCCCGATATGCTTCGGAAGATCGCTCCGACGCGTCGGAATCTGAGCAGACATCGCATGCACCGGCATCGGCGCACGACGCATCGTCTGGCGATGCCTCGGATGCGGCAAGCGCGCCGGCCAGCCGGACGCCTTTATCGGACGAACGCCGCGTCAATCGCGCATCTTGATTCAGCTTTGCCACGTGTAGCCCACTCCCCACACCGTTTTGACGTATTCCTTTTCGGCGCCCGCCGCCGCAAGCGCGCGGCGAAGCCTGCGTACGTGTTCGGTCACCACCGTCGAATCGCCCGAGGCGCCCCAAACGCGCTCGTAGATCATATCGCGGTCGAACACCTGGCCTGCATGCTTGGCCAGAAGCGCGCAGATCTCGTATTCCTTGCGCGCAAGCGTCACGGGCTTGCCGTTCACGCTCACCGCCATGGCGCCGTAGTCGATCGAGAGCACGTCGTCGATGCGCACGGCACTGACCCGTTTCAACCGCTCGCCGCGCGCGAGCTGGGCTTTCACCCGCGCACCGAGCACTTCGAGCGAAAACGGCTTGGTGACGTAGTCGTCGGCGCCTGCGGAAAACCCGTCGATCGCATCGGCGTCTTCGACGCGCGCCGTCAAAAAGATGATCGGACAGGCATGCACGTCGCGCAGCATGCGGCAGACGGAAAAGCCGTCGATATCGGGAAGCCCCACATCGAGCAGGATGACGTCGGGAGAACGTTTCGCCTTTTCAAGCGCTTGCGCGCCGTCGAAGGCGACCGTAGCGAGGTAGCCCGACATCTCGAAATAGCTCTTCAACATGTCGGCGATATCGCGCTCGTCGTCCACGATCAAAACCAGGGGTTTCTTCTCGATTTCAGCCACGGCATCCGTTCCTTTCCGTCTTGGCTTTCTGCGGCGGCGACGCGAACTTCGCGGCCAGCCGGCATTCGCGACGCACGCCGCGCGTCGCATACCATACCGTCCAATTCTCAACTCAATGTCAACAAACCGACTTTTCATCTACCGACGAACGCGGCCGATATCTGCGCCGCATAGCGGCGCAGATATCCGGTCGACGCCTGCGCCCTTCGTGCGCGCAGGCGCATGGCGTCGCTCGGCGCTTTGCATTGCGCAATCGCCGATACGCCCGCTTGGCCCACGGAACCGTACGGCGCAATGAGCGCATGCGCCACGGCATCGGCATTGCCGTGCCCGCCTTGCCGGGCACTCCATGGCACCGGTCAATGCATTGGCATCGCGGCGTCGATTCAGGCATCTGCCAGCACGCCTTGCATGCAACGGCCGAGGCGAGTCGGACGGCCGTTTCGACGGGCATCCCTTCTTCGCCGTATCGGCTGCGCCGCAGACGTCGCGACCCCACCCCTTCGGGTGCCCTAGCGCGCTTTCCCCGTTTTCATCCCTTGACAGATTCCCGTTCATTCCTATACTTATGAACAGTTGTTCATATGCTGAAAGGTTTAACCATGCCTCATGCCTATGAAAGCGAAACCGCAACGCATCCCGACGCCCGCCCCGGCAGCCCCGACGCCGTTCGCGCGAAGGCGGACGCTGCGCACGCCGACGAAGAAACGCTCGCCCACGACCATGCCGCCGCCGCATGCTGCTGCGGCATCCATCCCCAGGGAAACGACGGCTTCGACGAGCTTCCCGACGAAGAGCTTCTCTACGATTTGGCCGACCTGTTCAAGGTATTCGCCGACACCACGCGCATCAAGATACTCTACGCCCTCATGGGCACCGAGCTGTGCGTGGCCGATATCGCCGAGATGGTCGGCGCCACCCAAAGCGCCGTATCGCACCAGCTGCGCACGCTCAAGCAGGCCCATCTGGTGAAATTCAAACGCGACGGCAAAAACGTGCGCTACTCGCTTTCCGACGACCATGTGTACACCATGCTCGCCCAAGGCATGAGCCACATCTGCGAATAGCGGACCGTGCCGAAAATTCCCGCCCTGAGGACAAAAAATGACGGGTATGCCGCAAGAAAACGCACGCATCCGTCGAAACCGCCTTTGAAAATAACCATATTCAAACAATCCGGGTATTAAAACAGCTCCGTTTCAACCGAACTCCGAAGAATCGGCCGACACCAAACGGCATACCCGCAAAAAATTGCCCTCGAAAGCCGAAAACCCGCACATGAAAGGAACCGCCATGCGTAAATCGTTCAAACTCGACGAAATCGACTGCGCCAACTGCGCCCAGAAGCTGCAGGAGAAGATCTGCGCGCTGCCGGGCGTCGAATCGGCGTCGGTGAACTTCCTCACGCAAAAGCTCACCCTGCAGGCCGCCGACGACGAATTCGACTCCGTGTTCGACGCCGTCGTCGGGCTCGTCGCCGACGTCGAGCCCGACTGCGAGATCATCCGATAAGGCGTTCG
>USEZ01000157.1 GCA_900553775.1 uncultured Slackia sp. | reverse complement strand
TATAGCGAAGGACGCGCTCGCGCGAAGCTTGTCCGGGAAAAGAGCGCAGGCGATGGCGCAGCCTTCCGGGAGGAATGCGGCGCCGCGGAACGCATGCCCGCGTCCTTCGTGCCGTCCGAGCAGCAGCATTCGCCGCAAGCACTCGCGCGCCCGCGTCCCCTTAACCCGGCGGCGCGTGAGAAAATAAGGCATCGACGAAAGGAGACCCCGTGAACATAACCATGAATCTTGCAAACGGATTTCTGCCCGACGCTTACGGCAAATACGCCGACTCCGCCGATTGCCATGGATGGAGCTGCCGCCGTTCGTTCCCCTTCGAGGTGACGGATATCCCGGCCGAAGCGAAGGCGCTCGCGTTCGTGTTCATAGACTGGGATAGCACGCCTGTGTGCGGATTCCCCTGGATTCACTGGGCCGCATACGTGAACGGCCCGTTCGACGGCGCATTCGCACTGGCCGACGATGCAAGCCGCCAAGGCGCTCCCGGCCTCATGCAAGGCTATAACAGCGCGGCGCAATCGGAACCCGAGCGCGGCACCGGCTACGTAGGCCCCTGCCCTCCCGATGCCGACCACGTGTACACGCTGCGCGTCGTTGCCCTGGATGCGCCGGTCGATTTGGCCGAGCCCTTCTGGGCGAACGAGCTTGTTTCCGCAGGACGCGAGCATGCGATCGCCGAAGCGCGTATCGACATGATCGGCCGCTGCTAGACGTGCGCAAAGCGAATCATGCTGTATCGGAACACCGATGCAGCATGAGTCGCCAGCCAGGCCGCCTTTTAGGGACATTTTTTGCGGGTATGCCGCGAAATACGCCCACATAACGGGAAATCCGCATCGCAACCGATGGACATATCGGCGTTTCCCCAGGTCGCACATTCGACGCTGAAATACATCCGTGGCACAGCCGCAAAAAATTTCCCTTAAGGTGCATTTTGCCGACATGCGAACCACTCCGCCCCCCCCCGCAAAGCATATCCGCTGCGACGCGTCGAATAAAACCAAGCATAAAAAAGCCCGAAGCCATCTGCCCATGCAGCGACTTCGGGCTTTTCGTCGTCATCGAGGCTGTATCGTCGGAGACTCTTGTCAGGCGCCCCGAGACGCCAGCGAATGCGATAACGATCCGCACACCGCGGTTACAACGAAGCAATCGGACGTATGCGCCGCAACCGACGCGAACGCAAGTCTGCACGCCTTGACGCGACGCGCGAATCTACAGCAGCGCCTCCACGGCGGCGGGCACGTCGACAAGCGCGACGGACGTCTTCTCGCCCGTCGCACGGTTCTTCACCTCCACGGTGCCTTCCGCCAAACCGCGCTTGCCCACGACAACCTGCACCGGCCAGCCGATCAGGTCGTTGTCGGCGAATTTCACGCCGGCGCGCTCGTTGCGGTCGTCGATGACCACCTCGAGCCCCGCAGCGGCAAGCTCGCCCGCCAGCTTCTCGGCCGCCTCGGCCACCTCGTCGGGCTTCGCCGACAAAGGAATCACGCACACGTGCGCAGGCGCGATGCCTGCGGGCCACACGATTCCGAACTCGTCGTAGCTCTGCTCGACGGCGGCGGCCATGGTGCGCGACACGCCCACGCCGTAGCAGCCCATCATGAACGGCTTCTCGGAGCCGTCTTCGTCCATGAACGTGGCATTCATGGCCTTGGAATACTTGTCGCCCAGCTTGAAGATCTGCGCCACCTCGATACCGCGCGCCGCCTTCAAAGGCAGGCCGCAATGGGGGCATGCGTCGCCTTCATGCACGGTGCACAGGTCGGCCCAGGCGTCCACCTGGAAGTCTTCGCCGTGCTTCGCGCCCACGAAGTGGAAGCCGTCGTCGTTGGCGCCCACAACCCAGCGCTCGATGGCGCGCAGGCTCTCATCGGCGGCAACCTTCACGCCCTCGGGAAGGTCCACCGGGCCCATGGAACCCTTGGTCAGGCCAGCCTTCACCATTTCATCGTCGGTCAGCGGCGTGAAGCCCGGAACCAGACGGTCGGCCTTGCATTCATTGACCTCGTAGTTGCCGGGAACAAACAGCACCCAGATCGAGCCGTCGTCGCCCTTGCCCGAGAACGCCTTGGCGGTGGCGCTTTCTTCGCAGTTCAGGAAAGCGGCCAGCTCGGCAATCGTGTGGACGCCGGGGGTTTCGACCTTCGCCATGGCCTCGGCGGGATATTCGGTCGGCTGCGGGTGGCACTCGCCCACCTCGACGTCGGCCGCATAGCCGCAATCGCAGTACACGAGCTCGGCCTCGCCCGTGTCGGCCAGCGCCATGAACTCCTCGGTGGCGTTTCCGCCGATCTGGCCCGGATCGGCCTGCACGATGCGGTATTTCAGGCCCATGCGCTCGCATATGTTGGTATAGGCGTCGCGCATGAGGTCGTAGGTTTCATCGAGGCTTGCCTGGTCGGCGTTGAAGCTGTAGGCGTCTTTCATGATGAACTCGCGGCCGCGCAGAAGCGCGAAGCGCGGGCGACGCTCGTCGCGGAACTTCACCTGGATCTGATAGAGGTTCTTCGGTAAATCTTTATAGCTGCGCAGCTCGTTGCTCACCAAATCGGTGATGACCTCTTCGTGCGTGGGACCGAGGCAGAACTCGTTGCCGTGGCGGTCGGTGACGCGCAGCATCTCGGCGCCGTAGGCATCCCAGCGGCCCGAGCGGTGCCACAGGTCGGCAGGCTGCACGAACGGCATGAGAACTTCCTGGCCGCCGTGGGAATCCATCTCTTCGCGCACGATGTTCTCGATCTTGCGGATGACGCGCATGCCGAGCGGCAAAAACGTATACAGGCCCGCCGCCTCTTTGCGAATCATGCCCGCGCGCGTAAGCAGCTTCGCCGAAGCGATGTCGGCGTCGGAGGGATCTTCCTTCAACGTGGGAGCGTAGATATCGCTCATGCGCAAAACCGCACGATTGATGTATTTGTTCATGATGCCTAACCCTTTATCTCGAGGTTTTCGATCTCTTCACTCAAAGCGTCAACGATACCGCCCTCATCGACCTTGCGCAAGACTTTTCCCTTCGCGAAGATCACGCCCGACCCGGCGCCGCATGCAACGCCCAAATCGGCGTCGGCCGCCTCGCCCGGGCCGTTGACCACGCAGCCCATGACGGCAACCTTGATCGGCGCATCGCATCGCGCCAGACGCTCGTCGACCCGCTTCGCCAGATCGATCAGGTCGACCTGGCAGCGCCCGCACGTGGGGCAGCTGATGATTTCGGGGCCGCGGCGGCGCAGGTCGAGTGCGGAAAGCAGCATCCAGCATGCACGCACCTCGGCAGCGGGCTCGTCGGTCAGAGATATGCGCATCGTGTCGCCGATGCCTTCCTCCAGAAGAATACCCAGGCCGCTGGCCGATTTCACCACGCCCTGCAAAAGCGTTCCCGCCTCGGTGATGCCGATATGCAAGGGCACGTTCGGAATCGTGCGAGACAAGATGCGGTAGGTTTCCACCGTGGTCATGACGTCATGCGCCTTGGCCGATGCCACCACGTCGTGAAAGCCGCGCTCTTCGAAGTGGGCGACGTATTCTTCCACCGACGCCGCCAGCTTCTCGGGAAGCGTCAGGTCGGTTCGGGCCTTGAGCGCCTCGTCGAGCGACCCGGCGTTCACGCCGATGCGGATGGGAATGCCCGCCTCGCGCGCCGCCTCGATCACCGCGTCGGTTTTTTCCCAACCGCCGATATTGCCGGGGTTGATGCGCAGCTTGGCAGCGCCGCGGCGGGCGGCCTCTATGGCAATCTGCGCGTCGAAATGAATGTCGGCAACCACGGGCAGCGGGCTTTTCGCGCACACGCTTTCGAAAGCATCCAGGCACGCACGACGCGGAATGGCCATGCGCACCACTTCGCAACCCGCCTCGGCGAGCGTTTCGATCTGCGCGAGATTGGCCGCAACGTCACCGGCGGGCGCATTGAGCATCGACTGCACGACGCACGGAGCGCCGCCACCCATCGGCACGCCGCCCACCATCACGCGGCGCGTGAGCTCGTTCGGCCGCGCCGCGCGAGCGCTCGGATCGTTCGTCATAGAAACCCCTTTCGTCGGTTGCATCAGTGTATCCTAACGCGCCCGAGCGAAAACAAGCACCCGGCGCGGTTCGCGAAACAGACGGAATCGGCGGGTGCAA
>USEZ01000156.1 GCA_900553775.1 uncultured Slackia sp. | reverse complement strand
CCCGCGCGCCTTCCGATGAAGAACGCGCGCGGGCGGCGAATCGCTGCGAAAACGAGGCGACGGCCTATTTCACGCCGTACTGCTCGTAGTATGCGTCGATGGCGGCCTTGAGCTCGTCGTCGATCACGACGCGACCCCGGCACTCGCGGCCGTAAAGATGCTCGACCACCTCCGCCATGCTCACGATGGAAGCCACCGGGAAGCCGTATTTCTCCTGGACTTCCTGCTGAGCGGTCACGACGCCGCCCTTGCCCACTTCCATGCGGTTGAGGGAGACGATCAGGCCCTTCACTTCCACATCGGCGGCAGCCTTGAGCTTGGGATAGGTTTCGTCGATGGATTTGCCCGACGTGGTGACGTCTTCCACCATGACCACGCGGTCGCCGTCTTTGAGCTCGTAGCCCAGCATGCCGCCCTTGTCGGCGCCGTGGTCTTTGACCTCTTTGCGGTCGGAGCAATAACGCACCTCTTTGCCGTAAAGCTCATGCATGGCGATGGCCGTGACGACCGACAGCGGAATACCCTTGTAGGCAGGGCCGAACACGACGTCGAAATCGAGGCCGAAGTTGTCATGGATGGCGCGGGCGTAATACTCGCCCAGACGCTTGAGCTGCAGGCCGGTCACGTAGGCGCCCGCATTCATGAAGAACGGAGACTTGCGGCCGCTTTTAAGCGTGAAATCGCCGAACTTCAGCACGTCGCTTTCCACCATGAATTCGATGAACTCGCGCTTGTAATCTTCCATGTTCGCTCCCTCGTTCAGGCCGACAAGAAAAAAGCCGCCAGAACAAAAGTTCCGGCGGCTTGTTTTAGCTGGTCGGGTTGACAGGATTTGAACCTGCGGCCCCTTGACCCCCAGTCAAGTGCGCTACCAAACTGCGCCACAACCCGTTGCGTCTTTTGGTTTCGCTTTTCGGTTCCCCTCAAACGCAAGACGGTATATTACGCTTGATTGATGGACGTGGCAAGAGTTATTTCAAACTTTTTTGAAATTTTTGCCGAACGGGGCCGAGAACTTATCTGCTACGTTCCCCGAACACCGTGTACCGCTTCCATCCAATTCATTCTCTCGCAAAAGGCCCCTTATCGCCTCCTGCGCATATCCGGACAGAAGCGCCTCCTGCTCGAGCGTTCCATGCAGCTCAAGGCATGCTGCGGCAGCATCGTTGAAACAGGAATCGGGATGATGCGCGAGAAACCTCCGCATTTCATTCCAGTATGCATCACTTCGTTTCAGCAGGCCTGGCTCGTCGATGGCGCGCAGCTCCTTCTCCCCCCATCATGAACGGCCTGATGCGCCCGCTTGCCGACATCAGCGTTTCTACGATATCGAAACCTCCCGAATCGATATCGGACCATGCGAGGAAAGGAACTCCTTCCAGCAAGGCGTCGTCGAGTATTTCGACAAGCCTGCGTACCGCCTCGTTCGGCTTGCCGTGCCCCCATACCGCAAGAAGGCCCTTCGGAGCATCGGTGCAAAGGACCCGGAAATTGGTCAAGTTCTCCACGACAAAGCACGCCCTCACTTCGCCGAAAGAGGACGCGCCGAATCCTTCTACAGAAGATGAGGGAAGCATCACGCCGTCGCACCCGACCTGAGAAAGGTCGATCGCTCCCCACGAAGGGCGCACAATGGCGTTTCCGCCCATCGCGACGCAACGGTATTTTTCGCGGCAAAACCCCAGAGCGGCCAGTTTAGCGTCCGTATCGGAAGCCGATCCGAAGTCAAAGCCGCCCGCTTCGGCCGCCTTCACGAAAGATGCGGCCACCGATTTCTCGAAGTATTTCGAATCGCCGTAAGCCTCCACCGACAAAACACGCCGCCATCCGCGAAAATCCCCGGCCGCATACGCCCGCAACGCCGCGCAAACGTCTTCCGGGGTATCGCTCCCCGCTTCGACCGCGAATTCTGGAAATACCGCCCGCGCATCTTGCTTCTGCGGTCACCAGGTCGACCCATGCGAGCGCCCATGGCATATCGGAGCAAACCCGCGCCGTCTCGCCCAAAAGCGCCAAGAGAGCCGTGCGTTCCTCGGCATCGTCGAAACTCCTGCCCGTTTCGCGATAGGCATGCCTCAGTGCGCCTTCGTTCGCAAGCAGCCATTCGGGCGCGCCCGTCGAATCGCAATGCACCTTGATACCGTACGATTTCACGAGCTCGGACACGGCGAAGACGAACGCGTCGCGCGAATCGCTGTCGCGCGGATCGTAGCCGCCGCATCCGCATCGTCCTTTTCGATAGTCCATTACCGTCGGGGCGATGCGCACCCTGAAAGAAAACCCGTCGGCGCCCTTCGCTCGACTGTTCTCATAGCGTCGAACGATTTCTTCCGCAACGGCCTTGCGGGCTTTCTCGACGCGTTCCTGACGCATACGCTCGCTCGGACCGGGCATGGCTCCCCCTTTCGCCCTCCTACTCCGCGGCGGCCTCTTCGTCGTACCAGCGCGACACCTCGAACGCACCACCGAGGTTGCGATGAATGAAGCCGCTGCCCGTCATGGCCGCGAAAGTCCCGACCCGCTCGTTCGGCGTGGCCAGGATGGGTTGTAGGCCGAGACGCTGCATCAGCTCGATGGCCTGGGCGGTGCGCTCGCTGTCGACCACCTCGAATGCCTCGTCGATCAACACCGTGCGGAGCGTGTTGCCATCGATTCCCCGTTTCTTCGTGCGGCATCGATGCGCCATCGACGCGAACAGAACCACGTAAAACGGCAGCATCTGCTCGCCGCCCGAACTGCCGCCCAGACCGGCTTTCAGCGACACTTCGCTTCCGTCGGGGCGCACCTCCTTCATGTCGAAGCTCAGATAGCTTTTGTAATCGAGAAGGGCGCGTTTGCGCGCAAGGGCCTCGCTACGCTGCTGCTCGGTTTCGCCGCAACGACTGTCCCTGATCGTATCGAAGAAGCTGTCGATCGCGGCGCCGTGCTTCGCATGGAACGCCTCATCCCACAAGCCTCCCAGAGCGTTGTCGAAATCGGGATCCATAATCATGTCGTAATACGGCGCGTAGTCGGGATTTTTCGACCAATCGAAGCGATACCTGATGTCGCCGAACGGACACTCGGCCAGATAAGCGTTCGTTTCGCGAATCGTCCTCCTGACGTCGACGATGCCGTTTCGCAAGGCTCCCACGATCGCCGTGGTGAAACCTTCTTTGGTTTCGATTTCCATGCGCTCGAACAGCATGCGCCTTTCGGGGATGATATTCGTCTCCAAAGCGTTCCATTCGCGCTCCCAGGCTTCGTTGCCGCGGTCGTTTTCATCGATTCGCTCCGTCGGCACGGCGGAGGCATGGTCGCGACGAAACGCCACAAGAACATTCCAGCATCCGCCGCTTGCCGAAGCCTTGGCACGCGAACGCTCTTCGAGGTCTTTGAACGAGTTGGCCCCGCATTCCCGGCGGGCCGCATTCTCAAGACGGTCCTCATCCAAAGCGACGTTCGCCGTCTCGGTCTTCGCGAAATCGGCCTTGCACTGCTCGCGACGTATTTCCGTATCTTTCGCACGACGGTCGGCGTCGCCCAGCAAACGCTGGCATTGCGCCGATTCGGCGCGCACCGACTCGATTTCGTCTTTCAGAGCGCGCACCGACTCCATGATGGACGATGATTCTTCCGATTCCGAAGAGGCAAGCGCCGCGCGCATGCCTTCTGCTTCTGCCCTGGCCGAAACAAGCTTGATGTAATCGTCCGCCATCGAAGCGATTCCGCGCGCGAAACGCGACTCCTTATCGGGGCATGCCGACTTGATGGAGTGCAGAAGCTCCTGGCGGTTCGACAGGACGGCCGAGAGCCTCTCGTTGTCCGCGATGGCTTTTTCGGCGATGCGAATATCCTCGACACGGCGCGCCTCCTGCGCTGAAGAGCCGATCATGAAGCGGAGACGATCGGGACCGGGAAGCGCATACACGGCGAACCCGCGATAGCAATCCCCATTCGCCGTAACGGCCGATTTGCCGGGATTGTCTTTGATGAAAGCCAGCAGGCTTTCCCTGTCGGCGCAGCAGGCGATATCCCCGAGCGCCCAATCGATATACGCCGTAGCGACCTTCGCGAAGCGGCCCTCGGACGCCGTCGCCTTGGCCGCAAGCGAACCTTCGGCGCGCTTCGCCTTCGCCGCATGCTTCAA
>USEZ01000155.1 GCA_900553775.1 uncultured Slackia sp. | reverse complement strand
CGCGGCCAGCTCGATGTGGCCCATGCGCTCGCGACGAACCTTGCTGCGGGTCACTTCGACGCCGCAGCGCTCGCAGACGATGCCCTTGAAACGGACGCGCTTGTACTTGCCGCAGGCGCACTCCCAGTCTTTGGTGGGACCGAAGATCTTCTCGCAGAACAAGCCGTCCTTTTCGGGCTTGAGCGTGCGGTAGTTGATCGTCTCGGCCTTTTTCACCTCGCCGTGAGACCAGCCGCGGATATCCTCGGCGCTGGCGAGAGAAATTCGCAGGGCGTCGAAATTGTTAACGTCGAATTCGCTCATTTATCGCTCTTCTCCTTCGGCGGTTTCGGTAACGGTAGCGCTATCGGCGCCGATCAGGCTTTCAACATCGGCGTTGGAGCCGCCCAGCAGATCGTCGTCCATCAGGGAGCGCAGGTCTGCGGCGATGTCCTTGAGAACGTCGCCTTCGGCGGGATCGGAGGCTTCGGCCTCGCCGTCGAGCAGCGTGCGCGTGCGGTTCACGCTTCCACGCGTCTCGGCGTCGGCGGCGTCGAAGTCGATGGTGTGCTGGTCTTGGGCCACCATCTCGACGTTGAGGCCGAGCGACTTCATTTCCTTCATGAGAACCTTGAAGGACTCGGGCACCTCGGCGTCGTCGATGTTGTCGCCCTTGACGATGGCCTCGTACGCCTTCACGCGGCCGGCGGTGTCGTCGGACTTGACGGTCAGGATCTCCTGTAGCACGTTGGAGGCGCCGTAGGCGTACAGCGCCCACACCTCCATCTCGCCGAAGCGCTGGCCGCCGAACTGGGCCTTGCCGCCGAGAGGCTGCTGGGTGATCAGGCTGTAGGGGCCGGTCGAACGGGCGTGGATCTTGTCGTCGACCATGTGGCCCAGCTTGAGGATGTACGGGAAGCCGACCGTGATCTGCTCGCGGAACGGCTCGCCGGTGCGGCCGTCGTAAAGCGTGGTCTTGCCGGTGACGGACAGCTGCGGAACGAACTCGTCGCGCGCCTTGTCGCCGTACTTCTCATGGTTGAGGTTGATCAGGTTGGCATTGGCCTTCTGGATGACGTCGACGATCTCGGGCTCGGTCGCGCCGTCGAAGACGGGAGTTGCGACGTAGGTCGGGCCCTCGACGGCCTGCGTGGTGCCCTCTTCGTCGGAGAAGCCCCACTTGGCGGCCCATCCGAGGTGGCACTCGAGCAGCTGGCCGACGTTCATACGGGAAGGAACGCCCAGGGGGTTCAGCATGACGTCGATCGGCGTGCCGTCCGCCAGATACGGCATGTCCTCGACCGGCAGCACGCGGGAGATGACGCCCTTGTTGCCGTGACGGCCGGAAAGCTTGTCGCCCTGCTGGACCTTACGCTTCTGAGCGATGTAGACGCGCACGAGCTCGTTGACGCCCGGAGCCAACTCGTCGCCGGCCTCGCGGCTGAAGCGGTAGATGCCCACGACGCGGCCGCCCGCACCATGGGGGACCTTCAGAGAGGTGTCGCGCACTTCGCGGGCCTTCTCGCCGAAGATGGCGCGCAGCAGGCGCTCCTCGGCGGTCAGCTCGGTCTCGCCCTTCGGGGTGACCTTGCCCACGAGTACGTCGCCCGGGAACACTTCGGCGCCCACGCGGATGATGCCGTCGGCGTCGAGATCGGAAATCATGTCCTCGGAGATGTTGGGAATCTCGCGGGTGATTTCCTCGGGGCCGAGCTTGGTGTCGCGCGCGTCGATTTCGTATTCGGAAATATGGATGGACGTGAGCAGGTCTTCGGCAACCACGCGCTCGGACACGATGATGGCGTCCTCGTAGTTGTAGCCTTCCCACGGCATGTAGGCCACCATGAGGTTCTGGCCGAGCGCGAGCTCGCCGCCGTCGCAGCTGGGGCCGTCGGCGAGCACGTCGCCTGCGGCCACCTCGTCGCCCTTGCGCACGATGGGCTTGTGGTTGATGCAGCCCGACTGGTTGGAGCGCTGGAACTTGGGAACCAGGTACTCGTCGAACTCGCCCTCGTCGTTGCGAATGATGATGGTGGAGCCGTCCACGTAGTCGACGACGCCCGGGTTCTGGGCGACGAGCACCTCGCCCGAGTCGACCGCGATGCGATGCTCGATGCCGGTGCCGACCAGCGGGGCATGGGGACGCAGCAACGGCACAGCCTGACGCTGCATGTTCGAGCCCATGAGGGCGCGGTTCGCGTCGTCATGCTCGAGGAACGGAATGAGCGACGTTGCGACCGACGTCATCTGACGCGGGGAAACGTCCATGTAATTCACTTTGTCGGGATCGACCACGTCGGGCTCGCCGAAAACGCCGGCGGCGTCGCGCGTACGGCACAAAACCTTCTCGGCGGGCACGAACTGCCCGTCGACGAAGCTGCCGAACAGGCGCGTTTCGGGATCGAAGGACTCGTTGGCCTGGGCGATCGCGTAGTTCTCTTCCTCGTCGGCCGTGAGGTAGTCCACCTCGTCGGTGACCTTGCCGTCGATGACGCGGCGATACGGCGTCTCGATGAAGCCGTAGCTGTTCACGCGGGCATAGGTTGCCAGCGAGCCGATCAGGCCGATGTTCGGGCCTTCGGGAGTCTCGATCGGGCACATGCGGCCGTAGTGGGAGTTATGGACGTCGCGGACCTCGAAGCCTGCGCGCTCACGCGACAGACCGCCCGGGCCCAGAGCGGACAGACGGCGCTTGTGCGTGATGCCTGCGGCGGGATTGGCCTGGTCCATGAACTGCGACAGCTGCGAAGAGCCGAAGAATTCCTTGATGGCCGCCACGATCGGGCGGATGTTCACGAGCGACTGCGGGGTGATTTCATCGGGCTCCTGCATGCTCATGCGCTCGCGCACGACGCGCTCCATGCGGGACAGGCCGATGCGGAACTGGTTCTGGATCAGCTCGCCCACCGTGCGGATGCGACGGTTGCCGAAGTGGTCGATGTCGTCGACGGCGAAGCCTTCCTCGCCCTCGTGCAGGGCCACGATATAGCGCATCGTGGCGATGATGTCTTCCTCGGTGAGCGTGGAAGAATCGAAATCGGAAGGAAAGCCCAGCTTCTTGTTGGCCTTATAGCGGCCGACCTTCGCCAGGTCGTAGCGCTGGGGATTGAAGAACAGGCCGTCGAGCAGCGTGCGTGCGGAGTCGATCGTCGGCGGCTCGCCCGGACGGAAGCGCTTGTACAGCTCGATCAGGGCCTCGTCTTTGGTGGTGGCGGGATCGCGATCGAGCGTGCGCAGCACCATCTCGGAGCTGCCGAGCACGTCCACGATTTCCTCGCGGGTTTCCGCGATGCCGAGCGCGCGCAGAAGCAGCGTGGCCGGCTGCTTGCGCTTGCGGTCGATGCGCACGGAGAGGATGTCGCGCTTGTCGGTCTCGAACTCGAGCCAGGCGCCGCGGGAAGGAATGACCTTCGCGCCGTAGATGGTTTTATCGGAAGTCTTGTCGCGCTCGGAGCTGAAATACACGCCCGGGGAGCGGACCAGCTGGGAGACGACGACGCGCTCGGTGCCGTTGATGATGAACGTGCCGCGCGGGGTCATGAGCGGGAAATCGCCCATGAACACTTCCTGCTCCTTGATTTCGCCGGTCTCGCGGTTGATGAAGCGAATCTGGGCGAACAAGGGAGCCTGGTAGGAAACGTCTTTCTCTTTGCACTCGTCGACGGTGTATTTCGGATCGCCGAATTTATGCGCGCCAAGCTCGACGCACATGTCTTTCGTCGCGTTTTCGATGGGGCACACGTCGTTGAAGGCTTCGGTGATTCCTGCCTCCATGAACCACTTGAAGCTTTCCGTCTGAATGGCGATCAGGTTGGGCACATCCATGACGTCGGGAATCTTCGCAAAGCTGCGACGTTCCCTATAAAGGCTGGTGGGAGCGCTGTTTTCTGCTTTGGCCACAGGTCTTCCTTCCGTTAGGGAAATAGACGATATGAGCGTAAATACGCAAACGATTAATTTAATCACGTTGAAAAATGAAGTCAAGACTTTTTTTCATGAAGTATGGAGGTTTCATGCTTTTATGAAAGAGTCTTACGGCCCTGAACAGGCAAAACGGGTTGCTGGTTTCTTAAAGTTTGTTAGTATCGAATATTATTAGAGAGGCATGGGCAACCGGAACAAGGCGCGAAAGACGCGGCCCGTGACGTTCGAAAGGGCGCACCTCCGCCTACCCATACGACGCCGGCGCAATCGGGGCGATCCGAACGCGCAAGGCGATCGCCGCCGAATGAAGCGGCGCCCCTGCCGGCTGCAGCCGGCAGG
>USEZ01000154.1 GCA_900553775.1 uncultured Slackia sp. | reverse complement strand
GCTTCGACGGCCTCGCCTCCAAGCACGCGCGATCGCGGCAAGCCCCGCATCGCGCGCAGGCTTGCCGCGACCCTTCTTCCCAAAAACGGCAGGCCGCCAAGCCGCACGAACGAATAAGAAAGAACACCTATGAATAAAAAGCAGAAGAAATGGCTCAGGCGCATCCTTGTTGCGCTCGCGCTCTTCTTCGCCGTGATGGCGCTCGATGAAACGGGCGTGCTCGCGGCGGCGTTCGGAGAGCGCAACGCCCTGTACGCGAGCTTCGCGCTCTATCTGATCCCCTACCTGATAGCGGGCTACGACGTGCTTCAGAAGGCAGCGCGCAACATCCGTCGCGGCGACGCCTTCGACGAAAACTTCCTCATGGCCGCGGCCACCGTGGGCGCATTCGCCATGATCGCCTTCCCCGACGCCGAGCCGCATATGGCCGAAGGCGCCGCCGTCATGCTGTTCTACCAGGTGGGAGAATTCTTCCAAAGCTACGCCGTGGGCAAAAGCCGCAAGTCGATCGCCGACATGATGGACATCGCACCCGATTACGCCATGATCGAACGCGACGGAGCGCCGGTGCAGGTAGACCCCGACGAGGTGGCCGTCGGCGACATCATCGTGATCAAGCCGGGAGAACGCGTGCCCATCGACGGCGTGATCGTCGACGGTGCCTCGCAGATCGACACCGCGGCCCTCACGGGCGAATCGGTGCCGCGCACGGCGCAGGCGGGCGACGAGGTGGTATCGGGCTGCGTCAACATGACGGGCGCCTTGCGCGTGCGCACCACCAAGCCGTTCGGCGAATCCACCGTAAGCCGCATTCTCGAGCTCGTTGAAAACGCGAGCGAGAAAAAGGCGCGGACGGAAAACTTCATCACCCGTTTCGCCCGCGTCTATACGCCCATCGTCTGCGCGGCTGCGCTGGCCATCGCCGTGCTTCCCCCGCTGTTCGGCGCGGGCGCATGGTCCGACTGGATCTTGCGCGGCCTGACGTTTCTCGTGGTGAGCTGCCCGTGCGCGCTCGTCATCAGCGTGCCGCTGTCGTTTTTCGGCGGCATCGGCGCCGCAAGCCGCGTGGGCATCCTGGTGAAGGGGTCGAACTACCTCGAGGCGCTCAGCCGCGTGGACACCGTGGTGTTCGACAAGACGGGCACGCTTACCAACGGCACCTTCGACGTGGTGGACGTGCGCGAAGCGGCAAGCGACAGGCGCGACGGGAGATGCGAGCGCGATCGGCAGGCGGCGCATGACGGCGGCAGCGCGCGCATCCTGGAGCTTGCCGCCCATGCGGAGGCCTATTCCGACCATCCCATCGCCGCATCCGTCCGCGCGAGCTTCGAGAAGGCGGGCGGCACGATCGCCTACGGACGCGTAGACGATGCGCATGAGGAATCGGGACGCGGCGTGACGGCGCTTGTGGACGGACGCCTGATCGCGGTGGGCAACGCCAAGCTCATGCACGAGCGCGGCATCGACGCAATCTGCTCCGAAGACGAGGCGCGCACCGTGCTTTTCGTGGCCGAAGACCGCTCTTATCTGGGATCGATCGCGATCGCCGACACCGTGAAAGACGATGCGGCACAAGCCGTCGCCGACCTGCATGCCGCAGGCGTCGAGCGCTGCGTCATGCTGACAGGCGACCGCGCCGACGTGGCGCGCTCGGTTGCAGACGCCTTGGGGATCGACGAAGTCCACGCGCAGCTTCTGCCCGAAGACAAGGTGGACCGTGTGGAAGAGCTCATGGATTCCGCACGCTGCAACCTGGCCTTCGTCGGCGACGGCATCAACGACGCGCCGGTGCTCACGCGTGCCGATGTTGGCATCGCCATGGGAGCGATGGGGTCGGACGCCGCCATCGAGGCCGCCGACATCGTGCTCATGGACGACAAGCCGTCCAACATCGCCCGCGCGATACGCATAGCGCGCAAAACCATGAGGATCGTCGACCAGAACATCGTGTTCGCCATCGGCGTCAAAGCGCTCATCCTCGTGCTCGCCGCACTCGGCATCGCGAACATGTGGCTCGCCGTCTTCGGCGATGTGGGCGTGGCCGTGATCGCCATCCTCAACGCCATGCGCGCCATGAACGTGAAAAGCATATAGGCGCCCGCTTCGAGCCGTTCGCGCGCGACGCGCACGGCTCGAAGCATGTCGAAACAGCACGCCGCCCCATCCCGAAGCAAAACCCGCGACGAAGAAATCCCGAAGGGCCCGGGGCCGAAACGAACATCGGCCCCGGGCCCTTTCGCGTCGCGGATGAAATGAGCGCTCCGCCGATCCTTTCACGCGGCATCCGCCGACGCATGAAACGAAGAGGACGGCCCCGGCTCGATGCACGAAGCTTCGCCGCGGCGCCTATCGGGCGAAAAGCGCGTCTTTGGATGGCGAGAACGACTTCACCACCGGCATCAGGGCGTCGTCGCGAATCACGCGCATGCCCGATGCCGCCATCACGCAGCACAACGAGGTGCATCCCGAATCGGCGGACGCCTTCGCCATGGCGAGCATGCTCTCGCAATTGTCGGCAAGCGACCCAACCGGCACGCCCTCGTTGCGCAGAATCTCGTTTTCCTCCTCCTCGGTATGGCGCTGCAAGCCCTTCACGCTTTCGAGCAGCTCCTCGAACTCCGTCATCGCCTGCTCCGCCATGCTCGAACGCAGCGCGGCGCAACGCCTGTAGCATGCCGCCGCCGCATCGTAGCGCTCGAGCTTCCAGAACGCATATGCCAGCCAATACAGCGCAAGGCCCGCGTCGGAAGGATGCCACGCCACCTCGAGCGCCTTCGAGCACATGCCCGCTTCGAGCTCGTATTCGCCGCGCATGAAATAGGCGCGGGCGGCACGCAGATACGAATGCGCCCGCGCCGGGGCAAGCTCGATGCAGCGCAATGCATGGGCGAGCGCCGTATCGGCGCCGGCGATCGAGGTCGTATACACCTGGGCAAGGGCGTCATGCACGAGAAACGCCTCGTCGGGGAGGGGCGCCACACGCCGTCCTGCGGCGTCGTCGGCGCAATGGCGCGCATACATATAGCGCGTCTCGTAGCTGTCGAAGAAGCGGTAGCACGTCTGGGCCGTATCGGCGAACCCCTCGGTCGCCTCGACTTTGGCGAGCAGCTCTTCGAGCACCTCGATCGCCTGGGATTGCTCGTCGGCGCGCAAAAGCGCCGAAGCGCGCGCCATAAGCGGCTTGAATCCGTACGCGTCCAAAAACGCTTCCTTGACCTCGAGATACGAATGCTCGTCGAGCTCTCCCAGCATGAATCCGTCCGTAAGCGCCCGACAGATGCGGCGCACGAGGATGTTCTCGGTGCGATCGTGGATGGACTTCAAGCACGCAAGCGCCGCGTCGACGCCCGCATCGAGCGCGGCCACCACTTCGTCGGCATATCCGCCGCGCTCGCCGTCTTCGAAGATGCTCAGATCGCACGGCGCCGCGACCCCCGCAAGCTCGCGCGCCTCCTGCGAAAACGGCGTCGCGTCGCGATGAATGGACGCTTCGCGCTCATCGGCGAAATCGCCCCTGCCCTTTGCGAAACACGCAGGCACGGTCTGCAGAAAGAAATCGTCGCCGAACTCGAATGCGATGCCGCATGCGCGCAAAAATGCGAACGGGTCGGGAAACGCGCGCTCCTCGTCAGCCGAAAACTCCCGCAAAAACACGGCGCGCTCGAAGACGCCCGCTATCACGACGGCGTCTTCCCTGCCGCCGAACAGGCAGTTCACAAACACACGCTCGATATCCGAAGAAACGCAGAACGCCTGCGCCGCGACGAGGATCGCCGCATGCGCCGCATAGCGCGCGGCATCGCCGTTGCGCTCGGACGCAGAGCGCTCGCGATATCCGCCGACCGCCTCGTCGAACGAACGCGACGCCATGACGTCGGGGGCGGGGCAGGAAATCTCGACGCCGAACGCTTTCGCCGCCGCATCGCTGCAGAAATCGTAGCCGATGCGATACGGAAGGCGCAGCATCTCGCACGAACGGGCGAAGGCGAGATGCTTGTCCCATCGGCTCTTCAAAAAGGGCGCGTCGTCGGGGGCGCCTGCCTGCGTGCATATCCGGTCGCACAGCCATGCGTCCGCCGCGGAGCAAAACGCCTCGTCGGCCGCGGGGATGCCTCCCTCGAAATGCTCCTCGAGATATGCCGACAGCAGCAAGAACCTGTTCAGGGCCGCTTCCGTGCGCAAGAACGCGAAACGGGCCGCGCTCGTCTCGGGCGAAGTGGAAAGCATGCCGTTTTCGACCAGCGAGCCGTCCTCGTCGGCATAGTAGAAATCAATGTAATACGTGTCA
>USEZ01000153.1 GCA_900553775.1 uncultured Slackia sp. | reverse complement strand
TCCGATCTTGCGCTTTCTTTTGCGCGACAACGCCGCATGCCGCCCTGAAAAATCCGTCGACGCACCGACCGACTGGCGAATCGTCGGAATCCTCGCTATAGGCGCTCGATGCAGCTATCGCGTCGGGCCGACAGCCGCCCACCCCTTTCGTCACCGTATCGGCACCGTCGCGTCAACGCAGCGCAAGACCCATCGGTCATACTGTCGGCAACGGCCGACGACGACGGGAGGCTCCATGCGACGTCCTGCATACACCAACGACATCTCCAAGAAAAACGGCCTCGCCAAGGCGCTGCGCACTATCGTCAAGTGGATCCTCATCGCAGCGCTCGCGCTTTCGGTCGGACTGTGCGCCTGGTTCGCCCTGCGCGGATACGGGCTCTATGCGCAAGCGGCCGAAGCGAAAAGCGTCGACGAAATGGCCGAAGGCATCCGCGAGCAAGCCCATTTCGTCGAACTCGAAAACTTGCCGCAGACCTACCTCGATGCCGTCGTTTCCGTCGAGGACCATCGCTTCTACCGGCATCCTGGCTTCGACATCCTCGCCACAGGGCGCGCGCTGATCAACGACTTGAAAGCGGGAGCCATCGTGGAAGGCGGGTCCACCATCACCCAGCAGCTCGCGAAAAACGAGTTCTTCACGCAAGAACAGGTCGTCGAGCGCAAAATCGCCGAAGTATTCATGGCCTTCGACATCGAAAGCCGCCTGGACAAAGAAGAAATCCTCGAACTCTACGTCAACTCGATCTATTTCGGCGACGGCCATTACGGAATCGCCGACGCCTGCCAAGGCTATCTGGGAAAAGCGCCGGAAGCCATGAACGATTGGGAAAGCGTGCTTTTGGCGGGCGTCCCCAATGCGCCGAGCGTCTATGCGCCCACGCAGAATTTCGATCTGGCGAGGCAGCGCCAGCAGCAGGTACTTGGCCGCATGGTGAAATACGGCGCCCTGACGCAGGCGCAGGCCGACGAAATCGCCGCCCAGACGCCGTATGCGCTTACGAGCACCGCATAGCGGGCAAATGCCATCCGCCGATTGACGGCCCGCGGCCGTTTTGACGGCAAGGCCTCGGCAAACGCCGGGGCGCGCCGCGAAAGCGCGAGCCGTGCGAATCCGAACCGATTCGGCCTCGCGTCGTTTCGCATTCGCATTGCCCCCGCACCGGCATTGCGCTATACTGCGCCGCGCATTCCATTTCGCGCGGCCTATATGCCAAGCCTGCGCCCACGCAAGGAGGATATTCGGTGAAGTTCTAACGATGCCCTGTTCATTTCGCGCGCACAGCGCGCAAGCGCATACCCCGGCCGCGTTCGAAACCACATCGTTTCTTCTTCATACCCTCTTTTTCATATCGCGCCGAACAAAGGCGCATCGATGCGCGCTTTCGCGCGCGGCCCCGTTCAACGGAGGCCGCATTGGCATTGTCTCTGAATCTTTCCCACATTTCCTATAGCTATCCGCATTCGCCCGAGCCCGCGATACACGACCTTTCCGCCGCATTCGGTGCGGGATGGACAGGCATCGTCGGCGCGAACGGCTGCGGAAAAACCACCTTGGCCCGCATCGCCTGCGGCCTGATCGACCCCGACGAGGGCACCGTGTCGCCGAGCCTTTCATTCGCCTTGTGCGCGCAGGAAACCGCGACGGAACCCGATGGGCTTTTCGACTTCGCATGCGACTATGCCGCATATGCGCGCCGCCTGCGCGCCATTCTGCGTATCGACGACGATATGCCCTGGCGCTTCGACGAGCTCAGCTGCGGCGAGCGGAAGAAGATCCAGGTGGCGACGGCCCTCTGGATGCAGCCCGAGCTTCTCGTGCTCGACGAGCCGACCAACCACGTCGACGCCGCCTGCCGCAGCGAATTGCAGAAGGCGCTTGCCGAATATCGCGGCATCGGAATCCTCATCTCGCACGACCGCCCCCTTCTCGACGCGCTCGTTTCGCACTGCCTATGCTTCGAAGACGGAAAAGCCCTCATGCGACGCGGCACGTACACCGACGCCCGCAAACAAGGGGAAATCGAGCGCTGTTCTTCGAAAAAAGCGCGCGAGCAGGCGAAATCGAAACTGGCAGCCACCTTGGCCGAGCAAGAACGCAGAAAGCATCACGCCGCTCGAACGGCGAGTCGCCTAAGCGCCCGGAATCTCGACAAACACGACGCGGACGGCCGCGCCAGGCGCAATCTCGCAAAAGTGAGCGGCCAAGACGGCAAGGCGGGGCTTCTTGCGGCGCGCATAGGCGAACGGGCCCTCAAGGCGCGGGCCGCCCTCGATGCCGCCTATGTCGCCAAACGATACGAAGGCAGCCTGCGATTCAATGCAAGCCCCTGCCCGCGAAAAACGCTCGTGCGCCTCGAAGCATGCCGCATCCCCTGCGGAAACGGCAGCCTCGTCGTTCCCGAAACGTTCATCGGCCCTTCCGAGCGCATCGGCATCCAAGGGGCGAACGGCACGGGGAAATCGACGCTCGTGCGCCATCTCATGGCCACGCTCTCGCACATGCCCTCAGACGCGCCCGAAACCCTGTTCGTGCCGCAAGAACTCGACGACAGGCAAAAGCGCGCCGCCGTCGAAGCGGTCGAGCGCATGGGAAGCGCCGAGCGCGGGCATATCCTCTCGATCGTCGCGCAGCTCGATTCCGACCCGATGCGCATTCTTTCGGGCGCGCTCGCAAGCCCCGGAGAGGCGCGCAAGCTGCTCATCGCCTGCGGAATCGCGCGCGAACCCGCCCTCATCGTGATGGACGAGCCGACGAACCACCTCGACATACACGCCGTCGAAGCGCTCGAGAAAGCGCTGGCGGATTTCGACGGCGCGCTCGTGCTCGTCAGCCACGACGGCATGTTTCTTCGCGCAACCTGCGAAAGCATCATCACGCTTGAGAAACGCGACGGCGAAACCGTCTGCGCGCCATCGCGACGATAGCCTTCTTCCGAACGCCCCGGAAACGATCGGGCACCGAAACCGCCCTGCCGCCGCCGAAACGCGGCGGGGCGGCGTACCATGAAGAAAACCTCCGGCGCGCCTTTTGCCGCGCCGCGCGAGAAAGGCCGCCTATGAGCACCATCGAATCCATCGTCGCATTGCAGAGAAGCTTTTTCGAGACGGGAGCCACGATCGATATCGACTTTCGCATCGAAGCCCTCGTGCGCCTGCGCCGAGCCGTCAGACGCGCCGAGCCGTGCATTCTTGAAGCGCTCGAGCGCGATTTGGGCAAGTCGTCGCAGGAAAGCTATATGTGCGAAATAGGCCTTACGCTGTCCGAATTGCGCCACCAGCTCGCTCATGTACGCAGCTGGGCCGCCCCGCAGCGAGCGCGCACCGACATCGCGAATTTCCCCGCAAAAAGCTTCACGATCGCAGAACCCTACGGAACGACGCTGGTCATGGCCCCCTGGAACTACCCCTTCATGCTGTGCATGGAGCCCCTGATCGCAAGCATCGCCGCAGGAAACTGCTGCGTCGTGAAACCGAGCGCCTACGCCCCCGCCACAAGCGCCGTCGTGGCCGCCATCGTCGCCGACGCCTTCGAACCCGCGCACGCAACCGTCGTAGAGGGCGGACGCGCGGAAAACGCCGCCCTGCTCGAACAGCGCTTCGACTTCATCTTCTTCACGGGCAGCACCGAGGTGGGAAAGCTCGTCATGCGCAAAGCATCCGAGAATCTCACTCCTGTGCTGCTCGAACTCGGCGGCAAAAGCCCTTGCATCGTGGCCGCCGACGCCGATATCGAAACGGCCGCACGGCGCATCGCGTTCGGCAAATACCTCAACTGCGGGCAGACCTGCGTCGCTCCCGACTACGTGCTCGTAGACGCCCGCATCCACGATTCGTTCGTCGAAGCCGTCAAACGGCACATCGTATCCATGTTCGGCGAGAACCCGCTCGAAAACCCGCGCTACGGGCGCATCGTCAACCGCAAGCATTTCGGACGCCTCGTCGGCCTGATGGACCCCGACAAAATAGCGTTCGGCGGTGCGTTCGATTCCGCATCGCTGCGCATAGAGCCCACCGTCATGACGAACGTCGAGCCCTCCGATGCCGTCATGCAGGAGGAAATCTTCGGCCCGATCATGGCCGTCATGCCCTTCGACGATATCGACGAGGCGGAATCCGTCGTCAAATCGATGCCGAAACCCCTCGCGCTCTACCTTTTCACGCACGATGCCGCCGTACAAGACCGCTTCCTGCGCCACGTGCCTTTCGGCGGCGGCTGCATCAACGACACCGTGATGCACCTGGCCACGTCGCACATGGGATTCGGAGGCGTCGGAGCAAGCGGCATGGGAAGCTACCACGGCAAGAAGAGCTTCGACGCCTTCAGCCACGAAAAGAGCATCCTGAAGAAAGCGACCTGGCTC
>USEZ01000152.1 GCA_900553775.1 uncultured Slackia sp. | reverse complement strand
TGCCGTCGGATGCCGAGGCGTTCGTCTTCGCGCTCTCGGGGATAAAGACCTCTCGCGCCCCGTCCGCAGACCAATCGCCGATGAATCCGGGCTCGACCGCCTGGGCGGGATGCGCGGCGAAAGCCCCTGCGGCGAGGGCTCCCGCCCCCGTGAACGCCGCGCGGGCGATAAAATCGCGGCGTGACATGCCCTTATGCTTGCAATCGTTCATCATGACCCCCTATTCGCCGGCCGCGTCGGCGCCGTCGCCTGCCGTCTCGGCCTGCGCCAGCGCGTCTTTCACGGCCGTCTTCACGCCGGCCGTCGTAATGGTCGCGCCGCTGATCGCGTCGATATCGGGCCCTTGGGCCGCTTCGATCATGGCGGCGAACGTGTCGCGCACGGCCTCGTAGCCGCCGCGGCTCTGGCTTTCGCCCTCCTGCGTCACCTCAAGGCACGAAATGCGATTGCCATCCACCAAAAGCGTGACCGTGACCAGGCCTTCCATGGCCGTTCCCGTTCCTGTGTAAACCCCGTCCGCATAGGCCTTCTCGGCATGCGGGCGCTCTTGCGCCGCCTGCGCCGCCTCCCACGGGTCGTCGGCGCGCATGGCGAGCTGCTCGGCGCTTGCCGCATCCTTGGAACCCGACCCTTCGAACGACGCCCCGCAGCCCGTCAGGCCCAGCATGAGCGCAGCCGCGGCGCCGACGGCCGCCTGAGTCTTTCCCTTCATGGAACCTCCCCTCGAAACGCGGGTTTCGCGATGCCCGCGTCATGGTGTTTTCGCGCGTGCGCCTCCGCCTTAAGCGGGATTCGTCCAGCCCTGCGGCGTGCGATAGTCGTGGCATGCGTTGCAATACATGTTCGACGCCGTATGCACGCCATGGCAGTTGCTGCAATCGATCGGCGAGCCCTGGTGCGATTCGTGCGGATTGACGCCGGCGTCGCCGCCCCAATCCGCGGTGGCCGCGACCGCATCCTGCATGTCGTGGCACCCGCTTTTCGCGCACATCTCCTCATCGGCGGTCACGCCCACGGCGGCGATATCGCCCGCGGCGTCCACTTCGAAATCGCCGCGCGCCCATGCGATGCCTTCGGATATCTGCTCGTCGATCTTGGGCTCGTGGCAATCCAGGCACGACACGCCCGCCCGGTAATGCTCGTTGGCGCACAGCGTCTCGTTTTCGTAATAGCCGTCCACGTAGTTGTCCATCGGAACGTGGCAGACCGCATTGCAGAAGCTCGGCTGCTCGTGCCAGGCGAAAAAACCCGCCCCGGCAAGCACGGCCACGACCCCGGCGCAGCCCAGGACAATCGGCCACTTCCTTTTCGCGCGCGCGGCGCGCCGCTCCCGCTCTGTCGCGAAGCTAGCGTCTTGCGCGGGCGTCTGAGGCGTTGCGCAGCCGCCCTTTCGACCTTTCCCCTCCATCGTCTCCCCTCTCTCATTTACTTCATTGAAGTTTTTAATTCATTACATCAATGAACTTAATGGGGCGAACTATAGCACGCTTATTTAGAACTGAAAATAGGCTTTATCCTGGTTTTTTGCACATTGACGGATTGTCAAAACTGTACATTGACGCAATATCAAAAAGGGGCGTATGCTGCAGAAATCAAGGGGAATCGCGACAAGGGGGCGCGCGGGGGAAGCGCGCGTTTCTCGCAGGCGTCGCACTATATCGAAGGCCGGCCATGAGCCGTCGCGCAAGGCGCGGCGGGCCGCCTTCGATCCGAAGGAGGAGCCATGGGCCGCCGAGAGCAGATCATCGCCTGCACGCGCGAGCTTTACGAGGAGAAGGGCCTCGCCAAGACGTCCGTGCAAGACATCGCCGACAGGGTCGGCGTCACACGCAGCCTGTTCTACCATTACTTCACCGACAAAGACGCCGTCACCTCGGCCGTTCTCGATTCCTATATCGAAGATTTCCTCGCCATGCTCAAAACATGGAACGACCGACGTGTCGAAGGAGACGTCGAAGGCGCGCTTCGCACGCTGGTGCCGGTGCTGCGCCGCGCCCTTTTCGAGCGCGGATCGTTTCGCCGCGCGCTCGCATCGCGAGAAAACGCCTCCCTTTACATCGACTTCATCAATCGCGTGGCCGACCGGGCGGCGCGCTACATCGTCACCACCACGGTGCAAGACTACGGGCGCCTGCACGAAATACGCATCGAGCATGTCTACGAATCATTCTACGTGCTGATCCTCGGCGTCGTTGGATATCTGCGCACGCACCCCGAGGCGCCCGATACGGTCATCGAAGACATCGTCGCCCAGACGCTTCATCTCGACCGATCGAAATCCGAAGCATAGACCGAAGCGGCGTGCGCCGCATCGAATCCAAAGCCGCGAAACGGCATTCCGCGCGACGCCCGAAACGACGGGCGCATCGCTTCGAACGCCCGAAAACGCGCACGAAGGCCGGGAAAGGACGGCGACGAAGCCACGGCGCAGCCGATTCAACCGTTACGATAGCAAGGAGTTGCCATGTTGTTCGACGTTTACGGCGATACCGCCGTGTTCCAATGGGTCGGATGGGTCATCGTTTTCGTAGGCCTCATCCTTATGAACGAATTCGCGCGCCGCACCAAAGCGGGCGGCATCATCTGCTTTCTGGCGATTCCCGCCGTGCTCACCGTGTACTTCATCGCCATCAGCATAAGCGCGGCATCGGGAGCCACGTGGGCCTTGAACAATCCCACCTATACCGATATGAACAGCTGGTTCCACTACGCCAAGCTCTATGCCGCCACCATCGGCTGCATCGGCTTCATGACCCTGAAGTATCGCTGGGGCAAAATCGGCAGGAGCCATTGGTTCAAAGCCTTCCCCTTCGTGATCGTCGCCATCAACATCCTGATCGCGGTCGTAAGCGACTTCGAAAGCGCCGTGCGCGCATTCGGCACCACCTGGGTTTCCACCGAAGGCGTCACGCTGTACGGCGGCTGGCATAACGTGTTCAACGGCATCGCCGGCATCATCAATATCTTCTGCATGACTGGCTGGTGGGGCATCTACGTGTCCAAGAAAAAGCAGGACATGCTCTGGCCCGACATGACCTGGGTGTTCATCGTGGCCTACGATTTGTGGAACTTCTGCTACACCTACAACTGCCTGCCTACGCATTCTTGGTACTGCGGCCTGGCGCTGCTTTTGGCCCCCACAGTCGCCAATGCGCTGTGGAACAAGGGCGGCTGGATTCAGAACCGCGCCTATACGCTGGCCATCTGGTGCATGTTCTGCCAGGTATGCCCGATGTTCGCCAACGATAGCGTCTTCGCGGCGAACTCGGTGAACAACCCCGACGTGAACCTGGCCGTCTCCGTGATCGCCCTTGTCGCCAACATCGCCGCGTTCGCCTACATCGTCTATCGCGCCAAGAAGCTCGGCGTGAACCCCTACACCCACGAAGTGTTCACGGGCACCCGCGACTTCGTCAAGGCGATGAATCGTCGCGAAGACGCCGCGAACGCCTAGAAACGCGCCCGCCCGTCGCGAAAGCGCATAAGCACGACTGCAGGAATGCCGGAAGAAGCCCCGTTTCCGTCTTAGGAAGCGGGGCTTCTCGACTTGAAGGCCCGTGACTTTTCCGCAAAGCGGCTTCATTCGGGAAGCGCGTTGCCCTGGATGCTTGCGCCGAATGCTACCATAGGGGCATTCATGCCGTTACACCCCGAAGGAGCCCCGCCATGATGATTTCTACGAAAGGGCGCTATGCGATGCGCCTCATGGTGGATATCGCCGTCAATGCGAGCGACGTGCCGGCCTCGCTGAAAGACATCGCACGCCGCGAAGACATGCCCCTCAAATACCTCGAGCAGCTCGTACGCCCCCTGACGCGCGCAGGCCTGCTGAAAAGCGTGCGCGGGCAGCGCGGAGGCTATCTGCTGGCCCGCGACGCCTCCGCCATCACCGCAGGCGATATCCTGCGCGCGGCCGAAGGAACCTGCGCTCCGATCGCCTGCCTGGAAGGCCCCGTCGTCGACTGCCCGCGCAAGCAGACCTGCTCGACGCTCTCGTTTTGGAAGGGGCTCGACGAAACGATCGAATCCTACGTCGACGGAGTGGCCCTGTCCGATCTGGCCGATCCTTTGAAGACGCAGCCCGATATGCCGGCATCGGCATAAACGGCGCCGCACCCTCCCCTTTTTCCCTCTGCGCGACGTAATTCCTACTCAATTAGTATGAATTATCTTGACTCCAGCGAAGCATGCCGTATTTTATTCATATCAATTACGTATGAATAGAAAGGCATGCCATGGGCACCGACATCATGCTCTCCATCCGAGGATTGAGTGCTTCCGCCGAGGGAAAACGCATCCTCGACGACATATCCCTCGACATACCCGCAGGCCAAACCCACGTAATCATGGGCCCCAACGGCGCGGGCA
>USEZ01000151.1 GCA_900553775.1 uncultured Slackia sp. | reverse complement strand
CATTGGCGCGGCGTGCCGCCGAACAGCTGGCATGCGGCCGATGCGGCCATCGCGCTGGCTGCGCCCACCTCGGCCTGGCAGCCCCCCTCGGCGCCCGAAACGGTGGCGTTGCGCGTGATCAGATACCCGATCGCGGCGGCGTTGGCGAGCGCGTCGATGAGCTGCTCGTCCGAAAAGCCGTGTACATCCTGGCAGGCGAGCAGCATCGCGGGAACCACGCCCGAAGAGCCTGCGGTGGGGGCGGCCACGATGCGGCCCATCGAGGCGTTGGTTTCGAGCACGGCCATGGCGTAGGTGGTGGCGCGTGCCAAAAGATCGCCGCACGGCCCCGCGCTTTCCGCCTCGGAAAGCTTCGCCGCCTCTCCGCCAATCAGCCCTCCCATAGACGGGGTCGGGTCGCTTAAAGGCCCGGTGGCCGATTCGCGCATGACGTCGAGCGCTTCGGCCAGATAGCGGCGTGTGTCGTCGACGGCGATACGGTCGGCCGCGAGCATGCAGCGTTCGCGGCGGCAGATCGCCTCGTTGATCGAAAGCCCGTTTTCCTCGCAGTATGCGAGCAGCTCTGCGCCGCTTGCGAAATCGAGCGACTCGAACAGCTCCGCGGCCTTTTCGGGCGTCAGATCGGCGCCGAACCCGTGAAGCGGGCAGGCGGATTCGGCGGCCACGGGCGGCACGGCATCGGTGGCGCGGTCGCTTTTCACGATGCGCACGTCGTAGATGTCAGGGTTTTTGGCGATGGCCCGCGCGATCGCCTCGTCGATTTCGTCGTCGGTCTGCATGATGGTGTAGGCGATGTGCCCTTTGCGCTCGCGGAACAGCCGCGTGGTGGCGATGTTGATGTCGTAGACGTTGAGGCAGGTGGCGATATGCGCGAGCACGCCTTTGACGTCGCGCTGCTTCACGACGATGCTGTGGTATTCGCCCGTCAGGCGCACATCGACGCCGTTGATGCGGCTGACCACGGCTGCGCCGCCGCCGATGCTTTCGCCGCGCATGCGCGTGACCTGGCCCGTTTCGTCGGCCACTTCGATATCGACGGTGTTGGGATGCTCGCATGCCTCGTCCGGCACGGGAACGAAGGAGAATTCGAGCCCCGCATCACGGGCGATCGAAAACGAATCGCGGATGCGCGTGTCGTCGGTGGCCATGCCGAGCAGGCCCGCCACGAGCGCCTTGTCGGTTCCATGGCCGCGATAGGTGTGCGCGAAGCTGCCGTAAAGCCGAAACGTCGCCTTGCGCGGTTCGCCCGCCAAAAGCCTGCGGCACATGAGCGCGATGCGCAGCGCGCCCGCCGTGTGGCTGCTCGAAGGGCCGATCATGATAGGTCCGATGATGTCGCGGATGCCGAGGATTTTCATCGCGTGTCCTTTTCTCGAAAGCGGCGTCGCCATCGCGGCGCCGGCGGGATGCTCGCTTCGTTTCCCGCAATATACCCGAACGGGCCTGCGGGCGCGCGCGAAGCCGTCCGCTTGTTTCTTCCGCTTCGGCAAAATGCGGCGGCTCCGCGCGCTTTTCGCATACGCCGTCCGCGCAGCGCCGCCATCGTGCGCCTCGCGCCTCTTTTCCGATGGCGTGATACACTGTTTTGCTATCGCTTGCGAAGGCAAAACAAACAACAAGGAGGAATGCAATGGCAGCACCCATCCTGGTGTTCGGTCACAAGAATCCCGACAACGATGCCATCTCGGCAGCTGTCGGCTATGCGTATCTGAAAAACGAGTTCGCCCGCAAAAACGGCGAAGACGTCGTGTACGAGGCATGCCGTCTCGGCGGCTTTCCGCCCGAGACGAAGAAGATCCTCGCCGAGCGCGGCATCGACGAGCCGCGCCTGATCGAAGGCGTGGGCGAGGGCGACAAGGTCATTCTGGTCGACCACAACGAGGCGTTGCAGTCCGCCGACGGCATCGAGGCCGCTGAAATCGTCGAAATCGTCGACCACCACCGCCTGGGCGGCCTGGTCACCGCGCAGCCTTTGCGTTTCAACGCCATGCCTGTCGGCTCCACGTCGGCCATCGTCGTGCGCGAGTTCGGCATCTGCGGCGTCGAGCTGCCGAAAGATCTGGCGGCGCTTCTATTGGGGGCCATGCTCACCGACACCGTGATCATGAAGTCTCCCACCACCACCGACTTCGACCGCAAAGTCATCGCGCAGACGGCCGACTACGTCGGCGTCGACCCGGTGGAATACGGCATGGAAATCTTCAAGTGCCGTTCGAATCCGGCCGAGCTTCCCGTCGAGAAAATCGTGAACGCCGATGCGAAGGAATTCGAGCTCGCCAACGGCAACAAGGTCTACATCGGCCAGTTCGAGACGGTCGATCTGCAGGCCGTTTTGGGCCGCGAGGCGGAAATCCGCGAGGCCATCAAGTCCCTTGTCGCCGAGAAGGGCTATCAGTTCGTGCTCTTCTTCGCCACCGACATCCTGGCCGAAGGCAGCCAGTTCGTCGTCGAGGGCGACGTCGATTTCGTCAACGATACCTTCGGCATCGATGCCACGGGCAAAAGCGTCTGGATGCCGGGCGTGCTTTCCCGCAAAAAGCAGGTTGCCGCTCCCATTCTCGCCCACGCATAGCAAACCGCGCCGCCTTCCTTCGCGCGAGGCGGTGGATGGGCCGTGCTTGATTGCGGGCCGCGCTTCGTGCCGGATGCGTGCATCGGCGCAAGGCGCGGCCCGTTTGCGCATCCTCTTGTTTTTAAGGTGCGCGCTTGCGTGCCGTGCTTGAAACCGTAGTACCATGTCCCGACACATCATGAATTCAGGAGAACCGTCTGTTTCGGCGGCCTTGCGTCTTGCGCGTATGCGCTCGAAAGGAACGTCATGCATAAAATAGGCTTCATCGGCTGCGGCAACATGGGCAGCGCCATGGTCCAGGGGATCGTTTCCCAGGGGGTTGCCGCCCCCGGCGACATCATCGTATCGGCGCGGTCGCAAGAAACGCTCGATGCCGTCGCCGAGCGTTTCGGCGTGGATGTCACGCCCGACAATACGGAGGCATGCCGCGCGCATATCGTCTTTCTCGCAGTGAAGCCTCAGATGTATGAAGAGGTCATCGCGCAGGTTGCAGCGCGCATTCCCGCAGATTCGGTGCTCGTTTCGATCGCTCCCGGCAAAAGCCTGGCATGGCTTGCGGAAAAGTCGGGCATGCGCAAGATCGTCCGCCTGATGCCGAACACGCCTGCGGCGGTGGGAGAGGGCATGACGGCGGTCGTGCCGGGCGACGCATGCGACGAGGCGGATGTCGAGACGGTGCTTTCCGTGGTCGAATCGTTCGGTGCGTGCGAAGTCGTGCCGGAGCGCCTGATAGACGCCGCCACGGCCGCGGCGGGATGCTCGCCTGCCTTCGTATGCATGTTCATCGAGGCGATGGCCGATGCGGCCGTGCTCGAAGGCATGCCGCGCGCCCAGGCGTATCGCTTCGCCTCGCAGGGGGTGCTCGGCGCGGCCAAAATGGTGCTGGAGAGCGGAAAGCATCCCGCCGAGCTTAAAGACGCGGTCTGCTCCCCGGGCGGAACGACGATCGAGGGCGTGCGCGTGCTCGAACAGCACGGGATGCGCTCGGCCGTGACCGAGGCGCTCATCGCCACGGTCGCCAAAGCGCAGCGCCTCTAGGCCGCGATTCGGAAGCGAAGTGCGATGGCGGCGAGGCGAAACGACGAATTCGATATCTACGAGGACGAACGCGAGGCGGCACGCAGACGGCTCGAGCGTCGTCGCGCGGCTTCGGCGGCTGCGTCGAGCTCGGGCGCGGCATCCCGCCGCGCGTCATCGGAGCAAATCGAGCGCCCGAGCCGCTCTCGGGCGCGTTCTCGGGAACGCATCGATCCGCTGGCCCATTCGCTTGTCGGCGCCCCTGCATCCGTCCTTGCGGGCGGCATCCATATTCCGCGTCCGCTGGTTTTCCTTGCGGGCATCCTGCTGCTTGCGGGCATCTTCTTCGGCATCGGCGTGATAGAGCGTTCGTGCTCGGCCGACAACCAGGCTCCCGCCGCCATCGAAGTCGACGGGGCGGCCCAGCCCGAACAGCCCGAGCCCGCCCAAGCCGATTTCTCGCTGCTTCCCGCCGACCTTCCGGCCGATTGCGTCGAGGCGCTTCAGGCGAAGGCCGACGACGAGCGCATCGCGCGCATCGTCAACGACTCGCCGGGCTTTGCGGATGCCTTCGGGGCGCCGACGGCGGTGAGCCTTCTCGAACTTGCGGCCGAAGAGGACGAGGCGGTTGATTTCGTGGCGGGCCTGCTCGACGCCTATCCGTCCGCTGCTTCGGCTTCTTACGACGAGGCGGTTGAAAAGGGGTCCGTTCCTCTGCTGTATCAGTGGGATACGCGCTGGGGATATCGGGAATACTGCGCCGGCCCCATCGGGACCACGGGGTGCTGCCCC
>USEZ01000150.1 GCA_900553775.1 uncultured Slackia sp. | reverse complement strand
GTATCTCGAGAACATCTTCGGCGAGAAACGCCTCGACAAGCCCGCGACCATTCTGACGGCCGTCGTCATCGTCGCATCCATCTGCGCAAGCGTGTTTGCAGGAGGCCTTTTCGCGGCTTCGGGCGCGGTCTCTTTGCCGATTTATCTGCAAACCGCCACGCTCAACGAAAGCGTCTTCTCCACGCTGATCGGCATCGTCGTCTTCCTTGTCGCCGGCCCCGTTTTGGGTTGTCTGCTTGCAGGGCTCGACCGCATTATCAGCGCCCGCATGCAGGGCCGTGTCGGCCCGCCTCTGCTGCAGCCGTATTACGACGTGCGCAAGCTCATCGCGAAAGACGATGTGAGCGTCAATACGGTGGAGGGCACCTACATCACCATGGCGCTCGTCTTCACCCTGATCGCGGGCGGCGTGTTTTTCGGCGGCGGCAACTTCTTGATGTGCGTGTTCCTCGTCACGCTTTCCGCGCTTTTCTTCATCCTGGCTGCGTATTCGTCGCGCTCGCCCTATGCCGAAATCGGCGCCGACCGCGAAATCTTGCAGGTCATGTCCTACGAGCCCATGATTTTGTTCGTAGCGGTGGGCATGCTGCTTTCCCTGGGAACCTTCGACGTGGCGGGGGTGTTCGAGGGCCGGGCCCCGATGATCGTGGCCGCGTGGCCCATCTTCATCGGACTGCTGTTCGTCCTCACCATCAAGCTGCGCAAATCGCCCTTCGACCTGTCGTATTCCCACCATGCGCACCAAGAGCTCGTCAAAGGCGTCACCACCGAGATGAGCGGCCGCACGCTTGCCAAGGTCGAAATCATGCATTGGTGCGAAAACGTGCTGTTCATCGCGTGGGTCGCCATGTTCTTCGTGTGGAGCAACCCCGCCTCCATCCTGCTCGCCGTGGCCGTGGCGCTGGCGGTCTATTTCCTCGAGATCTTGATCGACAACAATTTCGCCCGCGTGAAATGGCAGGCGTGCCTGAAGTGGTCCTGGACCGTCTCGCTCGTCGCAGGTCTTGTCAACATAGCCGGACTCGTGCTGTACATCGTTTTCATGTAGGAGAGCATCATGAGCAGTGTTTCCAAATCTCCTTGGGTCATCCATTATGACGGCAGCAGCTGCAACGGCTGCGACATCGAAGTGCTGGCCGCGCTCACGCCCTTGTACGACGTGGAGCGGTTCGGCATCATCAATACGGGAAATCCCAAGCACGCCGACATCTTCCTCGTCACAGGCTCGGTCAACGAGCAGAACATCGGCGTGGTCAAAGAAATCTACGACCAGATGGTAGAGCCGAAAGTGGTCGTGGCGTGCGGCATCTGCGCATGCTCGGCAGGCATTTTCCACGATTGCTACAACATTATCGGCGGCGTGGACAAGGCCATTCCCGTCGATGTCTACGTCCCTGGATGCGCGGTGCGCCCCGAGGCGATCATCGACGGCGTGGTCCAGGGCCTTGCCATCCTGGAAGAGAAGTCGAAGGCGCTTGCGGCCTCGAAGAAGAAAGGGGAGTAGCGCTATGGCTTTGCAAACCGTGTTCGAAACCATCAAGACGGAAGACCTGCTTGCGCTCGCGCAGGAGAAGCGCGATGCGGGGTATCGGTTCGTGCAGATGCTGTGCGTGAATACCGAGCGGGGAATCGACGCGCTGTATTCTTTCATGAAAGACGACAGGCTTGAGAACTACACCATCTGCGGCATCGATACGAAGACGCACAGCGTTCCTTCGGTGACGGAGTTCTTCCTCTCGGCGTTTCCTTTCGAAAACGAGGCGCACGACCTGTTCGGGCTGAACGTCACCGACATCGCCATCGATTTCGCGGGCAATTTCTACAAAGTCGCCATGGACACGCCCATGACGGTCATCTCTCCCGCGCAAAAGGCCGCGCGCGAGAAGGCGGCCAAAATCGCGGCCGCCAAGGCCGCCAAGGCGAAAGGCAAGGCCGATTCCGCGGAAAGCCTCGAGGAAAAGCTTGCGGGCATGGACCCGGAAAAGGCCGCCAAAGTGCGCGCGGCCTTCGAAGCGAAAGCGGCACGCGAGGCTGCGCAGAAGAAAGGCGGCGAATAACATGGGCAAAGCAACGGTCATCCCCTTCGGCCCGCAGCATCCGGTGCTGCCCGAGCCGCTCCATCTCGATCTTGTGGTGGAAGACGAGCGCGTCATCGAGGCCATTCCCCAGATCGGATTCATCCATCGAGGCCTTGAAAAACTCGTCGAGACGCGCGACATCCATCAGTTCATCTATGTCGCCGAGCGCATCTGCGGCATCTGCAGCTTCGGCCATTCGCTCGGCTACGCCGAAACGGTCGAAGAGCTCATGGGGGTCGAGGTCCCGAAACGCGCCCAGTTCATCCGCGTGATCTTGCACGAGCTTTCGCGCATCCACTCGCATCTTCTGTGGATGGGCCTTGCGGCCGATGCGTTCGGCTTCGAAAGCCTGTTCATGCACTGCTGGCGTTTGCGCGAGCGCGTTCTCGACATCTTCGAGGCCACCACCGGCGGCCGCGTGATCTTGTCCGCCGTCTGCATCGGCGGCGTGAACCGCGATATAGACGACGTTATGATGAAGGCGATCGTCGACAAGCTCGACAGCATCGAATCGGAATACAAAGAAGTCGTCGATACGTTCCTGAAAGACTCGTCGGTCAAAAGCAGGCTTGTCGGCGTTGGCTGCATCACCCGGGAGGAAGCGCAGGCGCTTTGCATGGTCGGGCCGTTCGGCCGCGCCTCGAACGTGGCCTACGACGCGCGCATGCTCGGCCGCGGCGCCTATGGCGACCTCGAAGGGTTCGAGCCCATTCTCTCGGACGAAGGCGATTGCTACGCGCGCTGCAAGGTGCGCGCCTTCGAGGTGAACCAGTCGATCGACATCATCAAAGAACTTGCGGCCAAGATGCCCCATGACGGCATCGGGGAGAAGAGCAAGCTTGCGCCCGCGGCCGGCTCTCAAGCCGCCTGCGTGCTCGAGCAGCCGCGCGGCGAATGCTACTACTATGCGCGCGGCAACGGCTCGAAGAACCTCGACCGCATGCGCATGCGCACGCCCACCAGCCAAAACCTCGCGGGTATGGTGAAAGCCCTCGAGGGGTGCGACCTGGCCGACGTGCCCATGGTCATCCTGACCATCGATCCGTGTATCAGCTGTTCTGAAAGGTAGGAGCGCGATGGGAAACTTCAAACTGGGGAAGATGACCCTGCGTTCGCTGTTCAAAAAGCCCGAAACCGTCATGTATCCCGCGCAGAAGCGCTACCAGCCGGAAGGGCTCAAGGGGCGCATCCTCAACGACGTGGACGCGTGCATCCTGTGCGGAATCTGTCAGAAGCGCTGCCCGACAGGCGCCATCGAAGTGGCGAAAAAAGACGCGACGTGGGCCATCGACAGGTTCCGCTGCGTGCAATGCGGAACCTGCGTGCGCGAATGCCCGAAAAACTCGCTTTCGATGGCGCCCGATTATCCGAGCCCCGCAGCGAGAAAAAGCGTCGAGGTGCTGCATAAGCCCGAGCCTTCTGAAAAGGAGAAGGCGGCCGCTGCCGCCAAGGAGGCCGCCAAAGCCGAACGCGTCAAGGCGGCGCTTGCGGCAAAGGCCGCACGGGATGCCGCGCAAGAGCGTGCCGCCGAAAACGGATAAGCGCTTCGGCGGCAAAGCGGGCGGCCCGGCGTCTTGCGGCCGAAGCGCTTCTCGCGCTTTCGCGCCGGCATAAGGCGTCGGGCAAAGGGAGGCGAATGGCGTATGCGTTCGCCTCCCTTTGCCGTTTCCCGGGTCTTTCGGGCGGTTTCCCAACTTTTCTCAACGGCTCCGTGACGGTATGGCGAATATGGCCGCCGCAGACCATGGGCGCCGTCAAACCCTGATACAATCAACAACCGTTTGCCGACATGGCGGATGTGTTCGACTCGGTTTGAAAGAGAAGGCCCATGGCTCAGCAGGAACAGGTCACCAACAGAATCTTCACGCTCGCGAACGTCGTGTCGTTCATCAGGCTGTGCATGGTTCCTGCCTATCTGGTGTTTCTCCTCGAAGGCCATGACGTCCTGGCTGCATTCATGTTCGCCTTGGCCGCCTCGACCGACTTCATCGACGGCCAGCTCGCGCGGCGCACCCACACGGTATCCCGTCTGGGCCAGCTGCTCGACCCCGCAGTCGACCGCATCCTCATGATCGCGGGCGTCGTAGGCCTTCTGCTCGTCGGACGTTTGCCGTTATGGGTCATCGTCGTCGTCATCGTGCGCGACCTGTTCTTGCTGTGCGGCGCGGCATTCCTGCTGCGCTATAAAAAGCGCGTCGCCGTGGTCTTTCCCGGCAAGGTGGCCACCACGCTTCTGTTCGTCGGCTTCGCCGGCTTGCTGCTGAATTTCCCGCTCATCGACGGCCTGGGCGTATGCGATGCATCCTGGCTTCCCGGCTTCGACGGCGGTCGGGTCTCGTGGGGCATCTGGTTCGTCT
>USEZ01000149.1 GCA_900553775.1 uncultured Slackia sp. | reverse complement strand
ACCTGGTCGAACGCGCAGGCGGACGCTATATGCCTACGTTCGGCGGATGGCTTTTGGGAAACGAGCTGTATGGGAGGATCTATGAGCTGGCTCCGTAAATTCGCAACGGAAAGCGTGCCGGTGCTGCTTGCGCCCATGGCCGGCGTGAACGATTTGGCATTTCGACAGCTGTGCGTCGAATGCGGGGTCGACCTTACCTACACGGAGATGGTGTCGTCGAAAGCGCTGTCTTTCGCCAACGAAAAAACGCGCCATCTGCTCGACCGCGCGCCGAACGAGCAGCGCGTGGCGGTGCAGCTGTTCGGCCACGAGCCCGAAACCATGGCGAACGAGGCCGCCTGGGTCGAGCAGGAGATGGGCGATGCGCTTGCCTATATCGATATCAACATGGGATGCCCTGCTCGCAAGATCGTGAAGAAAGGCGACGGCAGCGCCCTTATGGCTGCGCCTGACATCGCGCATGAAATCGTGCGTCGCATATCGGCCGCGGTCGAGCATCCTGTGACGGTGAAATTTCGCAAGGGATACCGCGAGGGGGAGAACACGGCCGTCGCATTCGCGCGCATGATGGAAGATGCGGGCGCTGCGGCGGTTGCGGTGCATGGACGCACGGCGGCTCAGTTCTACAGCGGCCGTGCCGATTGGGACGTCGTCGCACAGGTGAAGCAGGCGGTATCCGTTCCGGTTATCGGCAATGGCGATGTACGATGCGGCGCCGATGCGGCGGCTATTGCGAAGCGCACCGGCTGCGATGCGGTGATGATCGGCCGCGCGGCGCAGGGCAATCCATGGGTGTTCGCTCAGGCGAAGGCCGCTTTGCACGGAGAGGAAGAGCCTGCCGATCCGACGGTCGAACAGCGTGTCGCCATGGCGCATCGGCATGCCGAGATCCTTTCGCAAAGAATCGGGAACAATCTCGTGTATATGCGCAAGCATGTGATGTGGTATCTGCACGGCATTCCCGGCGCCGCTCATGCGCGTGGCGAATTGAACCGCTGCGTCACGCTTGCCGATTTCGATGCGGTGCTCGACGGCCTTCTTGAAGACCGCGCCCGCATCGTTGCCGAAGAAGCCGCCTATCTTGAAAGGGCACAGCACTAGGATTTCCACAGTCTATCGGACATCGCCTTTCACTGGGGAAGGGGATGTCCGATATTTTTTTTTGCAGCGATGCGCGGATGCGGTGTTCTTCATTGTCGCCCATTACTGCAATTGAATCTATCTCAAATAATGTTAATTTAGAATTTGATAAGTCCAAAATATTTTTGGACTTATCAAATTATGAAATATATTCACTTCGATAAGCTCAAAAATGGCGTAGCGAGAAAGGCGTCGGAATTACGAGACCCGACACTTGATTTTTCAAAAGAAACAGCCATAGACTTCTATGCGCGGCAACACGCCGCGACCGTTTATCCAGAGTCGGGGTAGAGAGTTGGCTCGAAGATCCCGGCACCAACCGGCTGTTTGCGCGGTGGTCCTGCCAACATCGATGAAAGGAGTCCGTCATGGACAATGCTTCCGTGCGTGCTGCACGCGACTACCGAAATCTCGCAATCGAATACAGGCCTCTGCATTGGCTCGACGTTCCTACGGGATGCGTTTCCGGCATGGCGAAAGCCAATCTCGGCCATCAGATGCGCTATAGCGTCGAAACGCTCGAAAGCGAACTGGCCCGAACGCCCATGCGCCATGTGCTCCAGCTCGCTTTCGGAGAAGGCGCCGATCGCGATCCCGCATATTGGGCGCTGCATGCCGACGGCATGCTCGTGGCGGATGGCAGCGGAGAATTCGCCCGCGCTTGCTTCCAGGAAAGCGCCGAAGCGTTCAGGGACGTGTGCCGCGATGCGGTAGCGGCAGCAGAAGAGGAGGGGCTTGCGCCTCTTGACGAGCGCGATTTCCGCCTGCTGAGAATCTGTCGTGATATGCTCGCCGTGCACGAGCGCCGATGCCGCCCGTAAGGGCGATTGCCGCCGCGTCGACGCGGCGGCATGCCGAATTCCCAATCCGTTTCAAGCATCGGAGCAGCCGGTCGCATGCGCCCGCGGCCTTCCGTGCGACGTGACGGGTTCGTGACGTTTGCGCTTCGCATTAGCACTCACGCCCTAAGGCTGCTAGAATCACGTTCGTATCGATTCATGCAAGAAAGAAAACCTCGTGATGCGAAGGAGGCCGGAATCCGTGTTGTCTGATCGCAGGCAAAGAGTGCTGCAGGCGCTTATCGAGGAATACATCGCCAACGCCCAGCCCGTCGGCTCGCGTACGCTGGTCGACCGCTATCGTCTCGGAGTGTCTCCCGCAACGGTGCGCAACGAACTGTCGGTGCTCGAAGACGAGGGGTATCTCACATCGCCGCATACGTCGGCGGGGCGCATTCCCACCGACGCGGGCTACCGTGCGTTCGTCGACGATCTGCTGGAAGGGGAATTCGGCGACGAGGCGGAGGGGTCTGCCTTCGACGAGCTGCGCGATGCCGCTTCGAAGATGGACGACTTGATGGAAAAAACCTCGGCCGCGCTCACGCGCCTGACCGATTGCCTTTCGGTCGTTCTCGCGCCCTCTCTTCTCGGGTCGGCCGTCAAACAGGTGTCGCTTGTGTCGTTCACGCCGTACCGGGCTCTCATGGTGGTCGTCACCGACGACGGGCAGGTGCTCGACCGACACATCGAATTCGGCGAAGAGGTTTCCCCCGACGATCTGGCGGCCGTCCAAAACGCGCTGAACGGCGTGCTTTCGGGCAAGCCGATGTCTGAAGTGCGCGGCATGGCGGCAGGGCGCACGTGCGATGCGCTGGCAAGCCCTCTTGGGCGCATGGTCGTCGACGAGCTGGTCGAATGCTTGAATGCGGGCGAATCCGACCGCGCTCATAGGCTGGGCATCTCGTCGCTGCTCAGCAAACCCGAGTTCAGCAACGCCGCTGCGGCGTTGCCGGTGCTGCAGGTGCTCGAAGACGATACGGTGCTCATGCATCTGTTCGACGACGTGGCCGAATCGAACAACGCTCTCGAGGTGCGCATCGGCAGCGAAAACGGGGCCACCCAGCTTTCCGGCATTTCGGTGGTGGCCGCGCAGTACGGCCCGGCCGGCTCTTCCGGCATCGTGGCCGTCATCGGTCCCACGCGCATGGATTATTCGAAAGTCATCAACGCCGTCCGCGCAGCACGAAGCGCGTTGCGCGACCTGTAGATACGAGGAAGGTAACCAACCGCTATGGCAAAAGACCTCTACGCCGTTCTCGGCGTATCGAAAACCGCCACCGACGATGAAATCAAGAAAGCGTTTCGTCGCAAGGCGCGCGAGCTTCATCCCGATGTGAACAAAGCGCCCGACGCCGAGGAGCGTTTCAAGGAACTCAACGAAGCCTACGATGTGCTGTCCGACTCGACGAAGCGCGCGCAGTACGACCGTTTCGGCACCATTCCCGGCGCCGCAGGTCCGGGCGGCGGCGCGGGCGGTTACCAATACGTCGATTTCGACGATCTGTTCGGCGGCGGCTTCGGCATGGGGGACCTGTTCTCGAGCTTTTTCGGCGGCGCCGCGGCGGGCGGTCGCGCCAACGTGCGCAAGGAAGGCCGCGATATGGGCGTCGGCCTGCGCTTGACGCTTGAGGAGGTTGCCGCAGGCGCGAAGAAGGAAATCGTTTACGACCGCCTGGCTCCGTGCGAAGCGTGCGGCGGCACCGGCATGGGAGAAGGCGGGCGCGAAATCGATTGTCCCGAGTGCAACGGCCGCGGCCGCGTCGTCACCGTGCAGCATACCTTCCTCGGCGACATGCAGACCGCAAGCACCTGCCGCAATTGCGGCGGCACCGGCAAGGTCATCGAGAACCCCTGCGAGGAATGCGAAGGCCAGGGCCGCATTCCTGATCGTCAGCATGTCACGGTGGAAGTTCCTGCGGGCATCCGCGAAGGCCAGCAGCTGCGCGTGAGCGGTTTCGGCGAGGCGGGCATGCACGGAGCCAAGGCGGGAGACCTGATCGTCACCTGCCGCATCCAGCCGCATGAGTTCTTCGAGCGCGAGGGCGACAACCTGCATGCGCGCGCCAATGTGAGCTTCATCCAGGCGACGCTGGGCGCCGAGATAGAAATCGACGGCATCTTCGAAGACGAGAAAGTGCAGGTGCGCATTCCCGAGGGTTGCCAGAACGAGCAGGTCGTGCGCGTGAAGGGCATGGGCATGCCGCGCCTGAACGCCGATACGCGCGGCGACATGTACGTGCATATCAACGTGCTCATTCCGAAGAAGGTCACCAAAAAACAGCGCGAGCTGCTCGAGAAGGTCGCCGTCGAATTCGGCGAGGAAGTCTCCGATGCGCGCAGTCCGTTGCAGAAGCTGCGCGACGCGTTCAACTAAGGCCGCCTCGACGGCGGCGTCCGCTTTGCGAACGTATCGGCGGCTGCGACGGGTTCGTTTCGTCGCAGCCGCCTCGTCTTTTGCCCCTCCGCGGCGTTTCGGTCGGCG
>USEZ01000148.1 GCA_900553775.1 uncultured Slackia sp. | reverse complement strand
GCCGTCTTTTCATCAGGAGGAATTCCGTGAAGATATCCATCATCGTTCCTGTTTACAAGGCCGAAAAACACCTGGCCGCAACGCTTGATTCGCTCATCGGGCAAACGCACGCCGATCTTGAAATCATCTGCGTGAACGACGGCTCGCCCGATACGAGCGCAAGCATCCTTGAGGCATACGCCGCCCGCGATGAGCGCGTCCGCGTCATCGAGCAGGAAAACCAGGGCGTCTCCGTCGCACGCAACACCGGCATGGCGCACGCGACAGGAGACATCCTCATGTTCGTCGACGCCGACGATACGCTTGTCGATGCCGCCTGCGCCCGCGTACATGAAGTCTTCGCGACCCGGCAGCCCGAGGCGTTCACGTTCGGGCTCGAATGCGATCCCCCCGAAGCGGCGCCCGCGAGCCTGCGCCGCGAGCTTGCACCGCGCGATGCCGTCTACGACGCATTCGCGCCCGACCTGCTTTTCAAAGAGCATGCGCGCCCTTACGCCTGCCGCACGGCCCTGTCGGCAGATTTCGCGCGCCGCGAGCGCATCATGTTCGAGCCGGGGCTCGGCCTGGCCGAAGACCAGGTGTTCTATTTCGCGGTCTACCCGTTCGCACGGCGCACCGTGCTCTCGTCCGAAAAGCTCTACGTCTATCGCATGAGCGACGAATCGGCCACCCATGCCGCCTTCGATACGGCGACGGCCCTTCGTAAGAAGCTCGATGCGCACCTGTGCGCCATCGAGGCGATCTGCCGTATCTGGGACGAGCGCGGCCTGCACGACTTCTGCGCAGCCGAACTTCTGGAATGGTGCCTCGATTTCACGATGCTCGATATCGGCAAACTTCCCGCCGGCGAGCAGCGCATGGCATACGCCCGGCTCACGGCCTGCCTCGATAGGCATTTCGGCACGCCCTGCGAGCACTTCGCGCGCCGACGCCCCACGAAAGCATGCCTTGCTGATATCCGCGCAGCGCTCGACGACGCGCCCGCCCGGCCGCAATGCGCGGCCGGCGCAATCGGAAAGGACGAGACGGACGACACGGCCGAACATGCCTCGGCAGAGCACGCTGCAGCGGCATGTACGCATGCCGCAAGCACCGACACGGATACGAAGCTCGATGCCCGAGCGCCGCACGATGCCCCGAACGGCCGCGCAAGCGACGCGTTCGACCAGGACAAGACCGGCAAGGCGGGCCGCGCCGCGCCCGCAAGCGGCCCGGCAGTAACGCCGATGCACAAGGCGCGCTACTATCTCATGCGGCGCGGATTCGCGCGATGCGCCGAACGCGTGCTCATGAAGTTGGGCGTGGTGAAGTAGAGGGCGCCTTCAGGACAGTTTTTTACGGCTATGACGCGAAATTTCGCCCCAGACGCGCGCATATCGCGCCCGATTCCGCAAAGAGAGCGCGTTTGCCCAGGTCACAAAACCCCCGAACGGTCTTCTTCGGGAAAAGCCGCGGCATACCCGCAAAAAAACGGCCTCGTTCGAAAAAACGAGGCCGTTTCGCATGATAGAAATCGCAATTCGGACGCCTACAGCTCCACACCGAGCTCCGCTTTCACCAAGTCGAATGCCGCGGCGATGCACTTGTCCATATCGTAGTATTTGTAACCGCCCAAACGGCCCGCGAACACGACGGAACCTTCCTGTTCGGCGAGGTCTTTGTACTGCGCGTACAATGCCTCGTTTTTGGCGTCGTTAAGCGGGTAATACGGCTCGTCGCCCGGGGCCCAGTCGGCCGGATATTCGCGCGTGATCACGGTTTTCGGCTGTGTACCGTACTCGAAGTGCTTATGCTCGATGATGCGCGTCCAGGGAATGTCGCGCTCGGTGTAGTTCACCACGGCCACGCCCTGATGGTTCTCTTCGTCGAGAATCTCGCTTTCGAAACGCAACGAGCGGTATTCGAGCGTTCCCAGCCTGAAGTCGTAGAACGCATCCACCGGGCCGCAGTAAATGGTGCGTGCGGCGATGTCGGGCTGCTCGGCCACGAGGTCTTTGTACTCCACGCCGAGGCGCACCTCCACGCCTTCGAGCATGCGCTCGACCATCTTGGTGTAGCCCCCCATCGGAATGCCCTGATAGCGATCGTTGAAATAATTGTTGTCGTAGGTGAAGCGGCATGGCAAGCGCTTGATGATCGACGCCGGAAGCTCTTTGCAATCGCGGCCCCACTGCTTTTCGGTGTAGCCCTTCACGAGCGCCTCGAAAATGTCGCGGCCCACCAGAGAAAGCGCCTGCTCTTCCAGATTGGTCGGCTCGTCGATGCCTTCGGCTGCGATCTGCTCGGCGATCTTCGCCTTTGCCTGGGCGGGCGTGACCACGCCGTCCCACATTTTGGAGAACGTGTTCATGTTGAACGGCATGTTGTAGGTCGTGCCCTTGTAGAGCGCAACGGGAGAATTCACGTAGTTGTTGAACTCGGCGAAACGGTTCACGTATTCCCATACGTTCGCAAGCGACGTGTGGAAGATGTGCGCGCCGTACTTGTGCACGTTGATGCCTTCCACCTCTTCGGTGTAGACGTTGCCGGCGATATGGTCGCGACGATCGATCACCAGGCATTTCTTGCCGAGCTTCGCGGCCTCGTGGGCGAACACCGCGCCGGTGAGGCCGGCGCCGACGATAAGATAATCGTAACGGGAATCAGACATGACGCTCCATTCGTACGGATTCCAAAAGATGCCCGCAGCATCCTGTTTGCTCTCTCAAACCTGCTCATTATCGCAAAACCCGCCCGCAGAAGCGGGGCATGCACGCAAAAAACGCGCGGGCGCGGACATCGGAGGGAAAGCAAGCCGTCGCGCAAGCCGCAGTCAGGTTGTCGCCGGTATGCCGGGATTCCGAACGAGGGGCGCATCGAAAACCGAACGCGCGAAACAACGCCCGGCCGCGACGACAGCGGCCCGGCCGAGCGCGAACTCGACCGGGCCGCAGAATCCCCCTTGCCCGCCGCCTTCGAAAAGCCGTGGCGTACGTTTCACGGCGCATATCGCAAACGCCGTTGCGCCCGCAACGGTCGCCGCAGGTTATTTCACCGTGAGCACCGGCACGTCGGTGCCATGCAGCACGCCGTAGCTCACACTGCCGAGCATGCCGCGCAACGCGCCCAAGCCGCGACGCCCCATGACGATCAAATCGGCATCGCGGGTTTTGGCGTAGTAGATGATCGCATCGGCGGCCGACGGATCGGCGACGACATCGACCGTCACCGCACCGCCCGCATCGGCGATGACGTCGCGCAGCTTCTCCTCTATTTCGGCCCTCACGCGGTCGGTCGCCTTTTGCACCAAGCCCTGGTACTCTTCGCGGTCGACCAGACCCAGCGGAACGCCGTTGAGCGTTCCCTCTCCGTCGAGGTCGCGCGGATCGACCATGCCGGCCGTCACCACGTGCACGACCGACACGCGCGCGCCTGCGCCCGCCATCGCGGCAAGGCCCTTGGCGTAATCGACCGCGCGAAGCGCATGCTCGGAACCGTCGTAGGGAACAAGGATGTTCGAAAGCTTCATGGCAGCCTCCTTCTTTCGTCGCCTTGCCCCGATTATAGGACGGACGCGCGCGATGCGATGCGCCGCGGATTCGAACGGACCCGCGGCCCTAAAGCCACGCCTCCGCGCGTTACCCTTAGACCTCCTTTTTACGGTAGAGGGCCGCCGTTACAGCGCAGCTTGCCGCGTAGATCGCGAGCACGATCGCGACGAATAGCGCCGAGGCGAGCGCAACATGCTGATCGACCCAAAGCGATACATCCGCAGCCAATCGAGCCATATCGGGAACCTGCTGCACGAAAAAAATCGATACGGGAATCAGCATCACGGCGAACACGGGAATGATGCGGATGGATTTCGTCATTCCGAAACGCATGGCGAACGGAAGCACGAACGCCGCGACCGCGAGCATAAGGCCCGACCCCATCATGCCGGCGAACAGGAACACCGCGGGATCGGACGCCTCCTGCACGAACGCCGCAGAAACCGCCCAGTCGGGGAAAAGCGCGGGGAGCGCGGCCGAAAGAAGCATGCCGATGCACCATGCCGTCAGAACCATCGCGACGGTTGCAAGCAGAATGCTGGCATACCGGCTCGCCACGATCGCCGTACGGGACACGGGCAGCGTGGCGCGAAAACGCTCCCAGCCGTTCATGCCGTCGAGGGCGCAAAAGGTGAACGTCATCATAAACGGCGTCATCGCCCCGATGCAGGCCACCATGGCGATGGGGCTTTGCATGGATATTCCGATGACAAGCGATACCGCGGCATAGATGGCCAACGATTGGATAAGCACGTTTTTCGACGTGATGAGCTCGGAGAGCAAAGCGGCTTTCATCGAGCATCCCCTTTCAAAACCAGCTGCATGTAATCGTCGATCGTCGCCTTGTCGCAGGCGATATCGGGAAAACGGCGCATGAACGCGAAGCGGTCGGGCACAAGCACGTCGATGCCGTATGCATGACGCAAGAAGCGCAGCGCGTC
>USEZ01000147.1 GCA_900553775.1 uncultured Slackia sp. | reverse complement strand
CGATTTGAACAGACTCTTGATGCCGTTGAGCAGAGCCGTGAAACCGCCGTATTCGCGAATGAGGGCACAGATGGCGCTCACCAGAACGGCCACCATGGTGGTTTCGAACATGCCGGCGGCGCCCGATCCCATATTCGCCAACAGGTCGGTGGCGGGCGTGGCGCCGGTGGCGATCATGATGACCGAACCCGACAGGATGCCCAGCAGAAGCACGATGAACACATTGATGCCGATGATACCGCCCACGAGCACGATCACGTACGGGATCAGCTGGATCAGGTCGTAATCATGCGAGATGCTGCCGTTCAGATCGGCGCCCATCGACAGCACCAGGATAAGGATCAGCGTCACGATGGCGGCGGGAAGCGCGATTTTGAAGTTCTCGCTGAACTTGTCTTTCATCTTGCAGCCCTGACCCTGGCACGACGCGATCGTGGTGTCCGAGATGAACGAGAGATTGTCGCCGAACATGGCGCCGCCCATGACGCTGGCGATACACAGCGGCAGATCGAAGCCCGATGCGGACGAAACCGCCACCGCGATCGGCGCGATGAGCGTGATCGTTCCCACGGACGTGCCCATCGAGACCGAAACGAAGCAGCTCACCACGAACAGGACGGCCACGGCGTATTGAGGCGGAATGACCGATAACAGAAGATACGCCACGCTTTCCGCGCTATCGCGGCCCACGACGCCGACGAAGATGCCCGCCGCCATGAAGATGAGAATCATCGTGACGATGGTCTTGTCGCCGATGCCTTTGCCCATAACCGTAAGCTTGTCGTCGAAAGCAAGCTTACGGTTTTGGAAGCACGCGACGAGCAGAGCCACCAGAAACACCACGACGATAGGAATGCTGTAAAAGCCCATGGATATGCCCATGACGTATTCGAATACGATCCCCAATCCCAGATAGAGCACCAGAAATACTCCGATGGGAAGCAGCGCCTTCACGTTGCCCTTCTCTTTGACGGAATTTTCCATATTCCTGCCTTTCATCGACCGTATGCCGCGCAGCCGCGGCATTGCCGCCGGATGCATGGCGCTTTGTACGGATGACACTATACGGGAACGCCGCACAAGACGAGCCGCGAAAATCGCCGCCGCGCGCGAAAACGAGGAGGCGGCCGTCTTTTCCCCGAGAGGCGCAAACGCCCTCGACAAGCCGACCTTTATGCGCAAGGGGCGGAAAAACCGCCCCTTGCGCATACGAACGCCCGTCGCTTTCGCGGAAGCGCTAGTCGCGCGTCAGCTTGCGATGGATGCGATGAGGCTTGGCGGCCTCTTCGCCAAGACGCTCGATGCGGTTTTTCTGATAGCTATCGAAGTTGCCCTCGAACCAATACCAGTTGCCCGGGTTCTCGTCGGTACCCTCCCACGCGAGGATATGCGTGGCGATGCGGTCGAGGAACATGCGGTCGTGGCTCGTGACCACCGCGCAGCCGGGAAATTCCATAAGCGCCTCTTCCAGGCTTTCAAGCGTTTCGACGTCGAGGTCGTTGGTGGGCTCGTCGAGCAGCAGGAGATTTCCGCCCTGCTTGAGGGTAAGCGCCAGGTTCAACCTGTTACGCTCGCCGCCCGAAAGCACGCCCGCGGGTTTTTGCTGATCGGAGCCCTTGAAACCGAAGGCTGAGACATAGGCGCGGCTGGGAACCTCGGTCTCGCCCACCTGCATGTAATCGAGCCCGTCGGAAACCACTTCCCAAAGCGTTTTATCGGCGTCGATGCCTTCGCGATTCTGATCGACGTAGGACACCTTCACCGTTTCGCCCAGCTTGAGATCGCCCGACGTGGGCTCTTCTTTGCCCACGATCATCTTGAACAGGGTGGATTTGCCCACGCCGTTGGGACCGATCACGCCGACGATGCCGTTGCGCGGCAGGCTGAACGACAAGTCGTCGATCAGCACGCGATCTCCGAACGCCTTGTGCAGGTGCTCCACGTTGAGCACCTCCGCCCCCAGGCGCGGACCTGCGGGAATGTGGATATCGGTGAAGTCGACCTTTTTGGACTGAGCGGCCTCGGCAACCATGCGGTCGTAGTTCTCCAGACGCGCCTTGCTTTTCGCCTGACGGGCCTTGGGGGAACTGCGCACCCATTCGAGCTCGGCCTGCATGCGCTTGGCGAGCTTCGCATCGCGCTGGCCCTGGGCGGCCACACGGGCGGCCTTGGTTTCCAGATAGGTGGAATAGTTGCCCTTATACGGATACAGATGCCCGCGGTCGACCTCGCAGATCCATTCGGCCACGTTGTCGAGGAAATAGCGGTCGTGCGTGACGGCGAGCACCGCGCCCTGATAGCGCTTGAGGAACTGCTCGAGCCACAGCACGCTTTCGGCATCGAGATGGTTGGTGGGCTCGTCGAGCAGCAGCAGGTCGGGCGCCTCGAGCAGCAGGCGGCACAGCGCCACGCGACGGCGTTCGCCGCCCGAGAGCACGTTCACCGGCATATCAGGCTCGGGGCACTGCAGCGCATCCATGGCTTGAGACAGCTGGCTGTCGAGGTCCCAGCCGTTGGCGGCGTCGATTTCGTCTTGCAGCTTGCCCATCTCTTCCATGAGCGCGTCGAAATCGGCGTCGGGGTCGCCCATCTCGGCGCTCACCTGGTTGAAGCGATCGATTTTCGCCAGGATTTCGCCGAACGCCATCTGGATGTTTTCCAGGACGGTCTTGTCTTCGTCGAGCGGCGGCTCCTGCTGCAGGATGCCCACCGTATAGCCGGGACTCAGGCGCGCTTCGCCGTTGGACACCTCCTCGATGCCCGCCATCAGCTTGAGCAGCGTGGATTTGCCCATGCCGTTGGGGCCTACCACGCCGATCTTGGCGCCCGGGTAAAACGACAGCGACACGTCGTCCAGGATGACCTTGTCGCCATGCGCCTTTCGCGCCTTATACATGGTGTAGATGAATTCCGCCATGCATCCTTCCCTTCTTCGATATCGAAAATGCGAGAAACACGCCCGCTTCCGCGATGCATGGGCGAAAGCGAGCGCTTCATGCGAAAAAAGAACGCGGCACGAAACCGCGTTCTGCTCATTCTATCAGGCTCGCCAAACCGTCGCCGCGAGAAAATGGCGGCAGGACCGGCGCATGCGCGGAAGCCGGGCGGTCCGTCCTCGGGCCGGCTTTTTTGCCGGCGTCCCGCACGCGACGATGGCGGCGCGGCGACATCGTCGCAAGCATGCATCGCCGCAGGCACGCCCGCGATACGCGGTGCGCCGATGCGCAAGCGCGTCAACGGTTCTCGATGCTGCCGATGTTTTTCAGCTCGATCTGGATCAGGCCGTTCGGCGCGTTGATGAACTCGATGAATTCGGAGCTGTTGCTGTACTCGGACGGAAACGTTATCTCGATGCCCGTGTCGGTGCGGATCTTGTGATTCTTCGCCACGCGCTGCGCGACTTTCTTTTCGACCGCCACGCGTTCGGGCAAATGCTCTTCGGCCACGGCCTCTTCGAAACGCTTCTGCAAGGGCTCGTCGTCGAACACGTCGGCAGCCATGTCCCACGGCGCCAGATACTCGTCTTCGTCGGCCGACTGCGCCACGTGGGCCTTCGCCTTCGACAGAGCGACCGCCGCGTTCGCCCCGTATTCCTCGGCAACCTCCTCCACGATGCGAAACGCCGCGTCGACCACCTCTTTGCCCGACGTCTCGGGCGAGCACTGCAGCAGCCCGTCGGCGACGACCAGGCGCTCCTCGCCCGATATCGAGCGCGGCTTGTCGCAGAACAGAACCGTCATGGCGCCCAGATCGACCACCGCATACGACGCCACCTTCTGCGACGGGTTCGGCAGAATCGCGTAATGGCGCGCGATCGCGTTTCTCACCGATCCGTCGTCGGCACGACCCACTTCGTGCATGTAAGCCTGCTTGCTTTCGAGCAGAAGCACGGCGAGATAGCGCTTGGCGCGGCCCGCGAATGCCGCCGCGGCCTGCTCGTCATCGACATCGCCGGCAGGCATTTCGGGCGTCTCTTCGAAGTCAACCACCAAAATGTCGGTCGAGGCGGGCTTGTCTTGGCAGCCCAGCTCCTTGCCCAGAAACTCCGCGATCTGCGTGGAAAGGCCGACGAAATCCCTTCGCCCCGCATAATAGGCGCGCAGCTCTTCGGCGAACAGGCTCTCTTCGGAAAACGAGGCATGCCTGTTGTCGATGTTGGCCAACGCGCGGCGGGCATGCGAGGTCACGAATGTGCGCGCCTGCTTGTTCGACAGGTCGATTTCGGATTCGGACAGCACGTCGACGCATGAGACGAAGTCGAACACGTGCAGGATGGCATGGTTGATATTCATGGAAACGTTCCTTCGAAGTTCGCTTAGGAGTGCGCGCGTCCGCGAAAACCGAGCCGCGCGCCTTGATAGAACGCAAGCATAGCAAGAAAACGCAGCCGTATCGCCTCGGCGCCTAACGCCGCGAAAAACCGCCGTCTTTCTTGAACCGCCTCAGGCGGGACACGACGTATACGATGCCGCACGCCGCAT
>USEZ01000146.1 GCA_900553775.1 uncultured Slackia sp. | reverse complement strand
TCGACGCGCAGGATGAAATACGTTCCGGCATCGATATGCTCGTAGGAGATGCGCGTCGCCGCAGGCGTTTTGCCCAAGGCGTCCATCAGGGCGTCCCGAGTGTTTCGGCAGCGTGTTTTCGTGCGGTTGTCGAGACGTTCCAATTCTTTCTGCTCCATGAATCGCGCGAGCGCTATCTGGTCGATGGCGGAGACGGCGCAAGGGTAGAAACCGAGCGTTTCGCGGTAGGCGTGCGCGAGATGCGAAGGAAGCACCATGTAGGCGATGCGAAGCGCGGGCGCGAGCGTTGCGTCGAAGGTGCCGATATGGATGACGCGTTCGTGTTCGTCGGCGCCTTGCAGCGTGGGAAGCGGCTTTCCCGCGAGGCGCAGCGTGCAGTCGCGGTCGTCTTCGACGATGTAGCGATCGGCTTGCTCGCGGGCCCAGGCGAGCAGCTCGTTGCGGCGTGCGACGGGCATTGCGATTCCCGTGGGGAACTGATGGGAGGGCGACGTGTGGACGAGGGAGGCCCCTGATGCGCGAAGCCCGGCGATGTCGATGCCTTTGTCGTCGAGGCCTACATGGGAGATATCGAAGCCGTGCGCTTCGTAGATGCGCCCGAGGCGGGCGTCGCCCGGGTTTTCGAGGGCGACGGTGCGCGGCGGGCGGCCGAGCAGCTGCGCGACGAGGGCGCAGAGCTGCTGGGACGTCGCCCCGACGACGATGGCGTCGGGGTCGGCGTGCAGCCCGCGGCTGCGGCGAAGATATGCGGCAATCGCGCGGCGCAGACGTTCGGATCCGAGCGGATCGTGCAGGCGGGAAAGCTCCGATGCGGACGAGAGGGCGTCGCGCGCCGCTTTGGACCATGACGAAAGCGGGAAGGACCGCGCAGCCGAAGCTTCGAAGGACAAATCGAAGCGCACGGGGCGTCGATCCGTCGCCCCGTCAGGCCGCCCGCGCCCGGCCCCTGCGCGATAAGACTCGTTTTCGCGTCGCGGCGAAGCGGCGTATGCGCCGCGTGCTGCGGGGCGCCCGGCGCGAGGCCGGATATCGGGCGTTTCCCGCGTCGTTTGCGAATCGCAGGTCGAGGCGTCCGGGGAAGCCTCGATGTCGCAGGCGAAATACCCGCGGCGGTTTTCCGCGTACAGGTACCCTTCGGCGATCAGCTGCGCATAGGCGGCCTCTACGGTGACGACGCCTACGGCGAGGTTTCGCGCGAGCGAGCGCTTCGAAGGAAGCTTTTCATGGGGCTCAATCGCGCCCGATTCTATATCGCGCTTGATGCATTTGGAGAGATGGATGTAGAGGGGGTCTTCGCGGCGCGCCGCCATGTCGTAGCTCAGCATATCTGACTCCATCGTTTCAAAAACTGGCATGAAACTGATTCTATCGAATGATGGTAAAAGAATCTTTCATCATGGCCAGAAGCCGTATTTCCCGCAAAAACAGGAGGATGGACGGAACCTACCGCATAGAGCCGCTTTTTGCGCGGTCGAACGCGTGCAGCATGCGCATAAGGTCGCCGCGCGTGCAGGCTTGCGCGCAAGCCTGCGGCGAGGTTTCGACGGGAAGGATGCCGCATTCGGATGCCCATGCGAGGGCGTCGTCTGCACAAGAGAAGGAAAGCCGTTTCGCCGGCGCGTCGGTCTGATCGGCGGCGTCTGCCGTGGCGGATTGCGCGGCGTCGGCCGCTTCGCTTTCGGGCGTTTCCAGCAGGCCGGCGTAGCGCCATAGGATAACGGCGAGCTCTTCGTAGGTCACGGTGTCGTCGGGCCTGAACGGGTCGGCCACGGTAAGGCCGTCTTCCTTCATCCAGCGCACCGCCTCGGCGTAATACCCTTGCGCGGGCACGTCTTGCGCGGGCGCGGCGAGCTCGACATGCGACCCCAGGACGACCTCGCCCGGGCGTCCCGCATAGCGCCAAAGAAATGCCGCCACCTCGCCGCGCGTCGCGTTGTCGCGCGGCCTGAACGTGTCGTAGCCCTCAGAGCCCACCTCGGCGATATCGCGGGCAAGCGCCCATTCGACGGCCTCGTAGCAGGCGTCTTCGGGCGCCACGTCGTCGAACGCCTGGCTTATTTCGCCGCCTTCGACGGTCACGCGCGTCGAATAGTTGTGGAACTGGAATGCGTAGCGCGTGTAGGATTCGCGCGCCACGCTTGCCGAGACGTTCGACGTGCAATCGACGAAGCGCACGTCGTTGGCGCGATTGCCGCCGAAGTTGTAGAGGTTGCCCGATGCCTCGCAGGAACGCACGACGTATCCGTGGGCGCTTTTCGCCGTGGTTGCGGGGTTGTCGAAGGTGGTTTGATTCTCGAAGAAGAACCCGTATTTCGTGTTGTCGGACGCCGTGCAGTTTTCTATGGCGATCGATTCCTCTTCGCTGTAGCCCGTTCCGATGCCGAAGCCCGAAGCTCCGTATGACGACGACGTGGCGTTTTTGCCGCAGCGCACGGCGATGCAGTCGGTCATCGTGCAGTCGACGGGGAAATCGACTCCGAACCCCGTTCCGTCGGTGTCGGTTACCTTGACGCGATTCCAATCGCAATCTTCGAACAGCGTGAACGAGAACCCTTTTCCCGATGAATTGTATTGTTCGGGATCGCCGTGGGCGGCCGATCCGTCGATGGTGAAGTCGGAGAAATCGGCGTTGACGAGATATTGCCCCGAATCGGTTCCATCGTGCAGGAACATATCGACGCCGTGCTCGATGCCGTCTTGATCGTCGTAGCTGCCGAGCGGCTTGAGAAACGTCTGGTCCATGCCTTCGCCTGAAATCGACACATTGCTGCGCGCGATGATGGCGCAGTTGCTCCATTCGTCTTTGTGGCTCCATGCGAAATAGAAGGTGCCTGCGGGAAGGCGTAGGTCGCCGCCGCCTTGGTAGGAGGCGGCGTTGATCGCGTGCTGAAGCGTCTGCGTGTTGTATTCGGCGGCGCTGCGTCCTTGTTTGAGGTCGACGAAGGTCGGGTCGTCGTCGGCGTTCGTGCATCCCGTCGAAAAGACGAGGGCGCACGATAGAAGGATGCTTGCGGCGAAAAACCGCATGACGGAAGGATTTACGCGTCGCGAGAAGAACAAGGGATGCTCGATTCCTAAAGGTCGGTCGGGTTGCATGCCGAAACGGCGGAGTCACATTCTAGGCCATCTGCCCGCCGGGGTCTTGCATCATTGCCTCCGATGCCCGATGCCCGATGCCCGATGCCCGATGCCCGATGCCCGATGCCCGATGGCGGCGAGACGGTCGAACGGCCCGCCTCGCCGCCGGGCGCGCTTCGCCTTATGGCGCGTGAGGTATCCGGACGAAGCGCGCTTCGCCGGGCGAGCGTTCGTCGCGTTTCCGACCGGGCGGTCGGTCACGCTTCGATGCGCAGCGACGACCCGTTGCGCCCGCGCGTCACGACGATCCTGCGGTCGATGCCCTCTTTGAGCTCTTCGACGTGGCTGATGATGCCGATGAGCTTGTCGTTTCCTGGAAGCTCCGTGAGCGTTTTCACGGCGAGCCGCAGCGATTCCTGGTCGAGGGAGCCGAACCCTTCGTCGATGAACATGGTGTCGAGCCTGATGCCGCCCGCATGGGCCTGGACGATGTCCGACAGCCCGAGCGCAAGGGAGAGCGACGCCTTGAATGCCTCGCCTCCCGAAAGCGACGAGGCGTCGCGCGCTTTGCCCGTGTAGCTGTCCAGCACGTCGAGGTCGAGGCCGCTTTGCCCCGTTTTCGAGGCGGCGCTGCGTCGGCGGACAAGTTCGTAGCGTCCGTTGGTCATGGCCGAAAGCCTGCGATTGGCGGCGGCCACCATGCGGTCGAAATACATGCTTTGCACGTAGGTTTCGAACGACACCTTGTCTTTTCCCGCCAATCTTCCGTTGGCCGTATCGGCCAGTACGGCGAGCTCTCCGTATCGTTTGTCGATATCTCCCGACGATGCGACCAGGCGGTCTACGCTTTCCAACGCTGTCTTGTTTGCGGCCAGAACCGCCTTGAGGGCGTCGATTTCGCCCTGGGCCTTTGCGAGTTCCGCAACGGCCTCGGTACGCTCGGCGGCGACGGCGGATTCGTCGTATGCGGGCATGCGGGAAAGATCGCGCTCGGTAGCCTCGATCCTGCCGAGCGAGGAGGCGAGGCTCTGCTCGCTTTTCTTCAGGCGCTCCGTTGCCGCTTTCGTTCGGGCGTCGATCGCGGCGATGCGCGAACGAAGCGCTTCGAGGTGCTTTTCCGCCTCGGCTTTGCTTGCGTGCTTCAGCCCTGCGCGCGCCTGCTCGGCGGCCGCCCGGGTGCTTTCGGCCCGTGCGCTGCCGGCCGCAAGGTCTTGCTCGGCCTGGTTGAGCTTCGCGGCCGTCTGCTCGATTGCATCGTCGAAGCGTTTTTTGTCTTCGCGCGCTCGAAGGAGCGCCTCCGCGTTGTTTTTCGCCGCATCGAGCGCGCCGCGCGCCGCACGCAGCGCCTCGTCGGCTTGCGCGCGTGCGGCTTCGAGCGCTGCGGCGTCTTCGTAGGGAAGGGCGCTTCGCTCGCTTTGCTGCATGG
>USEZ01000145.1 GCA_900553775.1 uncultured Slackia sp. | reverse complement strand
CCCAGAACCCCTTGCCGAGCGCGAACGATATGAGGATGAGCAGCACGATGTGCGGCACGCCCATCATGAGGTCGATGAGCCAGGTGACCGCGGCATCGGCCTTCTTCCCGCCCAGCGCCGCCACCGCGCCCAGCACAAGCGCGATGACGGAGGACGCGCCTGCGGCCAGAAGGCCCACCAGCACGCTCGTGGACAGGCCCGCAAGCGTGCGCAGCAGCATGTCGCGGCCCATCCAGTCGGTGCCGAAGGGATGCGCCAGGCTGGGCGCGAGGTTCTTCTGCGCGAAGTCCGTGGCCGTGGCAGCGTCGGTGACCAGAAGACCCGCCACCACAATAGCCGCGAGCGCCACCACCGCCGCCACAAAGGCTGCCAGCGTGAGCTTCCTGTTCCCCCACCGAGCCGCGCGAGAAGCGTGCAGCACCGGAGCTGCAACTGCCTTGGAGCCGATGGGGTCGGCGACGCCCACCAAGCGAGTTCCGCAGCGAAGCGAGGACTGTCTGAGCGACTGGGCGTTGCCGACCCCTTCCCGGGCGGGTCTAACGGTCTTACAGCGCCGCGACCAGCTTCGGCAGGACGTCCTTCAGGTCGCCCACGAGGCCGTAGTCGCACTGCTTGAAGATAGGGGCGTTCTTGTCCTTGTTCACGGCGAACATCGTGCCCGCGCGGTTCACGCCCACCATGTGCTGCATCTGGCCGGAGATGCCCGCCGCGATGTAGACCTTCGGGGAGAGCATGAGGCCGGACACGCCGATGTAGACCTCGGTGGGCAGCCAATCGACGCCCTCGGTCAGAGGACGGGAGCAGCCAAGGCCCGCGCCCAGCTTCTCGCAAAGGTCCTCGGCCATCTTGAGGTCTTCCTTGGCGCCGAAGCCACGGCCCGCACCCACGACCACGTCGGCCTTGAACAAGTCGACGCCGCTTTTCTCGATAGCCTTGGAGGAAACGAGCTTGACGGCCTTGGCGGGAGCGACCCAGGCCAGCTCCTCGACGGCGTTGGCGCCCGATGCCTGGGCATCGGCGAACACGCCGGCACCCACGGTGTAGATGGCGACGCCCGCGGCCTTCTGCTTCTTCTGGCCCACGCCGCCGAAGTACATGTTGGTGGCGACGTCGCCCTCGAAGGCGATGACGTCGGTGATGGCGGAAGTGCCCGCATGAGCGGCGAGCTTGCCGGCGACGACCTTCATGTGCTTGGTCGGCTCGACGAAAACAACCTCGGGCTTTTCGGCCTCGAAGGCGGCGATCACGGTGTCGGCGGCGTCGTCGATGACGGAGCCTTCGGGAACGGCGATGTGCAGGACCTTGTCAGCCACGGCCTCGGGAACCTGGACGTCGGCGAAGGCGACCAGAACGACCTCGTCGGCCATGGTGCGGGCACCTGCGCAAAGCTCTGCGATAGCATCGGTGCGCTCGGCGAGAACGAATGCTTTCATCTTACAATCCACCTTTCCCTTACAGCGCGGCCTTGATGGCGGCGGCGAACTTCTCGATGGCGCCGTCTTCGGAGGCGTCGATGATCTCGAGCTTGCGGTCGGCCTGCTCGGGGGCCTTGCAGTCGACGACTTCGATGGCGTTGGCGTAAGAGCCCTCGGCGCCTGCGACGTTCATCGGCTTCTTGCCGGCGGCAAGGATGTCCTTCATGCCGGGAATGCGGGGCAGCGCGATGTCGGGCGTGACGGAAACGACGGCCGGCAGCGGAACCTCGACGGTCTCGACGACGTCTTCGAGCGTGCGCTCGACGGTCACGAAGCCGTCGCCCGCCTCGATCTTGGTGGCGCCGTTGACGACGGGCAGACCCAACTTGGCAGCCAGCTGCACGTCGACCTGCTGGGCGTAGTTGTCGGCAGAGCCGTCGCCGCACAGGATCAAATCGTAATCGCCGACCTTGGCGATCAGCTCGGAGAGGGCGGTCGCGGTGGCATGGGCGTCCATGTCGGCGCACGCATCGTCGGCGGTCATGAACAGCTCGTCCATGCCGCGGGCGAGAATGCCCTTCTTCAGCTTGGAGTCGTCGATCTTCGCGTCGCCCACGGTGACGCCCACGACGGAAGAGCCCTCATTGGCGGCGGCCAGCTGAGCCGCTGCCTCCACGGCGTTCAAATCGTAGGTGGAAACGATTTTGTGGGCCTTGGAGAAATCGAGGCTGCCGTCGCCGGACACCTGGATGTCCTGATCGTCAGGGACGACCTTGAAAGAAACAACGATTTTCATCCTGTACCTTTCCTTTCTCATTTCTTCAAAATCAAACCTATTGATTTTGGTTCAGCATGTTTCATGCCGGCATCGCGCGTCGCAAACGTATGCGAGTGCTTTCGACGGCGGCGCTGAAATCGAACAAGGCGATTATGCGACTCCGTCTTGCGCCCTTTCATCCCGCAAACACCGTGAAACATCGTTTACTCAATTTCATGCGATAGGGATAAAAGTTGCTGACATGGGATTTTACGAAGAATCTTACTTGCAAGAATCCATGGATTCCAAACGTATTATGCAAGCTCCCCGCTTATTCCGCAGCGGCAGAACAGCGATCCTCTCCCCCGCATAACCCCGGCCTCGAGAAACACCCGGGAGCGGCTTCGCGGGCGAGAAAGCACGAAGGCGCCCGTCCAGCCGGCGGGCGCCTTCGTCTCGAAAGCAAGCGAAACACAAACGCGCTGCGATCAATGGACCGAGCACGAGAGGCACGGGTCGTAGGCGCGTACGAGTTTTTCGATTTCGAGGCGCAGCGCGGCCTCGTCGACGCCTTGGGCCGCAAGCTTCTCGGCGACCTGGCGAACGTTTTTCTCCGTGTCGCTGAGGTTATGGACCGTCGGCGTGATGATATTCGCCTTCGCCACGCGCCCCCGCGCGTCGAACTCCAGATCATGCACGAGCGTGCCGCGCGGCGCCTCGGTCATGCCTACGCCGCGACCGGCGCGCGGCACGACTGCCACAGGCTCGCTCGTCCCCTGCATTTCCGCCAACGTGCGCAGCATGGTCTCGCAACGCACGCACGCGTCCACCAGCTCGACCGCCTGGGCCACGTTGTTGTGATACGGATTGAGCGCAGGCGGCCTCAGCCCCGCCTTGGCCGCCGCCAGACGCGCTTCGCGGGTCAGCTCGTTCCAGCTCGTATTGATGCGCGCAAGCGCGCTTGCCGCAAACGTCTCGCCCGTATCGGCGCGGCGGGAGAAATACGCCGCCGAATGCTCCACCGTGTATTCCTCGATATAGTCGCGATAGTCGCGCACGGCGAATTCCACGCCGTCTTTGACGAAGCGCGGGCTGCCCGAGGCCACCGCGTAATGGCCGTCTTCATGAAGCGCCAAAAAATCGCCCGTCGAAGCGATATCGGGAACCGGAAATGCCGCGAATACGTCTACCACATGCTCGACGAACGGACGCATCGCCGCGAGCTTGTCGGCGAGCTCGAGGTATTCGACGCTCGTTATCTCATGGGTGAAGCCGCCCGGCACCGCCGTGATCGGATGGATGGAACGCCCTCCGATTTTCGTGCACAGCTCGTTGCCGAGCGCCTTGACGGCCAAGCCGCCCTGGAAAAGCTCGGGGTCTTTCTCCGCCACTGGGAACAGACTCTCCTCGCCGAGGAAGTCGGGCGCCGCGAACACGAACAGGTGCGAGGCGTGGTTTTGCAGGTAGCTGCCGTATACGAGCAGCTCGCGCAGCATCCGCGTGCGGTCGCTCACCTCTACGCCGAAGGCGTCCTCGATCGCCATAAGATCGGTGACCACGTGACTCGACGAGCAGATGCCGCATATGCGCGAGGCGATGTAGCTCACCTTGTCGAAAGGGCGCCCCGCCACCATGGACTCGAACAGGCGTGCCGGTTCGACGATGTTCATGCGCACATCGCGCACCGTGCCGTCCTCGATGACGACATGCACGTTGCCGTGGCCCTCGACGCGGGCGATATGATGCATGGAAAGGGTGGTGCGGCTCATCTAGTCCTCCTTGTGCAGCATCGGGCTTGTCTGGTTGAACAGTTCGAGCGCATCGTCGAAATCGGCCACGTTCATGCCCATCGCCTCGACCATCGTGCGCGCGGCGGGCAGGTTGGCATGGGGGGAAAGCCCGCGGCAGCCGTTGCACTCCCTTCCGAGATTCACGCATTTCGCGCCGCAGCCCGCCAAGGTGACCAGACCCAGGCACTGCTTGCCCGCACGCCAGAAGCAGCCGCTTTCGTTGCGCTTGCAGCTGCCGCACATCGTATCGGAAAGCACGAGCGCGTTGCTGCCGTACAGGGCGCGCTCGAGCACCATGATGAAATCGGCCGTGTCGATCGGGCACGAGCGCACCTCGAAATCGACGTCGACGACCGACGAGACGCTGCGCGGGGGCGTCATATCCCCGCAGGCCTCGGGGGCGTCGCCGCCATATACCGACGCACGGCCCGCATCGAGGGCCGCCGAGGCCATGCCGGGGATGCCGCCTGTCACGGCGCAGGCGCCGACGGCGATCACCTTGCGCGCACGGCGGCGCCACATTTCCACGCACCGGCGGCTCTC
>USEZ01000144.1 GCA_900553775.1 uncultured Slackia sp. | reverse complement strand
AGGAGCATGACGAACAGCACGGCCGCAAGGAGCGTCCCATGAACATCAACAACGTGGTATTCGAGCGATCATTCGGCGTATCGTCTCAGCTCACGCCTTCGACCATGCCCGAGATCGCGTTTGCGGGACGCTCGAACGTGGGCAAGTCGTCGCTGCTGAACAAGCTGTTCAACCGCAAGAAGCTCGCGAAGGTGTCCTCCAAGCCTGGCAAGACGTCCACCATCAATTTTTTCAATGCCGAAGGCGCCCATTTCGTCGACCTGCCGGGTTACGGCTACGCCCAGGTTTCGAAATCCGAGAAGGTGCGCTGGGCCGAAATGATCAACGGCTATTTCGAGCAGGAGCGCGATTTCACGCTGGTGGTGTCTCTGATCGATATCCGCCATCCCGCAACGAAGCTCGACGTGCAGATGATCGAATTCCTCGAAGAGGCCGAGCTGCCTTTCATGGTGGTGCTCACCAAGGCTGACAAGCTGAGCAAATCGCAGGTCGTGCGCCAGGTGGCCGCGCTGCGCAAGCAGCTTTCTTTCGGTTCCGAGGTAGAAGTGGTGCCGTGCTCTTCCGAAAAGGGAACGGGCATCGACGATTTGAAGAAGGTCATCGAGCGTTATCTGGCCCAAGCTTAGCGCTTTGTTCTGTCATATCGCGCGGGGGTGTCCTACGCGATACAATAGAGCGACGAATCATGCGCCCGCTGGCGCGATGCATAGTGTATGAACACGCGCCGTTTGCGCGCGACGTCTGGAAACGAACAGGACATCATGGCAACCGATCCCCGCTTTATCAGGAATTTCAGCATTATCGCCCATATCGACCACGGAAAATCGACGCTTTCCGACCGTATTCTCGAGTTGACGGGAACGGTTTCGTCGCGCGATATGACCGAGCAGCTGCTCGACAGCATGGATATCGAACGCGAACGCGGCATCACGATCAAAAGCCAGGCCGTACGCGTCGACTATGCCTCCGAAGACGGCCAGCTCTATCAGTTCAACCTGATCGACACCCCCGGCCACGTCGACTTCACCTACGAAGTCAGCCGCAGCCTTGCCGCATGCGAGGGCGCCGTGCTGGTGGTGGACGCCACCCAGGGCGTGGAGGCTCAAACGGTGGCGAACGCCATGATGGCCATGAACGCCGACCTTGAGATCATTCCGCTGATAAACAAGATCGACCTTCCTGCCGCCGAGCCCGAGCGTGTGAAAGGCGAAATCGAAGACGGCCTGGCCATTCCCGCCGACGACGCCATTTTGGCGAGCGGCAAAACCGGCGAAGGCATCCCTGAGCTGCTCGAGGCCGTCGTCCATATGATTCCCGCGCCCGAGGGCGACGCGTCGGCCCCGCTGCGCGCCTTGATTTTCGACTCGTATTTCGACGCCTATCGCGGCGTAGTCGCCCTTGTGCGCGTCGTGGACGGGTCGATCAAGAAGGGCGACATGGTTCGCCTGGTCAACGCGGGAACCGAAATCCAGGTCGAAGAAGTCGGCGCCCGACGTCCGGCTGAAATCGCGCTTCCCGAGCTTTCGGTCGGCGAGGTCGGCTATTTGGTGACGGGCCTCAAAGACGTCTCCCAGGTGCGTGTGGGTGATACGATCACGTCGAAGACGGGCGGGGTGGAAGAGCCCTTGCCCGGCTATCGCGAAGCCAAGCCCATGGTGTACACGGGCCTTTTCCCGATCGACGGCGACCAGTACGAGGCGCTTAAAGAAGCGCTCGAGAAGCTTTCCCTCAACGATCCCGCTTTGGTGTGGGAGCCCGAAAACAGCCATGCGCTCGGTTTCGGCTTCCGCGTCGGATTCTTGGGGCTTTTGCATATGGAAGTCATCAAAGAGCGTCTGGAGCGCGAGTTCGGCCTCGATTTGATCGCCACCGCGCCGAGCGTTGAATACCACGTGTATAAAACCAACAAAGACATGGTGAGCCTGCATTCTCCGCAGGACATGCCCGATCCTTCGGAAGTCGACCATATCGAGGAGCCGTACCTCAAGGCCACCATCATGATTCCGCCCGACTATGTGGGCGCGGTCATGGACCTGACGGTCGCGCATCGCGGCACGTTCAAGACGATGAACTATCTTTCGGCCACCACGGTCGAAATGATCTGGGAGATTCCCTCCTCGGAATTGATTCTGGATTATTTCGATCAGTTGAAAAGCCGTACGAAGGGCTATGCGAGCCTCGATTACGAATATCTGGGCTATAAGCCCGGCGCGCTGCAAAAGCTCGACATCCTGCTTTCGGGCAAGCCGATCGACGCCTTGTCGTTCATCGTGCACAAAGACAAAGCCTACGACCGCGGACGCGTGCTGTGCGAGAAGCTCAAAGAGATCATTCCTCAGCAGATGTTCGAGGTTCCTATCCAGGCGGCCGTGGGCGGCCGCGTTTTGGCGCGTCAGACCGTACGCGCGAAACGCAAAGACGTCTTGGCGAAGTGCTACGGCGGCGACATCTCCCGCAAACGCAAGCTGCTCGAAAAGCAGAAGGCGGGCAAGAAGCGCATGAAGGCCATCGGCAATGTCGAAGTGCCGCAGGAGGCATTCATGGCCATCCTGAAGGTCGACGAATAGCCCGATCGCGTCAGGGTGTTTTGCAGCCGGAGCCGGGTTGTGCGGCGCGGTTGCAACAGAAGAAGACGATCCGACGGTTTCGCATGGCGGAACCGTCGTTGTTTGGAGGCGGAATATGGACAGAGGAAGCATCGTGTCGCTCTTTTTCACGGGAGCGGGAACGACGAAAGACGTCGTGGCGCGCGTGTGCGAGGGAATCGGGAAAAGCGATGCGAGCTTCGATATAACGCCGCATGCGTCGCATGCCGATTTCGAATTCGCTCCGGGCGACATCGCGGTCATCGGCGTGCCATCCTATGGCGGGCGCGTTCCTTCGCCTGCGGTCGAGAAGATTGCGGCGTGCAAGGGCAACGGGGCGTTCGCCGTGCTCGTGGTAACCTACGGCAATCGCGATATCGACGATACGCTGCTCGAGCTTGCCGATACGGCGCAGGCAGCGGGGTTCAAGGTTGTCGCCGGAGCCGCATTCGTCGCGCATCATAGCCTCATGACGGACGTGGCCGTGGGCCGTCCCGACGATCGGGATTACGCCGACATCGACGCCTTCGCCGAAGGCGTTCGCGAAAAGATCGCTTCGGCGGAAAGCTCGCAGGAGGCGGCATCGCCCGTTTTTCCCGGCACGCGTCCGTATAAGGAATTCGGCGGCGTGCCGTTTTGCGTGCAGACGGTCGGCGGATGCACGTCGTGCGGGCTATGCGCGCGCGTATGCCCGACGCATGCCATCCCCGAGGAAACCCCCGCATTCACCGATTCCGAGCGCTGCATTGCCTGCATGAGGTGCGTCCATGCATGCCGCCTGGGCGGACGCGCCATCAAGGGAATGAAATACAGGCTTGCCAGGTTTTCGTTCGCGCGCAAGCTCAAAGCAAGGCAGGGCTCGCGCGTCTACCTTTAAAGCGTCGGGCCCGGAACGTCTCAAGACGCCGGGCCTTTTTTGCCGCAGGATTCGATTCGAGGAAGGACGGCCATGCCGCACGACCCTTACAAAGCGCTCTATATCCATCTGCCGTTCTGCAAGCATCGTTGCGCATATTGCGATTTCGCGACGCGCGCAGTCGATCGCGACAGCCCTGAAATAGGGGAATACATCGAGCGGCTTGTTCTCGATATCCGCCGCAAGGCCAAAGAAGGCGAGCTTTCCGCGATAGAGACGGTCTATCTGGGCGGCGGCACGCCTTCTTACATAGGATCGAAGCATCTTTCGAATCTGCTCTACACCCTGGGCGTTTCCATGGATTTGACGCCCGAGGTGGAATGCTCCATGGAAGCCAATCCCGAAAGCATCACGCCCGAGCTGATTCGCGATATCTATGCGCTCGGCGTGAATCGCCTGTCTATCGGCGTGCAGAGTTTCGATGACGGCCCTTTTAAAACCCGACCGCGTTCACGACGGCGCACGCGCCCAAGAGGCGGTGCGCATGGCGCAAGAGCGCTTCGAAAACGTTTCGGTCGACTTGATGTGCGGCATTCCCGGCCAAACGCCCGAGATGTTTCTCGAAAGCCTGCGCAAGGCGGTCGATCTGGGCGTGACGCACGTGAGCGTCTATCCCCTGACGATCGAGGAGCACACGCCGTTTCAAAAGATGGTGGACAAGGGCCAGATCGACGACGTGGATGAAGAGCAGGAAGCGCTCATGATGTCGATGGCTCCCAACGAGCTCGGCCCTGCGGGGTTTCATCGTTACGAAGTGGCGAGCTATGCCAAAGAGGGTTATGAATGCAGGCACAATATCGCCTATTGGACGGGCGTACCGTATCTGGGCCTCGGCATGTCGGCCGTCACCATGACGCAAAACGACGCCCGCCGCATGCGCGTGCAAGACGGCGAGGTGGTGGACGATTTGAATCGCAGGCAGATGGCCGCCGAGGACCTCATGATGAAGATGCGCATGTGCCGGGGGGTTTCCGAAGAAGAGGTGCGCCAGGCAGCCCTTCTTCTGCCAACGGTGCAGGAAACGTTCAGGGGCCTTG